>NZ_DAMBQF010000001.1:0-342416 GCF_032062245.1 Soonwooa sp.
TTTTAAACCAATTTATGCTTATTTTTGAAGAAAGGCTCAGATTATAAAATCCAAGTCCTAACTTTTTAACTTACACACTTAACGGGATAGTGTCTTCAAAAAGGAAATATTTCTCTGTTTTCCTTTGCGATAAGATAATTTTATCTTAAATCAATTATTTGAAATATTGCTTATCCCGAGCTCAGATTATTTATACAACAGCTGTTGTTTTACATTTTTATTAAGTTGGAAATGCTTAATGTTTTCTAATAGTTTATCCGCCTCTTGTTTATTAATTGCATACAAAACAACTGTATCTCTTGCTGTTCCTCTGTTCTCAAAAATAGTCCAAGATGCAACTGCAATCCAATCTTTTGGCGGGTCATTTGGGAACCATCCAGGATAGATTATAGCAACTTTATATTGATTCTCTTTTGCATAGTCTTCTAAAAATTTGTGAAATTTATTATTAAATTCACTTTCTTCCAAACCTTTGTTATCAACAAAAAAATGAGTTACATCTGTAGATCCAAGCCCAACAATATCCAGCAAATCAACCTCAGAAAAATAAGAAATCGCACCAATGTCGTTTGCAATTACTTTTTGACCTTTGTAATAATCATGTAGAAAACGAGACATTTCCAATTGTTGTTCCTGAATATTTTTTGAAGCAACTCGCAATGCAAAATGAGAATAAAACACCAGATATACCCCAACTGCTACAAAACAAACGAAAGAACCGAAAAACAACTGTTGAATTCGACTCTGTTTTAATGTGATTTTCTTTGGGATTTTCAAGTATTTTCCCGATATCGAAATCACAACTACATACAACATTATCATGATGTAGTTTTCGTACCGGATTTTTATCAGTCCAAACAAGCTTTGCATCAATGCTACGGATACAACTAACCAAATAAAAACTTCGTTTTTTACAATCGCGAGCAATCCTTTGTTCTTATAATTATCAAACAGATAAAGAGCTATACAGATAAATGGAAATAAGAACAACTTGTAAAATGACACATTCATAAGAATTCCTTTTTTGAAAATCATCCAAATACTCATTAGAATATTACCATCCGGATAATTCCCTTTTATAAGGACAGAGTTGGGGAAAAAGTAACCGCCACATTGTATGGATATCAATCCAAAAACAACAATTGGAAGAAAACCAATCAATAGAACGCCTATGCCTTCTTTTATTCTTTTATTAATGATGAGAATAGCTGTAAGCGCAGTTACAAAAAACATGCTTTCAAAACGGACCATTCCCAGTAACAATATAACCAAAATCAGTTTCAAATAATCTTTTGCCGCATATCCACTTTGTTCATTCTGCTTGATATAATACAAGGCAATCACAGAAAGCATCATGTGAATTGTCTGCTCCATCCCAAGCAAAACCATCACATACAACATAGACAAGACACTGATAAACATTCCAATTTTCAATAGTTTTTCTGAGAAGAAATCTTTGAAAAACCTATAAACCCAAAACACAGTTCCATACCCCGCCAATACATTAATAATCATCGGATAATACAAATTATCTCCAAATAATTTTATAAGCAAACTTAGAATAAGCGTATAAAGTATGGATGACGATCCACTGTCAAAATCTCCGGGATTAATAGACCAAAAACCTTGTTCTCCAAAATTTTTCGCTATTGCCAAATGAATATAAACATCATCCAACGGATAAACCAGTGCGTTACCTTGAGTTATAGAAAAGCCATAAATGAAATAAAACCCAATAAAAACAGTGAAAATCAGTAAGTAATAAAATAGAATTTTTTGCATTATTTTTATTAACATTGCCAAAAATAATCATTAATTTTTAAAAAAACAGATTAACTAATTCTATTATCCATTATATTTGCGTTTTAATTTTATGAAGATTTGAAAAAAACTCTACTTTTTATACTGATTTCCAATTTTATATGGGCACAATGGAGCATTTCTAACGCACAAAGAAATGCTTTAGTAAGCTTATACGACAATACCAATGGACAAAATTGGAATCGAACTTGGGACCTATCAAAAGATCCTAGAACATGGTTTGGTATTACTGTCAAAAATGGTGATGTTGTCCAAATTTCACTCAACAACAATGCTTTAAAAGGTGTTTTCCCATCTAACTTGGCTTTGTTTACAAAACTTCAAAAATTAGACTTAGGAAATAATGAACTAAATGGTGAAGTTGCACCCAGCCTTTCTAGTCTAGCATCGTTAACGGTTTTAGACATTTCTAATAATAGATTATCAGGCGATCCCAGTACTAGAATATCAGGTTTGACAAACCTTGAAGATTTAAGTATTGGTGGTAACAATTTCGAAGTATCTGACCTTAACGCCAGTCTACAGAATTTCAGCAAATTAAAATCCCTGAATATTTCTCAGATGCAGCTAACAGAAATCCCTGCGAAGATTTCTACATTTTCTAATTTGCAACAACTTGACCTTAGCAACAACCAATTAACATCAGGTTTCGGTAGTTTAGCAAGCCTCACTTTGTTACAAGAACTTAACTTGTCTAATAACCAGCTTAATACCATTCCGGCTGAAGTTGCAACACTTATTAAACTGTTAAAACTAGACCTCAGCCATAACAATATTTCTAATTATTCTAACCTTGGTAATGCGCTAAGCCTAGAACAATTAAACATCGCAGATAACAAGCTAGAGCAAATTCCTAGTAAGATTACGACGCTTCCCAACCTTCTTAATCTTAACCTGAATCAAAATAATATTAAATCAGGATTATCAAATTTATCACAACTTAAAAATCTTCAACAGCTATCTATAGACGACAACGATCTTCGTGGTAGCTTTCCTACAGAACTTCTTAACATTCCAAGTCTTTTAATGTTATCACTTCGTGACAATCATTTGGAAGGCGAAATCCCAGCTAATATACCCGCAATTGCAGATGTTAGCAACAATAGATTTTCAAAGCAGGCTGTAGAAGCACAATTTACAAATCCTAACTTCAATTATGATAGTTTTTATTACTCGCCACAACGTTACGACGGGCCTGCAGAAGTATTGGGTGTAATTGGTCAGCCCGCAAGTCTTTATCAATCTTTAAGCGGAACAGATTACAGTTTTACATGGTATAAAAATTTGGACGAAAACATGAACATCGGGACCGAAAATCTTTTCTTTAACGAGGTCAAATCCGAAGATTATGCGACTTACACTGTCGAAGCTTTCACTTACAAAAAGATCGGCAACAATCTTATGCAATTATCACTTTTCCGTGAGCCGATTAAATTAACAGATAAATTGGGCGTTGAAGATCCATCAAGATCGATTAAGATCTTCCCAAATCCAACAACAGATTTCATCAACATACTTGCCACCAACAAAAGCATCGAAAAAGTCCTTATCTACGACCTTAGTGGCAAACAAGTTATGTCGACGACAGCTACAAGAATCAATGTTTCGCGACTGCCTTCAGGCGTTTATATGTTGAACATCAAAACCGAAAACGGCATCAAAAACTTAAAATTTATCAAACAATAATTTGAAACTACGATAATAAAATTTTTCAGGAGCATGGCAATTTGTCATGCTTTTGTCTTTTACACCCGCTGTCCGCTGTATCTTTAGGTTTGGCGCTCGGACGGCTCCGCTACGCTCCGCCGCCTCACGCCAACCCAAAGGATGCCGCTTCCATCGGGGCTAATTATTGAAGATTCCACATTCTTTTGACTAAAACTTATAACACAGAAAACGATAATTCAGTAGATTTGTATAAAACAAGCTTTTATGCAACATGTAAGACTAAAATCAATCCTAGATAACGATTTCTACAAAATAACGATGCAAAATGCCGTCGTAAAACTCTTCACCAACGAAATCGTCAAATACGAATTCATCAACCGAGGTCAACATAACTTCCCAGATAACTTTGCCGATGAACTTCGCAAAGCCGTTGACGACATGGCAAACCTAAAACTTACCAAAGAAGAAAAAGCCTATCTCCGCAAGACTTGTCCGTATCTTAGTCTTCCCTATCTGGACTTTTTAGAAGGTTATCAATACGATCCTAGCGAAGTCAAAATCGAACAAAATGGCAGCGACGTTAAAGTCAGCGTCGAAGGTTATTGGTACCGTACAATACTTTGGGAAGTTCCTATTCTAGCATTGATCAGCGAATTACATTATGAGATGAACCATTTCGAAAGACAGTCCAACCAAGAAGTCATTGATAAAACCGTCGAAAAAGGAAAGCATTTGACTGACCTTGGCGTTTCTTTCGCCGAATTTGGGACACGAAGAAGACATTCTTATCACGTTCACAATTTGGTAATGGAAGCACTTTTGCAAGACGAAAACTCAACTTTCATTGGAACATCGAATGTGCATTTCGCCATGAAATTTAATGTAAAACCAATCGGTACCCACGCCCACGAATGGTTTATGTTCCACGCGGCTGAATTCGGTTTCAAAATGGCAAATTCTTTAGCCTTAGAACATTGGATTGACGTTTATCGTGGTGATTTGGGTGTTGCATTGTCCGACACTTATACAACCGATGTGTTCTTCCAGCAGTTTGACAAAAAGTTTTCAAAACTCTTTGATGGCGTGCGTCATGACAGCGGTGATCCAATAGAATTTGCTGAGAAAACCATCGCGCATTATCAATCTTTGGGCATTAATCCGCTTTTCAAATACATTATTTTTTCGGATGGGCTTAACCTCGAAAAAGTGGACGAAATTACAAAAGCTTGTCGTGGAAAAATCGGAATTTCATTTGGGATTGGCACCAACCTTACCAACGATGTCGGCCTAAAACCTATGAACATCGTTATGAAATTAATCGGTGTACAAGCGCCCAATAAAGAATGGATACCGACTGTAAAACTGTCTGACGAAAAAGGAAAATACACGGGCGATCCAAAAATGATAGAACTTGCAAAAGAGTTTTTAAGAATCCAGGAATAATTACCCGTCATTTGCGTGAGGGCGAAGCGCATTGTCGGAGCTCGTTTTTTTTTCAAAAAAACAGCGACTGTGCGAAGACCGACCCGAAAGAGGAAATGGCGTGCGAGCGAAGCGAGCGCATAATTTCCGAATGAGGGACACGCCCAAAAATGTTAAAAGCTATGAACCAACTATTAACATTCGTATTCGGCATCTGCGCCGCAATAGGATTTGGACAGAATAAGAACTACGATAAAAAAATCGCAGATTCGCTGAGTGCAGATCAATACGGCATGCGTCCTTACGTTATCGTCATGCTGAAAACTGGTCCAACAAAAATTGACGACAAAAAGAAAATGTCAGAATTGATGCGCGGACATCTCGATAATATTGGGAAGCTTGCAAAAGATGGAAAACTGTCTGTAGCAGGACCTTTCTTTGATAAAAACGAAAGAGATTATCGCGGCATGTTTATCTTTAATGTTAAAACTATTGAAGAAGCAGATGCTTTAGTAAAAACTGATCCTGCGATTATGGCGGGTGTTTTTGCTTATGAAAGTTTCAAATGGTATGGATCAGCGGCTTTACCAATGTATCTGAAATATCACGAAAAAATTTCTAAAGAAAATCCTTAGATCATGGAAAGCAATTATCTCGAAAGCGTTAAAAAACAGTTCGAATATTACAAAAGTATTGGCGATAAAACCTTCGAGCAACTTTCGGATGACACTTTGTTTTGGCAATACAACGAAGAAAGCAACAGCATTGCAATTATCGTAAAACATCTTTGGAGAACTATGTTGTCGCGCTGGACAGATTTTTTGACAACTGATGGCGAAAAAGATAATCGCAATCGTGACTCAGAGTTTGAAAATGATATAAAATCTCGCACAGATTTATTAGAAAAATGGAATGCTGGCTGGAATTGTCTTTTTTCAGCATTGAATGACTTGACGAAAAATGACTTGGATAAAATCATCTACATTCGCAACCAGGGTCGTACGGTTTTGGAAGCCTTCAACAGACAATTGGCCCATTATCCATATCATGTTGGGCAAATTGTTTTAATAGGAAAAATGATTGCCGACAACAATTGGAAAAGTCTATCTATCCCAAAAGGAAATTCGAAAGTGTCTAATGATGAAAAATTTTCGCAACCGAAACATCAAGAACACTTCACCGAAGAAATGCTTAGAAAACTTGAAAATAATCAATAACAAAAAAACACTCGAAGATTCGAGTGTTTTTTGTTTGAAAAATATAGTTTTGAGTGAAAAATGTTTGAACTAAGATTTTTGGCTGATAAGTTTTGATTTTGAATTTTTAAAATTGATTTTCACTTTCGCATTTTGTCCTGCAGCCACCAATTTCGAAATATCATCCATTGTAAATTTGCCAGTTACATCGACAAATACGGCATCGCGATCTTGCGAGTTAACCACAATCATTAATTTTTTAATCGTATCATCTATCTGTTGCGCATTGATGTTGATAATATCACCTTCGCTGCGGATTGATGCCCATTCTTGAAACTTTTCATCATTAAGATAAGTCGTAAATTCTGACATTACTTTCGGACTCATATTCTCGGAAACCATCACTCGGATTTTAGAAACTTTCTTAACCAAATTAATAACTTCTTCGTTATCGCCTTCGTTTCGTAACTGATTTTTAAGATAAGTTTTTGCTAAAAAAGTAGGCACATTAATGCTCATGTAATTGGCTTGACCTCTATATTGTGGTGCATTAAAAAAGTCAACAGACGGCTTTTGCGAAACAATGCAAGATTGTAAACTTAGTAATGCAAAAGACAAAACGGGAAAGAATAGATATTTTTTCATGGGATAATATTTTATTTAATTTTTAAACTTAAAATCGTCTAAAAAAGTGATTGGTGAAAAGTAATATTAATTGATCTGAGTAATACTTGCACCCGTTATTTTCTTAACATCGGTCACAATATTACTAGGATTCCCTTTGTACTGAACCGACGCTGCAGAAGACACTTGTGCTGTCAAAGCATCGCTAACCGCTAGTTTTACACTACTTCCAGAAGATGCACTAACAGTCGCTTTTTTAGAAGTAAAACCAACTCCGTCCAAAGCTGCGCCGCTCGAAACGCTGTAGGCAACATTATCGCCAGAGCCGTTAAGTCTTACAAAAGAGCCACTTGATACATCGATCGCCAAAGCATTTGTTTTTAAATCCATTCTAATGTTAGATCCAGAGCTTGCTTGTAAAGCTGCTGAAGACGAAATATCAAACTTGCCATCGATACGCGATCCAGAAGTCGCTTCAACTGCTAAAGCACGATCCGTAATGGTATTCATCGCTTGGAAGCTCGCACCAGATTTCGTGACAATGCGATTCATCTTCGGAGCAGAAACAATTACCGTCAAATTTCTGATATTTAAATTTTTAACACCATTATTTCTGATGAAAACTTTTAGTACACCGTTTTCAACTTCGGTAATAATGTACTTTAGTTTATCAGGTTCTACATCTACAAAAACCGATTGATTGGCAGCTTGCGTAAATTTTACACTCACACCAGTTGATACTTCGATGCCATCAAAATTTGCAACCTTTCTTTCGCTTTTAGAATTCTCATCTGACGTCGAATTAATGCTCGAAATCGGATTAAGTGCTGTTACATTTTTAGTTTCTTGTATTAAATTAGAAACATCATCCATAGAGATTTTCCCATCCAACATCATCAAAATGGTGCTTTCATCAGTAGAAATATTTAATAACAAATCATTTAACACACCATCTTTTGCTTCTGAAGCTAAGAACTTGATTTTGTTATCACGACTATTGACAGTCATCAATTCTTCGTACTTCATCGCCTTAATCGCTGATAAAACACTATTTTTTTGGTTCTCATAATTCTGCAACGGAATTTTATTTTCCGCAGCCAACTCCGCTGGGAAAGTTGGTTTTTCCATGATCATGATATTAAGACCTTGGATTTTGCTTAACAAAGGTTTTATTTTACTCAACTCGGAGTCACCGATGTTAAGTTTGTTCAACATGCCGAACATTGGTTTAGCAATCTTTATCGTCGTGACACCTTGTGAGTCTTGATATTGCGTGAATAACTGATTCAGCTTTTCGGACTGACCATAAATATTGGTCGATAAGAAAAACAGGACGAGTAATATTGATAGTTTTTTCATTGTCTTAAAATTATAAAAATCAGTTCGTATTTACTTTACACTTTGCGCTTGGTCAACAGTCTGGCTAACATTACTTGCAAGATAGTTAAAAGCGTCTTCTGTTAGTGCCAAAGCTTCTTGCTCGTTGTATACAGGTTTTCCGTTGATCATCACGTAACTTGGGTTGTAGGCAACCTCGCTTTTGCTTGATGGTTTTGCCTGATTATTTTTTGCCGGGGAAGATGTCTCTGGTTTTGATGTCGTTGTCGCAACCTGATTCACCCTTGGGGTCTTTGTTTCAATTGTTGTAGGTTCAGAGATGTTTGCCTCTGTATCGTGCTTTGTTGGCTCTTCTATATCTTGAGAACCTAAATCTTTCGGTATAGTTTGTTCTGGTTCTGGTTCTACTGGTTCTGTATCTTGTTTAACAACGCTTTTCAAAGGTTTATTAAAATCACCATTTTCTTCATTAACAAAAAGGTAACCACCTAAAATACCCATAAACATTACTAAACTTGCTGCCATCCAATAATTCTTCAAACCGCTTCCGAATTTTGGTTTTGCTGTAACTAACGGAATAATTGGTGTCGTCTCTTCAACTTGCTTTTCTTCCGCAGCTTCTACTTTCGATAAAAAACTATCGAAATCCATCATCATCTTTTCCTGTTTCTCTTCTCTTAGAAAAGAAAAATAAGGATCGTCGCTTTCTTGTTTTAGAAGTTCTTCTTCTTCGGGCGACAGCTCCTCACCTTCAAAAAATCTATACTCCCAATCCTTGTATTTGTCGGTTTTCATACACGTGAAGTTTATTAATGGCTTCTCTCACCTTCTGACGGGCCCGCATCAGGTTAATTCTCACTGCATTTTCCTCCATTTCTAGAATCCCGGCGATCTCGGAAATGTCGTATTCCTCAACATCTTTAAGGTGGATGACCATCTTTTGTTTTTCGGGCAAATCATTGATAAACTTCAAGATTTGCTCTTTCAAATTATTGGTTTCTATTTGATAAAGTTCGGATCTTCCGTATTCTAATTGTGCGAAATTCTGTTTAACATCATGGTGCTTCAGCCGGTTGAGACACTCATTTTTCACACATCTTAATACATAAGATTTAAGATTATCTATAGAAAGTAATTCTTCTTTTTTCTGCCAAAACTTCATCAACAAGTCCATCGTTACATCTTCGGCTTCGTCGGCGCTCATAACAAACCTTTTCGCAAAACGATACATCTCATCTTTGAGTGTATATATCGATTCTTGAAATACTTCTTTAGTCATGTTATGTTTGCCGGTTTATAAGTAAGACACCTGTGATTACAAAAATATTACATTTAAAATAAAAAAAGCGTCTAAATAAATTTAAACGCTTGATTTTCAATAAAATAAAATTTAATAATTCTCGTAAATATATTTTAAAATATGTTTGTCATTTTCAGTTAAAGCTACTTTGCGACGTTCCATTACTCTCTCCGAAACTTCATAAGCTTTCTCGATTTTGAATTTTTCATCACCCTTCATGCCGCCCCAACTAAAATTCTCTACCAAATTTGGTGGAAAACCAGCTTTGAAAATATTAGCAGCAACGCCAACCACAGTTCCTGTATTTAGTTGTGTGTTAATCGCTGTTTTAGAATGATCTCCCATAATCAAACCACAGAACTGAAGTCCAGTATCTTCAAAACGTTTGGATTTGTAATTCCAAAGTTTGACAGAAGCATAATTATTTTTAAGGTTTGAAGAATTGGTGTCGGCACCAAGATTACACCATTCGCCAATCACAGAATTACCAACAAATCCGTCATGTCCTTTATTCGAAAAACCGAAAACTACAATGTTATTAACTTCGCCACCTACTTTAGAATGCGGGCCGATGGTGGTCGGTCCGTAGATTTTTGCACCAAGATTAAACTTAGAATGTTCGCACAAAGCAATTGGTCCTCGAAGGTTGCAACCTTCCATGACTTCAGCATCTTTACCGATATAGATTTTACCAGTTTTACAATTAACTGTTGCAAACTCTAGCACAGCTCCTTCTTCTATAAACAAGTCTTTTTTGTCACCTAAAAATCCACAAGTCGAAGACAACTCTTGCGACGTGCGACCTTTCGTTAACAATTCAAAATCGAAATCGATGGCTTTGTCATTATACGAAAACAAATCTGTAGGTTTTTTGAAGAACAAAATCTCTTCTGTAACATCGGTCATTTTCTCAATCTGGTTAAGAGAGAAGTTTTCCATATTGATGTTAGCCACCAAAAGTTCGTTGTCGTAGACTAGCGCTTCACCAGCTTTCAGATCTTTAATTTGTTGTAAAAGACTTTCTGATGGCAAGAAATTCGGAACAATAAAAAGGCTTTGTCCCGCAGCAGGTTTTTTATATTTTTCTTGTAGAAAATCTTCGGTGATGTAGAAAGAAGTTTCTATATCCAAAAGCTTTTTCCAGCGTTCCGAAAAGGTCAAAATCCCGACACGCATTTCTGCGACTGGTCGTGTAAAAGAAAGCGGAAGAAAATCTTCCCAATATTGTGCGTCCGAAAATACAAGTTGCATTTTTATAGAATTTAGATGTTAGATATTAGAAATCAGACTTTAAATCTTAAAGTTCAAATTTAATAAAAAAAGCTTCCGGAAAATCCGGAAGCTTTTATATTTTACGTTAATTCTCTAAAATTATTTAGCGAATTTTTTGTACTTGTTCATGAACTTATCAACACGTCCTGCAGTATCAACTAACTTAGTTTTACCTGTATAGAAAGGGTGAGAAGTAGAAGAGATTTCCATTTTGATTAATGGATATTCTTGACCTTCGTATTCGATAGTGTCTTTAGTATCAGCAGTAGATTTGCAAAGGAACATTTCATCGTTACTCATATCTTTGAAAACTACCAATCTATAATTTTCTGGGTGTATACCTTGTTTCATTTCAGAATTTTTTAAAAATTTTTGTTTAAATATGAGTTTCGGACGTAATGGCTTCCTACTACTCTGGTATTTGAGATTGCAAAATTAAACAATATTTTTTAATCTACAAATATTTCATTAAAATTATTTGGGCGTGTCCGCTTGTTTTTTTTTCCTAAACTTTGGCCATCCAAAAAAACAAGCGGGTCGCTACGTTCGCTCCTATCTTTTGTAATTGGCGCTGAGTGGGTTGGTTGATGAGCGGAGCCCAAACGCCAATTACAAAAGGATATCCGCTACCATCGCTCACGCGCGCGATTCCCTGTTACTACTATACTCTTTTGGCGCTCGCTTCGCTCGCGCCACCAAAGCATTTGTACAACTATTTCGCTTTAAACTTATTAATAGCATTAACCGTAAACTCCGACAATACCAATTGCCCACTAACCGCAGCACGTTCTGTTAAAAGAGAATCCCAACTTTCTGTACCTTTCCAGAAGATTTCTTTTAATTGGAACATCGCTTCAGGATTTGATTTCGCAAGTTTCTCGGCAAGAATTTCGATTTCAGCGTCCATTTCTTCTGTTGTCTCGTAGACATCTTGGAACATATTTTTCTCACGCGCCCACTCCGCCGAATAGAATTCGGTAGCATTGATTGCCAACTGTGCGAAAGCAGCCGTTCCGATTTTCTTTTCTACAACTGGACCGATAACAAAAGGACCAATACCAACCGCCAGTTCGCTCAACTTAACCGCAGCGTTTTCTGTTGCAAAAGTATAATCCGCAGCGCAAGCGATACCAACACCGCCGCCAACAGCTTTACCATGAATTCTTGCAATTATCAACTTTGGAGATTTGCGCATCGCGTTGATAACATTGGCGAAACCAGAGAAAAATACTTTTCCAGTTTCGAAATCTTTAATCGAGATTAACTCATCGAAAGACGCACCTGCACAAAAGGCTTTTTCTCCTCCACTTCTCAGAATAATGACTTTTACCTCATCATTTTTACTGAGGTTATTAATTTCTTCTACAAGATTCTTGAGTTGAGAACTCGGCATCGAGTTGCTTTGCGGATGGAAAAACTCGATGGTTCCAATTCCGTTTTCTATGGTTGACGTGACGTGTGCTTGCATTTTATTAAATTAAATTGACTGACTATACGTTGGTAAAGATATTGCTTTTCACATATCTGAGCAAACCTTGAAAACAGTTCGTTAAATTCTAAATTAAACCTGAGTAAAAAATGAAATTAAGCTATCCTTAGACATCATAAAAATTTCATCGATAGATTGTTAATCAACTTATCTCTTAATCAGAGCAATTTTTTCCATAATCAAATCAACTTTATCCAGAGAAACAGGAATGCAAATTTTATTATTAAATTCCAAATTTCCGCCGTTCGATTTATTATAAATAGTAACATAACTCAAATTAGCAATATATGATTTCTGAACTCTCAGAAAATTAGGATAACTGGAAAGTATGTCTTCAAAGTTTTTCAGATACCTGCTGCAAATCATTTTTTCACCATTGAGCAAAACAATTTCACAATAGGAACCTTCTCCTTTGATATATAAAATCTGATTGGTTTCCAGAAACACAATGCTATTGCCAGTTGGAACAGCTATTTTGTTCAGTTTATTCTGATTGATATTCTCTTTTAAAACTTTGATGTTTTCTGTTTTTATTTTTTGAAACCGCTTGACCGCTTCTACAAGTTCATTTGGATTAACAGGTTTCAGTAAATAATCAATCGCTGAAAATTTGAATGCTTTTATAGCATATTGACTATAAGCCGTGGTAAAGATGATGGAAAAATGGATGTCTTCTTCGTGAAAAAAATCAAACAATTCCAGTCCGCTATGACCAGGCATCTCTATATCCAGAAAAACCAAATTAGGTTTGTGTTTGTTGATTTCTTTTACTCCTTCGGCAAGCGTCTCGCATTGTTCAATGATTTTTACATCCGGGCAATATTCTTCAATCAGTAATTGCAATGCAACACGTGCTCTGATTTCGTCATCTATAATAATTGCTTTTATTTCCATCTGGCTGGTATGTTGATAATTACTTTAGGTCCTATTGACTCTTCAAATTCTAATTTGTCAAGATATTGAACTGTAATTTTATTGGTTTTATTTTTATTCAGAATTTCCAATCTTTTTGAAATAGCATTGGTTGCAAATGACATATGATTTTTTCTGTTGGTTGCATTTAATTCTACACTTTTCTTCCTGCCGATGCCGTTATCATCAATCCAAATTTCCAAAGCATTATTGTTCCTTCTGAAGTCGATGGTCAATAATTTCATTCCTTTCAAATGCAGCAATCCGTGCTTAATGGAATTTTCTACAAAAGGCTGCAAAAGCATTGTCGGAATTTTGATTAATTCTGCATCAATTTGTTCATCAACAGTGATGGTGTAATTGAAATCATTAAAAAAACGCGCTTTTTCCAGGTCGAGATAAAGTGTTATGGTTTTTATTTCTTGCTGAATGGAGATATAATTTTTCTCCGTTAATTCCAAAATCATTCTCGTTAATGAAGAAAATTTGTTGAGATAAGTAATTGCCTCTCTTTTTTCATTCGATAAGATGTAGGACTGGATTGTATTCAAAGCATTATAGAAAAAATGCGGATTCATCTGTGACTGGATTGCTGTGAGTTTTGACTCATTCAGACTATTTTCTAGAGAAATCCTGTTGACTTCGATTTGGTTTTTTTTCTGAATTTTCTTCAGTTTAGATTTATAAAGCAGGTAGAAAAAAGTCATTAAAATCAGGATGCAAAAAACAATAAAAACATAACTTTCCCAAAATGGTTTTTGAATGGAAAAATTGTAATTGATAATTTGATTTTCAGTTTTCTCAAGATTTTCAATTTTGAATTGTATCGCATAATCGCCCGCCGCAAGCGAAGAGAGTTTCAAGCTTCTTTGGTTGTCTTCCAGCACGACCCATTTACGGTTATTTATTTTATAGGAAATAGGGAATTTAGTATTCGGCAAGTAAGCCAGGACAGAAAAGTTGAAACTGAGGTTATTTTCATCAAAAGCTAAATTCTTAGATGCCGCCACTTTATCATTCACCAAGACATTATTCAGCCTAAATTTGGGTAATTTTTCATCACTTAAATTAGAATTGGATTTGATGATTAGTCCGTCTGATGTTGCTAAAATGGTTTTATCTGATAATGTTGTAATGTCGCTTACGGAAACATCCGGAGTAATAATTTGAATTTTGGTTATTTTTTTTGTCTCCAAATGGTATTGAAAAATCGCATTGTCTGTAAACAAAAACATTTTATCATCAATCAACCTGATATTTTTGATGTCATCAGTAATACCATTCGAGATATTTTCTTTAGAAATCTGATTGTTCTGATTGATTTTTAATAATTCATTTTTATTCGACAACAGGTAAATGGAATTCTTGTAATAATACATTTTTTGACAAAAAACAGATTGATTCTTGTAAAGAATTTCCGTTTGAGAATCCAGTTTTTGAGCATAAAGGCCAATGTTTGTAGCAAAATAAATGCTTTGGTTTGCAGAATTATAAGCAACGGCTTTCCCTCTGACGTTAACCAATAAACGCGCCTCACTAAAAGTTGTATTATTTTTATTGTAATACTGTAGATATAGAGCATCCCAAACCGACTTTTTTGCTGCATCCAAATAAAAAATACCACAAACACCACTTGCAGCAAACGCATAATATTTCTCATCAATTTTAACGATGTCTTTTACAGCATTGTTGATTTCGGTGGTTGATTTACCGATAATTTTAAAATTATTTGAAGTAATGAAGTAAGTATTCTTGTCTTTAAATATTTTATAAACCTCGTGATTCGACTTTCCGTTATAAATGATTTTTTCTTTAAATGTTGTACTGTTTAGTTCACTCAAAATATCATTTTCATAACCAATCGTAATTTTTTCATTATCAGAAAACAAAGTCACAGGTTTGGTTTTGCATTTCCACAAAATAGAATTGAAATTCGGAACATACAGCAGTCCGTTGTTTAGGTTAGAAATCCAAATTTGTTTTCGGCATCTTTAAATATGCTCGAGATATTATAGTTTTTAAAATAGTTGGTGAATTTAGAATCATCATATTCAAACAATCCACGTGTAGTTGCCAGCCATAGCTTATTATTTACAAAACTTAGATTTTGAATAATGCTGCCTTTTAAAACAGTTTTTTTAGTAAATAACTTGTTAGAATATTGGAAAAATTGTCCATCAGTTTTTGAAACAATGTATAAATCTTCTGCATTACTTTCAATCACCACAGATTTTGCATTCGTCAATTCAGGAGGAAGTTCTAAAGATGCTATATTTAAATCGTAATCATTTTTTAAAAGTTTGTCGGTAAAAATGTAAAAATATTTCCTTGATAAATGTGTAGCTTTCAGAGAGATATTATTAAATTTTATTTTACGAATGAGTTTTAGATTGTTCAGGTCGTAAACTTCTATCTGATTTTTCTGAATCGTAAAAAGCTTATCTTCAATAATTCCAAATTCATAATAGCCGATACTGTTTTCTTGTTTGAAAGATTTTAAATCATTATTTTCAATATAATATAGATAACCATCAAAATTGATATACCATATTCTTCCAAACTTATCCTGCAGAATGTTGGAGCCACTTTTACTTGTCTGTTTTTTTGAAAAATAGGTAGAAAACTTGGTGCCATCATATTTAGACAATCCTTCACCGGTTGCAAACCACATAAATCCATTTTTGTCCTGAAAAACATCATAAACCTCATTAGACGGTAAACCTACCGACTTATCAATAGCATAGGAATATGGGTCTTGAGCTCGAAGAACAAAACAGTTTAAAAATAGAATGCAAAAAAGTAGATAGCGCAGTTTCAAATGGTGGAATAGTTACTTTACAAATATACTTTAATAACTTTTTGTACAGTGATTTACAAATGATTTGAGAAATAAATTTCATCAACTCATAATCCTGTTTGATGAATTGGTCTCGTCAATATAAACCTGGTGAAAGTAGTTTTGATGTAGAATTAAAATTTACAGACATGAAAAAACTATTACACTTTTGTTTATTACTGATTGCAGCAAGTGGTTTTGCACAAACACCAATATACAAATGGGATTTCGACGAAAGTATGAACAATTCGGGTTCAGCTACAATTTCAACTTGGATTCCAAGTGGTTCCTCTTCCTCAGCTTATGTTTCCAATAGATTTGGAGAACCTAATAAAGCTATTCATATTCCAAATACTTTGGGATATTCCATTGATATTACAAATGGAGCAATGCCTACAGGAAATGCTTCAAGGACATTAACTTTTTGGGTTAAATTTGTCAATGATACAGACAATAAAAATTATCCTGTAGTAGGCTGGGGTAATGTCGCAAGCGGACAAGCGTTTGGGTTTTGGAGAACCGGCGTACAAAAAAGTTACTACACATATGGTACAGGAAATGATTATAATGTGCCACAGACAAATGCCCAAATACAAGCAACTAATAACGGTTGGATTCACGTTGCGATGGTTCATACGGGTTCAATGCTTTCTATTTATTATAATGGTGTATCGCAAGGAAATTTTGCAAGAGCCTTAAATACTGGCGTCCAATATTTTGGTCTTAATCGATTAGTAAATGCTTCTGCTGGTACGGGTGATGTCATACAAGTAGATGATTTAAGAATTTATAACGTGGCATTAAGCTCTACTCAAATAGGTGATATGTATAATCAAGCCACTACTGCCGCACCAACTATTACCAACCTGTCTTCTTCAAATATCGGAACTACAACTGCTACAATCAATTATACCGTTAATGCCGATAATGCGGCTACAACTACCGAAGTTCGTTATGCAGTTACTCCGGGAGGTCCTACGCAAACTCAAAACGGACCAAGCGCATCTGGTATAGCCAACACACAGCTAACACAAAATTTAACTGGATTATCTCCCAACACAACTTATGAGTATAGTGTCTGGGCAACCAATAGTTCAGGAACAAATTTTTCAGCTCCTTTAACATTTACAACCGGTTCAACAGCACCAGCTGCAATAACGGCAGTTAATTCTAACAGTATCACGGATGTTTCAGCTACAATTAATTTTAATATAAATACAAACGGAGTCGCAACACCTACAACTATTAATTACGGAACTTCTGCATCTGCTTTGACAAGTACTACTCAAGGTCCAATTGTAAATTCAAGTGTTCCAATGTCAACCAATATAGGTTTAACA
Organism: Soonwooa sp.; assembly: GCF_032062245.1. Lineage (NCBI taxonomy): Bacteria > Pseudomonadati > Bacteroidota > Flavobacteriia > Flavobacteriales > Weeksellaceae > Soonwooa > Soonwooa sp. Next base: position 17,219 of record NZ_DAMBQF010000001.1, read on the forward strand.
GGATTAACAGCCAATACAACTTATTACTATAAAGTGCAAGCGACTAATGGTAATGGTATTTCTAATTCTACTGTAAGTAGCTTTACAACATTAGCAACTGCTCCAACACCAATTCCTATTTATCATTATAAATTTAATGGAAATTTAAATGAAGAACATGGCGGACCGGCTTTAACCATAAGTCCATTAACCATAATGCCTTATAGTTTTCCAAACAATAGTGCTTTGCTGCTTGAAAAAGATAATCTGAATAGATCACCGTTTTTCACAGCCACTTTACCTAATTTACCACAAGGAAATGCGGCAAGAACGGTTTCCGTAAGAGTTTATTATGAGTCAGGTTCGCTTTCTTCAGAAAACAATCTTTTCTCTTGGGGAACTACTGTAAATACTCAGGCTTATGGTTTTAGTCAAACGGCTTCAAATGCAAATAATTATTTTGGGGGACCAACAGATTTAACTTTTTCGATGCCAACCAATTTTGCGACTTGGTACACATTAACCTTCGTTTATGATGGAACATGGGTTAAGGTTTACAGAGACGGAAGTCTTTTGCAGCAAGGAGCAAAAAGTTTGAACACAACGGGAACAATTCTTAGAATTGGATCTACACCAGATCAATCAGCTCGTTTTTTAAATGCTAGAATTGATGATTTAAAAATCTATAATACAGCTTTAACTCAATCACAGATAATAGGCTCGATTGAAACATTAGCCAACAATGATTACAATGAAAATACTTTAAAATTCAATTTGTATCCCAATCCTGCTAATGATATCGTATCAATTTCTACGAAAAATGAATTGAAATCTGTTGAGATTTACTCTTTGGTGGGACAAAAAGTTTTAACAACAGCTCAAAAAGAATTCAATATTTCTCAATTAAATTCAGGACTATATTTAGTAAAAGTTGAAGATGTGAACGGAAATGTCTCTAACCAAAAATTAATCAAAAAATAAGGAAGATTTTCATAAAATTAAAAAAGCTTTAGCCAAGACTTATTTTAAGTTTTGGCTAAAGCCTTTATAAATATCATACAAACAAAGTGTTTAATTCAAATTGCTAATAATTTATTCTTGATTCAGTTTCTTTACCATTGTCAGAATGGTTGCAATCGCAACGGTTTCTCCCGTTTCGTCATAAACATCTACCAGCCAACGAACAATTCCTTTCGCAATATCTTCTTCGTCACGTTTTTCTTGATTAATTTTTTCTTTGCAGGTAAACTTCACGCCAATTGTCATTCCTGGATAAACTGGCTTCACAAAACGGCATTCGTCCAAGCCATAATTCAGTAAAACAGGACCTTTTCTGGCGTCAACGAATAATCCAGCAGCTTTACTCAGAATGAAATATCCGTGAGCCACACGCCCTTCGAAAATTGTCCCTTCCAAAGATGTCGCATCCATATGTGCATAGAAATTATCTCCGGAAACATTGGCAAAATTGGTGATATCAGATTCTGTAACAGTATGTTTTGCCGTGATATAAGTTTCACCGATTTTCAGTTCTTCAAAATGCTTTCTGAATGGATGAATGTTATCTTCCCATTGTTTTCCGCCGTATTGATATTGCTGAGTGATATGCGTTAACGTTGTTGGCGAACCTTGAATCGCCGTGCGTTGCATATAATGAAGAACGCCACGTTTTCCGCCCATTTCTTCGCCACCGCCAGCTCTTCCCGGACCTCCGTGAATCAACATCGGCAAAGGTGAACCGTGACCTGTACTTTCTTTGGCGCAGTCTGAATTAAGAATCAAAATTCGGCCGTGCATTGATGCGGCTCCAATAACAAAATCTCTGGCAAAATCATCATCAGCCGTCACAACCGAACAGCAAAGCGAACCTTTTCCCATTCTTGCTAACTCAATTGCTTCATCTAAATTATTATAAGGAATGATTGTGCTAACTGGGCCGAAAGCTTCAATATTATGACAATCTGTATATTTAAAAGGGTCAGAATTAAGGAATAAAATCGGAGAAATAAATGCGCCTTTATTTTTGTCCGCACCTTTAACTTCAAAATTTTCCAGATTTCCGAAAACGATTTCCTGAGTTTTGGATAATTCCTGAACTTTCTCAGAAACTTCTTTCACTTGGTCTTTATTGGCCAAAGCGCCCATTCTTACACCATCAACATTCGGATCACCGATGATAACACCAGAAAGTCTTTGTCCAAGTGCAATCTGAACATCTTCCACTAAATTTACAGGAACTAATAATCTTCTGACCGCTGTACATTTTTGTCCAGCTTTAGTTGTCATTTCGCGTGTTGCTTCTTTGATGAACAAATCAAATTCCGTTGTTCCAAGTTTTGCATCTTCGCCTAAAACCATTGCATTCAAGGAGTCTGCTTCCAGATTGAAAGGAACAGATTCTTCAACAATTTTTGGATGAGATTTCAACATTTTTCCTGTTGAAGCCGAACCTGTAAATGTCACAACATCTTCCATTGTCACATTATCCAGAATTCCGTTGGCTGAACCACAAATCAATTGCAGACTTCCTTCAGGTAAAATTTGGGAAGCAATAATTTCTTTAACGACAACTTCGGTTAGAAAACTGGTTGCTGTTGCAGGTTTTACAATTGCCGGAACGCCAGCCAAAAGATTGACCGCAATTTTCTCCAACATTCCCCAAACCGGAAAATTAAATGCATTAATATGAATTGCAACACCACGTTTCGGAGTGCAAATATGATGTCCGATGAACGTTCCTTCCTTCGAAAGCTTCACCGCATCGCCGTCGATGTAATAAGGTAAATCGGGAAATTGCCTTCTGAGTGATGCGTTAGCAAAAAGATTTCCAATTCCGCCTTCGATGTCTACCCAGGAATCTGCTTTGGTTGCGCCGGTTGCCCAACTCACTTTATAGAAAGTTTCTTTCTTTTCCAAAAGATGGAATGCGAGTTTCTTTAACATTAATCCTCTTTCCTGAAAAGTTAATTTCCGAAGAGCCGGGCCGCCAATTTTTCTGGCATAGTCCATCATTTCCGCAAAATCCAGACCTTTGGAAGTTGCTGTTGCTACCAATTCTCCATTAATCGAATTATATAAAGCCTGCCCTTCTCCCTCACCTTTTATCCATCTTCCGAGCGCATAATTTTCTAGTTGATTCATTTTTTTTGTATTTATGTATTTATGAAAATGTACAAAGTAGAATGTGTCGTTAAATGTACTTTTTAATTTGTACATTCTACTTTTTACAACTAATTAAACCTTCTCAATTACCACCGCAAAACCTTGTCCCAAACCTACACACATTGTTGCCAGCGCATATTTTTTATTTTGATTATGAAGTTCATACATTGCAGAATTCAGGATTCTTGCGCCACTCATTCCTAGTGGATGACCTAATGCGATTGCACCTCCGTTTGGATTGATTCTCGAATCGTCATCCGCCAAGCCCCAAGCTCTGATACAGGCTAAACTTTGTGCTGCAAAAGCTTCGTTTAATTCAATAATATCAATATCATTAAAAGTAAGACCTGCTTTTTGCAAAGCCAATTCTGCGGCTTTAACAGGACCAATTCCCATGATTCGTGGCTCTACACCAGCAACAGCGCTTGATACAATTCTTGCTTTTGGTGTTAAACCAAATTCTTTAATTGCTTGTTCTGAAGCAAGAAGATTAGCTGCCGCACCATCATTTAATCCTGAAGCGTTACCAGCAGTTACAGTTCCATCTTTTTTGAAAGCCGTTCTCAGTTTTGATAAACCTTCAACTGTTGTATCGTTTTTAGGAAATTCGTCTTTGTCAAAAATTATATCTTCACCTTTTCTTTGAGGAATATTAACGCCGACAATTTCTTTAGACAATCTTCCGTTTTCCTGAGCAACTTTAGCTTTCTGCTGAGAATTATAGGCAAACAAATCCTGGTCTTCACGCGAAATTTGGTCACGCTCAGCAAGATTTTCTGCCGTCTCGCCCATGGCATCAGCACCATACATTTCTTTCATTTTTGGGTTGATAAAACGCCATCCGAAAGTTGTATCATATATTTTTGAATCGCCACCAAAAGGCGTTTCTGTTTTTGAAATCACCAATGGACCACGTGTCATATTTTCGACACCGCCAGAAATCATCAAGTCGGCATCGCCAACCTGAATTGCTCTTGCTGCATTAATCGCCGCTGACAAACCGGAAGCGCAAAGTCTATTCACCGTTTCGCCGGGAACGTGATAATCCAAACCGGAAAGCAAAGCTGACATACGAGCGACATTTCTGTTGTCCTCACCTGCTTGATTGGCACAACCTAACACGACATCATAAATTCTTTTTTGGTCGATATTCGTGTTACGCTCCAAAAGTTTTTTAATAACAAAAGCCGCCATATCATCTGGACGTATGCTAGCTAAACTTCCTTTAAGTTTTCCGATTGGTGTACGAACACCGTCTACTATATATACTTGGTTCATTTTTTTTGATATTAGATTTTACAATTAATATTTTTTTCTATCGTTAATAAAAAGTTTTGTTTTCTTTGGCTAAACGACGGATAATTGGACTACAACGGTAGCGATCTTCATGATAGAAGTTATAAAGTTCATCCAATTCTTTTTCTAAATTTTGAAGTCCAAATTCGTCTGCCCAAGCTAATAGTCCTTTCGGGTAATTAACGCCTTTAGTCATTGCAACATCGATATCTTCAACTGAAGCAATATTTAAGAAATAGGCATCTGCTGCTTCATTCATCAACATTATTAAAACTCTTTTAAAAATTTTTTCTAAAAGTTTAGGATTTGTATCTAGTTCTGGCTGTGTCGCATTTTCTGAATAGTCATAAAAACCTCTACCCGACTTTCTTCCATAAAATCCAGCTTCGAATAATCGTTTTTGAGTAAACGATGGTTTAAATTTTGGATCATAGAAAAACTCCTTGAAAACACTTTCTGTAACACGATAGTTAACGTCATGTCCTATAAAATCCATCAACAGGAAAGGTCCCATTCGGAAACCTCCCAAACTTGTCATGGCATAATCAATCGTCGCACAATCTGCAACGCCTTCTTCTAAAATTCTGATTGCTTCTCCATAGAAAGGTCTTGCCACACGATTCACGATAAATCCTGGTGTATCTTTCGCAATAGCAGGAAGTTTTTTCCAGTTTTCAACTAAAGATTTCGTTTGTGTAACTATAGCAGGATTGGTTTGTACAGCAGGAATAATTTCAACCAAAGCCATCAAAGGTGCTGGATTAAAAAAGTGAATTCCGATAACACGATTTGGTTTTTGGCAAGACGCTGCAATAGAAGCCATTGACAACGAAGACGTGTTACTTGCCAAAATACAATCTTCAGATACTAAATTTTCTAATTTTTGAAACAAATCTTTTTTGATATCTAAATCTTCGATAATTGCTTCTATAATTAATTCCGAATGCGAAAGTTCATCCAATTTATTAACTAATCGAATTTTACTAAAATAAAGTTCAGAATCTTGCAAAGAAATTTTTCCTTTGTCAGCCAGTTTTTGAAAGGTTGCTTCTAGATTAGCGCCAGCTTTCTCTAACGCAATCGGATTGCTATCGTACAGACAAATATCATTGCCCGCCATTGCGACAACTTGAGCAATTCCGCTTCCCATTGCGCCACTTCCTACAATTCCTATTTTCATTTACTTTTTAATATTAGAATTTCATTTTTATTAATGACATTTAAAATAGTCAAAAGGTTCGCGGCAGTCTTCGCATTGATATAATGCTTTGCAAGCCGTCGATCCAAATTGACTTATCAATTTTGTATGACTTGATCCGCAATGTGGACAAGGCACCTCATCGGGCTTTGCAAACAAATCGTCTTGATTTGTTTTAGAATAAACTGGTGGCGCAATGCCATAAGCTTTTAGTTTTTCTTTTGCCTCCGCTGTCATCCAATCAGTCGTCCAAGCCGGACTTAATCGATTGGTTAATTTTACATTCTTGATACCTTTTTCAATAAGTTTTAATCGAATTGACTTATTGATCATTGATGTTGCTGGACAACCTGAATATGTTGGCGTTACAACAACTTCGACATCATCATCTTTGATAAGAACTTCTCTGACAATGCCAAGTTCCAAAATGTTAAGCACAGGAACTTCTGGATCCTGTACTTCACTTAAAAACCGCCAAATTTGTTCTTCTTTAAACTGCATTTCTTGCTGCTATTTCGACGGTTTGTAATCGTCGTTATTAATTTTAGCCATCGGTTAAAACCCAATGCTATGATAATTCGTACCTTCGGGACTATACAAGTTGAAGCATATTTTCAAATGTAAAGATTAGTATTAGGAGAACTACGAAGTGGCTCAACTAATTTACCATTCCATATTAGGGTAAGTGCGTTGCATATATTGCATTTCTGCAAATATGTAACCTAAAGCCTCGGTATGTTTACCGTCTTTACCACCAATTAATTTTCTTGATTTTGAAAAATCAACAGTCAACGTCGCTTCTTCTAAAACCTGATTAACACGAGTTATCCATTTATCTTTAAAAGTTGTGATGTCTGGCATTTCACCTGAAGCTATCAAAGACCTTTCCCAATTAGTTGGAATGAACATTTCGTCGGTATAATCAACAAAATCAAGAATTGATTTTTGAATTTTATCATGACTTTCTTCAGTGCCATCACCTAAACGGATTACCCATTCTGAGCTCCATTTTGTATGGTAAGTTGCTTCCTTCAAAGATTTTTCAGCGATGGCTGCAATTTCTGAATTTGAAGATTTCTTCAGTTCATTTAACAACAAAACATTATAGATATCGAAGTAAAACTGTCTTGCAATGGTATCTCCGAAATGTCCGTTTGGACGTTCGGTGATTAAAAGATTTTTGAAATCTCTTTCGTTGCGTAAAAATGCTAAATCGTCTTCAGTTTTGCCTTCACCTTGTAGATTAGCCGCTAACTCATAATAATGAGATGCTTCTCCTAAAAGATCCAAAGCAATATTTGACAATGCAATATCTTGTTCTAAAACAGGTCCTTTGCCACACCATTCTGACAAACGTTGCCCAAGAATCATGCTGGTATCTGCCAAATGAAGAAGATAGTTGAGCTGGTTGTTTTCTTTATTTTCCATTTTACTTGAAACGCTAAAATGCGCAAGTTTTAATTTTAAATTTGTTGATGGACTTTATAATTAAGTCCAATTGGGCTAAAAATTTTATCTTCCTCCGAAAATTAAAATCGGAACCCGAATCTGCAGCCCGGCCTGAGTGGAGCTCTTTTTGTGTAGCGTAGCGAAACAAAAAAGCGGGAACGGAGGACGGAAAAGCTGCCCAAATTGTTTTACATATTTTTGATTTCTTCAGGAACGTGGTAGAAGGTCGGATGTCTGTATACCTTGTCCTCCGAAGGCTCATAAAATGCACCTGCATCGTCGGGACTAGAAGCGGTGATAAATTTGGACTCAACAACCCAAATACTAACACCCTCCAAACGTCTGGTGTAAACATCTCTGGCATTTTGAATTGCCATTTCTGCATCGGCAGCATGAAGGCTACCAACATGTTTGTGATCTAGTCCTTGGCGGCTTCTGATGAAGACTTCCCAAAGTGGCCATTCGTTATTTTGCATCTTAACTTATTTTTTTCTGTTGTTCTTTTTGTTTTCTTTTTTCGTGGTAAGCTGTTGCCGCGTCTCGTACCCAAGCGCCTTCGTCGAAAGCTTTGCGACGTACTTCGAGTCTTTCTTTGTTGCACATTCCGTTGCCTTTAACGACATTCCAGAATTCTTCCCAATCGATTTCTCCGAATTCGTAGTGTCCAGTTTCTTCGTTGAACTTTAAATCTGGATCAGGAATTGTCAATCCTAAATATTCGGCTTGTGGCACCGTCATATCTACAAATCGTTGTCTTAACTCATCGTTTGAGAAACGTTTAATTCTCCAGTTCATAGAAGCTTCGGTGTTTCCTGATTCGGCATCACGAGGTCCAAACATCATCAAGGTTGGCCACCACCAACGGTTGAATGCGTCTTGTGCCATTTCTTTTTGTTCCGGTGAGCCTTGAGCCAACTTCATCATCAACTCGTAACCTTGACGTTGGTGGAAACTTTCTTCTTTACAAATCCTAACCATCGCCCTTGCATAAGGGCCATAAGATGCTCTACACAATGGCACTTGGTTAAGAATTGCCGCACCGTCTACCAACCAACCAATTGCACCCATATCTGCCCAAGTTAATGTTGGATAATTGAAGATACTTGAATATTTTGCTTTCCCTGAATGTAGGTCACGAAGTGTTTCGTCACGTGTTACGCCTAAAGTTTCGGCTGCACAATAAAGGTATAAACCATGTCCGCCTTCATCTTGAACTTTTGCTAAAAGGATTTTTTTACGTTTCAAGCTTGGTGCTCTGGTAATCCAATTGGCTTCCGGCAACATCCCAACAATCTCGGAATGTGCGTGTTGAGAAATCTGACGAATAAGCGTCTTTCTATAAGCTTCCGGCATCCAATCTTTTGGCTCGATGCGGATTTCGTTATCGATTTTGTTTTGGAAGTGTTGTTCCAAGTTGATTTCTGTTGTTTCCATAATTTTTATTTTTTAATGGAATTATTTTTTTTAAAATCTTTTATAAAATAGGATTTGTGCTATTCTATATCGACTAATAATTTTCATTTTTTGTGAATAGATTTTCGGTCTATTCTGTTATTAACCGCCTCGACGGGGGCTAGGTTTTTCTGCATTATGTTGTCGCAGCCCGACTTGAGCGGAGCTCATTTTTTTTGCGTTGGACTAAGCCTTGGCAAAAAATAGCGGGAGCGGAAGGCGGAAATGCTGCCCCAATAATGAATCTATAATTACTTGATGTCAAAATTAACAATAACTTCCTCTGAACGTGGATGCGCCTGACAAGATAGGATAAATCCTGCATCCAACTCATCTTGCTCCAAAGAATAATTGATGTCCATTTCGACTTCGCCTTTCTCCAACTTGCATTTACAAGTCGCGCAAACACCGCCTTTACAAGCGTATGGCAGATCTGCACCGTTTTGTAATGCGGCATCCAAAATGGTCTGCCCGTGATAAGCCAAATCCATATTAAGTGCCGATGCGTCCAGCTTAACGGTTACTTTGCTGTATTTATCGTCTGCTCTGTTAACCGCTTGTGCATGTTCTTTTTTCTTCTCCTCTGCTGTTGCACTGTAAAACAATTCAAAATGAATCTTTTTGGGCTCTAGACCTGCGTCTTGCAATGTATCGCGAACGTCAAGAATCATATCTTCTGGACCGCAAAGGAAAACCTCATCAATGGTGTCAACAGGGACAATATGCTCTAAAAAAAGCTTGGCTTTTTCTGCTGTGATACGTCCTGCCAACAAATCGGCGTCGGCAATCTCGCGGCTCAAAATATGGTAAACACTAAGTCTATCCATAAAGATATTCTTAAGTGCTTCGATGTCTTCTTTAAAGATAATGTGGGCTTTATTTCGGTTGCCGTAGATTAAAACAAAGTTGCTGTTGGGCTCGTTTTTCAGAACGGATTTTACAATCGACATCACTGGAGTGATGCCACTTCCTGCCGCAAAGGCAACATAAGTTTTTTTATTGTAAGGTTTTAGTTCTGTAAAGAAAGTCCCTTGTGGCGTCATTACTTCTACCACGTCGCCTTCTTTTGCAACATCGTTAATATAGCTCGAAAATACGCCATCTGTGATCTTCTTCACCGCAACTTTTAGTTCATCTTCGCATGGACTTGCACAAATTGAGTAGGAACGTCTAATCTCTTGGCCGTTGTTAATTTGTTTGAATGTTAAATATTGTCCTTGCGTAAATCTAAATTGCTCTTTTAAGTCCTCTGGCACGTCAAAACTTACCGAAACACAGTCTGGCGTTTCGCGTTTGATTTTTTTTATTTTGAGAGGATGAAAAGTTGTTGACATTATCTATTAAATATTTATTCCGTTAAGTAAAATTGTTGAAAGTTCTTCTTGTAATTCTTCCGCCGAAATATCTCGGCTTGGCTTGTACCAAAGCTCGATCCAGCGTAAAGATGACAAGATTGTGAACAGAGCTACGGAAACATTCATGGTTTTGAATTCTCCTGACTTCATGCCTTCTTCAAGGACAAAAGCAAAACTTCTTTCGTAGGATTTTCTGATGCTTTTGTATTCTTCCTTCTTCTGATCGCGAAGATACTTCCAATCGTTATTTGCCACCGAAACTGCGGCTGCATCGTGAATCATCAAGTCGATATGGACTTTGATAATTTGTTTTAATTTATCTTGAAAACTAGCTTCTGTGTCTGCAATTTCTGAAAGGTGTGTCGTGTAAGCGTCAGCTATTTTAAAACAAATCAATTCTAAAATTTCGTCTTTAGATTTGATATGGTTGTACATCGACGCGGCTTCCATACCTACTTTTTCAGCAATGTCGCGCATGCCTGTCCCTCCAAAACCACGATCTTTAAAAAGCTTCGAAGCTTCGGTAAGGATAAGTTCTCTTTTATTTACTTTAGTTCTTAATGGCGCCATTTTAATATTTTAAAAGCTGATCGATTTGTATTTTTAATTTCTCAGCATTTGGAAGCATGGTTTCTTCTAAAACAGAGTTAAGTGGAATGGCTGGCATATTCTCAGCGCCAACCACTTTAACAGGCGCATCCAAATCGCGGAAACATGTATCCGAAATTCTTGCTGCAATGCTTTGCGCAAAGCTATTCTGTACTGGTTCTTCTGTTAAAACGATACAACGATTATGCTTTTTAACACTTTCAAAAATTCTTTTTTCGTCAAGCGGTGCCAAAGTTCTTAAATCGATAATTTCTACACGACCTTCAAAATCTTTAGCAGCATTGCTCGCCCAATAAACACCCATTCCGTAAGTGATAATCGTCAATGTTGATCGCTCTTTTTGAGAATCTGCTAACAAGACTTCTCTAGCTTTCCCAAATGGAATGATATAATCTTCGTCTGGCTCAATTGTTTTTGCTTCTTCAGTTCCTGCAATTTTTGACCAATAAAGTCCTTTATGTTCCAACATCACTACTGGATTTGGATCGTAATAAGCCGACTTCATCAAACCTTTAAGATCTGCTCCTGTCGATGGATAAGCGATTTTAATTCCTTTAATATTCGTTAAAACACTTTCCACAGAACTTGAATGGTAAGGTCCACCACTTCCGTAAGCGCCAATCGGAACTCTCAAAATCATGGATACTGGCCATTTTCCGTTTGATAAATAACAACTTCTTGCTACTTCGGTAAACAATTGATTAAGACCTGGCCAAATATAATCAGCAAACTGAACCTCAACAATTGGTTTTAGCCCAACAGCACTCATACCAACCGTTGATCCAATAATAAATGCTTCTTGGATTGGTGTATTGAAAACTCTTTTGTCGCCAAATTGTCCCGCCAAAGTAATCGCTTCACGGAAAACACCACCCAAACGTGCTCCAACATCTTGTCCGTACAACAAAGATTCGGGATGTTTGTCCATAATTTCGCGAATGGCGAACAAAGCGCAATCCACCATTACGGTTGGCACTTTGCCTTCTGGCACACGAATTCCTTTTTCTTCGGTAATTGGTGTTGGCACAAAATCGTGGGTGAACAAATCTTCTGGTCGAGGATCTTCCGCTTGCAAAGCTCTTTGGTAATCGGCTTTAACAAGGTTTAAAACCTCATTTTCTATTGTTGAAACTTCAGAATCGTCGATTCCGAATTCTGATAATTTTTCTCTAAGTTTTGGAAGTGGATCTCTTGTCGCTGCTTCTTCCAAATCGTCACGGTACCATTCTTTTCTAACCCCAGAAGTATGGTGATTTAGTAAAGGAACCTTCGCATGAATCAACATTGGGCGACGTTCTTCACGAATAATGCGGATGCATTCTTTAACTGTTTCGTAAGATTTAATAAAATCTGTTCCGTCAATTGTTCTCGCCTTTATACCTTCAAAACCTTGAATGTACTTTGACATATCTTGCGCACGAATTTCTGAAGCATGCGCAGAAATATCCCACTCGTTATCTTGAACCAAATATAAAATCGGAAGTTGTTTCAAAGCTGCCATTTGAAAAGCCTCTGCTACTTCACCTTCAGTACAACTTGCGTCTCCAAGAGAACAAACTGCAATTGGTTTATCATCGAAATCTTCTGCAAGACCTAATTCTTCTTTATATTTTAAACCCATCGCAACACCAGTTGTTGGGATCGCTTGCATACCTGTCGCACTACTCTGATGTGGAATTTTCGGCATGTCATCGCGTCTCAAACTCGGATGCGAATAATAAGTTCTACCACCAGAAAATGGATCATCACGCTTTGCTAAGAGTTGAAGCATCAACTCGTAAGGCGTAATTCCGATGCCTAAAAGGATGCTATCATCACGATAATAAGCACTCAAAAAATCTTGTGGTAAAAGTTGTAAGCCTACTGCTAATTGTATCGCTTCGTGACCACGAGACGTCGCATGCACATATTTAGAAGCCACACGTTTTTCTTCCTCATACAATTCGGTAAGACTTTTAGCAGTAAACATCAATCGATAAGCATTCTTCAGAAAATCTTCCAAATTGCTTTCGTTAATATTTTTTTTAGGTTGGGTTAATTCCATTTTTACTTTTTACTAAACTTATTAAATTAGATATTTCGGTTGTCGACAATACGGTTAAGTTTTCCGCCTTCGCTTCTTGGCAAGTCACCAATATTACAAAGACAAACTTCCATTGACAATCCGATGCAATCTTTTATTTTCTTCTCAAGCGTTTTTTTAACTTGTAAAAGTTGTTCGCTTGAGCTTTTATTTTCATCTGAAATTTTAAAAATATCGCAACTTTTCAAAAAAGCGTCTTCAATTTCTACAGAGACTTTCACGCTATCCATTGCCGATTTTCGTGTTAATTCGATTTGATAATTAGCAGAAGCAAAATCATAAGCTTCCAAAACATCTGCAATCTGAGTATGGAAAAAATTAACACCTCTAATAATCATCATATCATCGGCACGACCAACGATTGGTCCCATTTTCACTAAAGTTCGAGACTTAGAATGTTCATAAGTGAGATTCGTAATGTCGCCCGTCCAATATCTGATAATCGGCATCGCCTCTTTAGTTAAAGTCGTTAAAACCAAAACACCATATTCGCCTTCAGCCACTGGTTCGCCAGTTTTTTCGTCAACAATTTCTGGATAGAAAAGATCTTCCCAGATATAACTTCCTGTTCCGCGTTCTTCAACTGATTCTTGCGCCACACCAGGGCCAATAATTTCGCTTAAACCGTAAATATTAGTCGCTTTCACATTAAGACCTGCTTCGATTCTTTTTCTTAAACTTTCCGACCAAGGCTCAGAACCTAGAATCGCATATTTAAGGTTAAGTGTTTTAATATCGATATTTCGTCTTTTGATCTCTTCAATAATACTTAAAAGATAAGATGGTGTTGCTGCAATGGCTTCTGGTTGAAAATCTTGAAGCAACATAATTTGACGTTCGGTTCCCCCACCAGAAATCGGAATAACATTCATTCCTAATTTTTCGGCGCTGTAATGAAGACCAAGACCTCCCGTGAAAAGTCCGTAACTGTATGCATTTTGCAACTTCATACCAGCTTCGCAGCCTGCAGCCGCCAAAGATCTTGCGACAACTTCAGAAAACAATTCGATGTCATTTTTTGTATAACCAACAACGGTAGGCTTTCCTGTTGTTCCGCTAGAACAATGCAATCTTGCTACTTTTTCTTGAGGTACAGCAAACAATCCGAATGGATAATTGTCGCGTAAATCGTGTTTTTTGGTGAAAGGAAGTTTTTGTAAATCTTCCAAAGATCTAATCCCCGAAATGTCAATCCCAAATGCGTCATACTTACTTTTATAAAACTCAACATTCTTATAAACATATTGAACAATATTTTGCAAAGATTCCGTCTGAAGTGCTCTCAGCTTATCTTTTGTTAAAGTTTCTGCATTGGGATTAAATATCATTTTCGAGATTAATATTTTGTGATTGGTCGTTTACAAATATAAAAAAATAATCGACACTAACAAACGTTAGTTAGTGATTTTAATCAATATTTAGGATTAAGTTCAATTTAGATTGATGGAAAAAAAAAATTATTGTAGTTTTGAAACACTTTAAAAAAATTTGATGAAACTACGAGTACTTTTAGGATTAGCTTTTTGGTGTGCTTTGTTTTTATTCTCTTGTAAAAATGACGATATCGTTTTTGATACGCCAGCACAATCGTTGAAATTTTCGACAGACACTGTGTTTTGCGACACCGTTTATAACCAAATGCGTTCCGAAACTTATGCTGTAAAAGTCTATAATAACGACAACAAAGATGTGCAAATCCCGAGAATTTCTCTAGAAGGTGGCAATGCTTCTCTTTATCGTATTAATGTTGATGGAAAATCTGGAACCGATTTCAAAAATGTTCCTTTAAGAAAAAATGATAGTCTTTTTGTTTTCGTAGAAATTGCGCCGACTGCCAATGCTCCAGAAGCAATCGCAGAAGACAAAGTGGTTTTCGAAACCTCAGCTGGACAACAAAAAGTAACACTTTTCTCAGTAGTTCAAGATGCTGAATATTTTATCCAATCGGACACTAATCCAAATATTATATCTGACGACACGACTTGGAAAAACGATAAAGCGAAAATTATTTTTGGTGATTTAACACTTGCTGAAGGCAAAAAACTTACGGTTGAAAAAGGAACTAAAGTCTATTTCCACAAGAAGAGTGGACTTAACATTTCTAAAAATGCCATACTTGATGTACAAGGTGAATATCAAAACGAAGTAACTTTCCGTGGTGATAGAAACGATACACGATACGACACGCTACCTGCTAACTGGAACGGAATACGCATGGAAGCTGCCTCTACACTTAATATGAACTACGCCAAAGTCTACGGCGGAACGGTTGGTCTGCAACTAAAAGATAATATTGCAACAATTAAAAATAGCATCATCCACACTTTCCAAAGTTTCGGCATCTATGCGATCGGTGCAAATTTGAAAACCAACAATTTGGTGATGAATAACTGCGGCGAAGCAGATTTAGCAATCTTTAAAGGTGGTACTTACAATTTGACATACAGCACTTTTGCAAATTATTGGGACTTAAATGGAAGTCTTTCCGGCTTGAGCATCTACGCAACCAACTCTTGGAAAGACGGCGATAACGAGTATAAAGAACCGCTTATTTTCAACATGACTAACTCGATTGCTTATAACAATTTGTCAAATGCAGTTCTTTTTGCTCCAACGACTGGACAAGTCTTTAATTATAACATTAAAAACTCTTTGTTAAAATATGATGATAAAGCAGGTTTCGCTTTTGAAAACAATAACAACATCCAAAATTCTATCAAAAACGTGGAACCAAAATTCGCTAACTATTATATTCACAAAATGAATTTAAGAGTTAAAGAAGGTTCTGGCGCAATCGGAAAAGGCACGCGTCTTGTGGCTGGCGAAAAAGATATTACAGGTAAAGACAGAAAGAGTCCATCAACAATTGGAGCTTACGAATTTTAATAGATTTTTTTAAAAAAAAATGGAAATCACAAAACTTCAACAAGAAGTCGATGCTTGGATAAAAACGGTTGGCGTTAGATATTTTAACGAGTTGACCAATATGGCGATGTTGACCGAAGAAGTTGGCGAAGTAGCAAGAATTATTGCCCGTCGTTATGGTGAACAAAGTGAAAAAGAATCTGACAAATCCAAAGATTTGGGTGAAGAATTGGCCGATGTTCTCTTTGTAACTTTATGTCTAGCTAACCAAACTGGCGTGGACTTGCAATCTGCTTTCGATAAAAAAATGAAACTAAAAACCGAGCGTGATGCAGAAAGGCATGCTCAAAATGAAAAACTAAAATAAAGCTTTTATGCTATTAAAAAAGTCCCAACTGATAGACGGACAACAGATACAAATTACCGGTTCGAAAAGTATTTCGAACCGTCTTTTGATTTTGGCCGGTCTGTATAATCATATCGACATTCTCAATTTATCAAATTCGCAGGACACGCAACTCCTAGAGGCTGCGCTTAACCAAACTGGCGATGTTATCGACATCCATCATGCGGGAACAGCGATGCGATTTTTAACGTCTTATCTGGCGATACAAGAAGGAAGAACGGTGACTTTGACGGGTTCGGACAGAATGAAACAACGCCCGATTAAAGATTTGGTTTCGGCTTTAAAATCTTTAGGTGCTGATATTGAATATTTGGAAAATGATGGTTTTCCGCCTTTAAAGATTGTTGGTAAAAAACTTTCTAAAAACGAAGTTGAAATTCCTGCTAATATTTCGAGTCAGTTTATTACATCTTTGATGTTGATTGGTGCTAAACTAGAAAATGGTCTTAACATCAATCTGGTTGGCGAAATCACTTCTCGTCCTTATCTGGAAATGACTTTACATATTCTGCATAATCTTGGTATTGAAGCTAAACTTGACGGTCAACAAATTAAAATCGAAGCGCATACAGAAAGCCTAAGAACACAACATTACGAAGTGGAAAGCGATTGGTCATCTGCATCTTATTATTATTCTTTAGCAGCGGTTGGTCGAAAAGTTATTAATCTAAAAAGTTTTAAAACATTGTCTTTGCAGGGCGACAGCGTTATAAAAGAATTGTATTGGAAATTTTTCGGGATTGATACATTATCAGATTTTGCGGAAAACAGCATTGCATTAATGCCCGATCCGCATCATGAGTTAACAGAATTTATCAGCGTTGACATGAATGATTGTCCAGACATTGCACAAACTTTGTGTGTGACAGCAACGCTTTTGAAGATTCCGTTTTCGATAACTGGTCTGCAAACGCTAAAGGTCAAAGAAACGGATCGATTGGTTGCGCTTCAAAAAGAATTAAAAAAATTGGGGGCAACAACCATCATCACCAACGATAGAATCGAATCTGTCAACTTTGGTCAAGCCGACGCACACATCCAAGTCGAAACTTATAATGATCATCGTATGGCAATGGCTTTTGCACCAGCGGCTTTGCTTTACGATCTTGAGATCTTGGACGACCAAGTGGTTGAAAAATCTTATCCCGAATTTTGGACAGATTTTAAAAAAGTGACCGAACAATTATAATCAAACAAAGGTAAAAATAGTTATCGCTAGCCCCGATGGAAGCGGCATCCTTTTGTGTGGGAGTGAGGCGGCGGAGCGTAGCAGAGCCGACCGAGCGACCAACAAAAGATATAGCGAACAGCGGGTCCATATTGTCATAGAACGACAAAATGGTCTTGCTCCTAAAAATTAATAAAATGTCAAAAGTATACATCATCACGGGAAGTTCGACTGGAATCGGTTTTGCGCTTGCAGAATATTTTGGTAAAAAAGGAAATAAAGTCTACGGTCTTAGCCGGAAAACGACCGATAGTCCACATTTTATGTGCCTACCAACGGATGTCACTAAGAATGATGACGTTAAAAATGCAGTTGGGAAAATTCTTGAAAAAGAAGGCAAAATCGATGTTCTCATCAACAATGCTGGAATGGGAATGGTAGGCGCTGTAGAAGATTCTGGCCAAGATGAGATTTTAAAACTTTTTAACCTAAATCTTGTTGGAACTGTGCAAATGATAAGTGCAGTGATGCCAACAATGCGTGCCCAAAAATCGGGACAAATTATTAACATTTCGAGTATTGGAAGCGAAATGGGTTTGCCTTTCCGAGGATTTTATTCGGCATCCAAAGCGGCAGTCGACAAAGTTACGGAAGCGATGCGCTATGAGGTTGAGCAATGGAACGTAAATGTCTGCTCGCTTCACCTTGGCGACATTAAAACCAATATCGCTGACAACCGCATCAAAACCAATGTTTCTGCACCATATCAAGGGATTTTTGAAAAAGTTTATTCTTTGATGAACGCGCATGTTGACAAAGGTAATGAACCTTTGGAAGTTGCCACCTACATCGATCAACTTCTACAAAAATCAAGCTGGAAAGCGCATTATTATTTTGGTGCTTTTGGACAAAAAATTGGTGTTCCGTTGAAATGGATTTTGCCACAAAACTTGTACGAACATCTGATGAAGAAATACAATAATCTAAAGTAATTTCTGTTAAACTAATGTTGGTCGTTGTTAATGCCGAAATCTCTACTCTATATCATTGCGATTTTTTGGACTGTGTTTTTGCAAGCACAGCAACGGGATTTTTGGCTGATTGACAAAGACACGCAAACGAAAAACATCGTAAAAGATTCGGCAGCGGCAGTTAAGTTTTTGGACAGTCTCGCGCAAACCTCTTACTTTTTTGCAAAATTACACTCGGTAGAAAATAAAGACCAACACACCGAAATCTATTATGACAAAGGTCCCAACTTTAACCAAGCGCAAGTTAAATTTTCGGATAGTTTGCAAAAAGAATTCAATTATCCTAAGGAGATTTATGTCAAAAATTTGGATTCTTTAAAGCTAAAAATTAATCAAAGATATAGAGACAAAGGTTTTGCATTTAATCGTGTTAGAACAAAATTTATTGAGATTAAAAACGATAAGCCAACGATAGAAATTTCGGTGGTACCTGCGCAACAGCGACGCATCAATTCTTTTGTTGTTCGCGGTTACGAGCGCGTCCCCAAACGTTTTGTTAAAAATCTAGAAAAAGCCTATCTCGGGAAAGTGTACGATGATAAAAACCTTGTCGCCATCAACAAAGATCTACAAGGTCACACTTTTGTAAGTTTGGAAAAACCGCCGCAAACTTTGTTCACGAAAGATTCTACACAAATTTATCTTTTTCTTCAAAAAAAACGTGTCAACAATTTTGATGGAATGTTAGGTTTTGGAAACGATAAAACCGAGAAATTCACTTTTAACGGAACAATTAATATTGCGCTTCGTAATATGTTCAACGGTTTTGAAAGCATTAGTCTTTACTGGCAACGTAATCCTGACAAAGGTCAAACTTTTGATTTGCAAACCGATATTCCGTACACTTTTAAGTCGAATGTCGGCGTTAATGTTGGCGTTAATATCTATCGACAAGATTCGACTTTTGCAACGGTGAAATTCCGTCCTGCATTGTATTTACATTTATCACAGAATCAAAAAATTGGACTTCGAGGGATTTTTGAATCGTCAGCCGTTCTAGATTCTCTGTATACGCAAGCTCAAGATTTCACTAAAAAAGGTATTGGTGTTTGGTATCAATATCAATCTGGAAGCGACATTCCGTTGTTTATTTACAATACAAATATCCGAGCAGAAGTTGATTTTATTAAAAGTAATTACGATAAAACCAATCTCTCGGTTAACCAAATGCGTTACTTTGTTTCAGGCGAACATAATTTTCATCTAAAAGGAAATCATTATCTGAATCTTCGTGGTGAATCTGCTTTGTTATCGGCAAAAAACGATTTGTCCGTCAACGAACTTTTTAGATTTGGTGGTTGGAATTCGATGCGAGGTTTTAACGAATTAAGTTTGGTCAGCGACTTCTATGCCTTTGGTGGCGCCGAATATCGTTATCTCGTCAACGATCAAGCGTTCTTCGACGTTTTCGCACAGTATGGTACAATGTCTAACAAAAGTCTGAATGCCAGTCCAAGTCTTTACAGTTTGGGATTGGGTTTTAATTTCTTCTTGCCCGTTGGTTTGATGAGTTTCCAAATCTCGAACGGAAATCAATTCGGAAATCCTTTTAAATTTTCTGAAACCAAAATCCATTGGGGAATTGTGAGTCGATTTTAGAATTCATAGTTCATTAATTTGGATTATTACAGTTTTAAAAATATTTTATTATTTTAGCGAATAATTTCACAATTCTGGAATTATCCCCGTGTTCAAAAACTAAACTAATCCGAGAATTTACTAAATGAATAAATTTCTATTCGTTTTAATATTTTTTTGTCTCTATCTCAACACGAAAGCGCAACAGATAAATTCTGAAGCGCTTAATAAGGAGATTTCACAACTTAACGACGCCTACAAATACGAAGAGTCTATCATTAAACTTGAAGAAATCCTTCACAATAAAAAATCCCAAAACTACGAACGTTACAATGCTTACCTTCAAAAAGCTTTAACTTTTAAAAGACTTTACAATTATCCAGAAGTTTTAGAAAACCTAGATTTAGCTTTTGAGGAAGCGAAAGATACAGACTTTGTTGAAGAAGCAGAAGTTCGTGTTTTAACGGAAAAGATGTTTGTAGAATTCGACTTACGAAACTTCGATAAAGCCGAAAAACTTATTAAAGATTTATCCAAAAAAAATATTGATTTGCTAGATGCCGAGACGCAAGCTTTCTACCTAAGTGCGGTCGCTGTCCTACAAATCATCAATAAAAATTACAATGCCGCACAGTTGACTTTGGAGGATGCGATTGGCATTTTGGAACGGAAAAGCCCAAAACATCTTCCACTTATATACACCAAAATCATTGGACTTTCAGAACATCTTCAAGATAGAAACCTAGCGCAAAACGCCTTTGATAAAGGGATCTATTATGCTGAAAAATACAATATGGATATCTACAAAATATCTTTATATTACACGATGAGCCATTTTTTTCTGACTTTCGAAGATTATAAAAATGCTTATCTCTACGAGAATCAGGGTGTCGAAATCTCAGCTAGATATAATGCTGCATTTCAAAATGGAAAATTATCTGTTCTCGAAAGAAACCTTTTGAACAAAAGAAAAAATATAGAACTCGATTACCAAAAAAAAATTAAATACATCCTCGCTTTTGCATCCGCTATTTTGCTAGCTTTTTTAGTGGTTGTTGTTAAGTTATATCAATCTAACAGAGAAAAAAATAAGCTTATCCTTCGCGAAAACAACCGTATTCGCACCGAACTCGAAAAACTTACAAGTGAAGTGAATGAGCAAGGTGAAGACAAAATAAATCTTGCCAATTACAACCTTACAGATCGACAAATAGATATTGTGAACCTTGTAAAACTCGGAAAAACAAATAAAGAAATTGGCGAAAAACTTTACATTTCTGAAAATACAGTTAAATATCACCTCAAAATTATATACAGCAATCTCGGTATCGAAAACCGCTGGAATCTTCGTGAAAGTTTACAATAGAGCCTTTCATACTTTTTTTTTTAATTAGATGAAAACTTTATATATCCTTATTCTATTAGTCTTTAGTTGTTTTATTTCTGCCCAAAATGGGAATCTGAAAAAATTCAATGACGAAATATATGTCCTTAATAACAAGCATGAGTACGAACAAAGTATTATAAAAATCTATGAAGTTCTTTACAATCCAAAGTCTTCACATTACGAAAAATACAATGCTTATCTACAAAAATCTTTGACATATAAAAGGATATACAACTTTAACGAAGCTTATGGCAACCTCAACTACGCGTTAGAAGAAGGCTTAAAAACCGATAAAGTAAAAGAAGTAAATTCTAAGATCGCTATTGAAAAATTCTTTATCATTTTCGACTTACAACGATTTGAGAAAATTCGGGAAATGATAAATGATAACAAAAACATCGACTTATCATTAATCGATGAAGAAACAAAAGGTCTTTATCTTTCTGCCTTAGCCATTATTGAAATTATCGATGGTAACTACGATGATGCCAATGACAAAATTAATAATGCAATTAGTATTTACGAAAAAGTAAGTCCTAAAGATTTACCCAATATTTATGGTAAGAAAATGTTTCTGTATCAAAAACTCAATCAACCAGAAAAAGTTGAAGAAGCTTTTCGAAAAGCAATGTATTATGCAGAAAAATATAAAACAGATCTATATATAAAGAATCTAGCTATCAATATGTGGGAATTTTACACCCATCAAAACAACCTCGAAAAAGCAAAATATTATCGCGAAATTGCGGACAATCTCAAAGAAGACGACAATACTTTAATCAATATTAATAGCCTAAAACTTATCGAACTCGAAAAGAAACTAACATCCGACTACCTAAGAAAAGAATACGAAGCACAACAAAAGAAACAACTATTAGTAATTGTTGGATTTGTAATTGTTCTCGGCATTTTAGGCTATTTAGGAATTACTTTATTTAAAAATAAAAAAAAACGTCTTGAAGTTGAATCTGAGAATTTAGAAATCAGAAAAAAACTAGATGAGATTTTATTTAATTCAAAAAATGAAACCGAAGATTCTGACTTTAAAAATACCAATCTCACCGATAGACAACTTGAAATTATCGAACTTGTAAAACTCGGCAAAACCAATAAAGAAATCGGTGCTGAGCTATATATTTCGGAGAATACGGTTAAATATCACCTCAAGATAATCTACAATACTTTGGGAATAGAGAACCGTCGGGACTTGCGCTAAAAGAATTAACAAATTGATTTTCAAGCAATAGAAAAGACAAAAATTAAATTTAGTTAATATCAATTTCCTGATTTTCAGAATTCATTAAAAAGCTTTAATTTTGCAAGAAAGTAAAAATGTCTATTCATAACAAAATTGTTGAACAAGCCATCACTTTTGATGATGTTCTTCTCATCCCTTCTTACTCAGAAGTTTTACCGAATCAGGTATCTTTAAAATCTAGACTTACAGACAAAATCACGCTTAATGCGCCAATCGTTTCTGCAGCGATGGATACAGTTACAGAAGCAGATTTAGCAATTGCTTTGGCAAGAGTTGGTGGTTTAGGATTTATTCACAAAAACATGACAATTGCTGAACAAGCTGCACAAGTTAATCGTGTAAAACGTTCAGAAAACGGCATGATTTCCGATCCCGTAACCTTGTCAAAAGATCATACTTTGGGACAAGCCAAAGACTTGATGTCTAAATACAAAATCTCTGGACTTCCAGTTGTTGATGCTGACGGAATCTTAGTTGGTATTATCACAAACCGTGATGTTAAATATCAGGAAAACCTTGATATGAAAGTCGCTGAGATTATGACAATCGAAAATCTGATCACCTCTGACAAAGACACTAACTTAGAAAAAGCTAAAGAGATTCTTCTTAAAAATCGTGTTGAAAAACTACCGATCGTTGACAAGAAAAATAAATTGGTTGGATTGATTACTATTAAAGATATCGACAACCAAATGGAATATCCTAATGCTAACAAAGACGAAAACGGGCGACTAATCGTTGGAGCGGGTGTTGGCGTTGGCGAAGACACGATGGATCGCGTTAAAGCACTAGTTGCTGCAGGCGTTGACATTGTGGCGATTGACTCTGCCCATGGACATTCTAAAGGTGTTCTTGATAAAATTTCTGAAATTAAAAAAGCTTATCCTAACCTAGACATCGTTGGCGGAAACATCGTAACTGCCGAAGCTGCAAAAGATTTGATAAAAGCTGGCGCTAATGTTCTTAAAGTTGGTGTTGGTCCAGGATCGATTTGTACAACACGTGTTGTAGCGGGTGTCGGCGTACCTCAACTTTCTGCAATATATAACGTTTACGAATATGCTAAAAAGAAAAATGTTGCGGTTATTGCTGATGGCGGTATCAAACTTTCTGGCGACATCGTAAAAGCGATTGCTAGTGGAGCAAGTGCTGTGATGTTGGGTTCTCTTTTGGCTGGTACCGAAGAAGCGCCAGGCGAAGAAATCATCTTCCAAGGTAGAACTTTCAAATCTTATCAAGGTATGGGAAGTCTTTCTGCGATGAAGCGTGGTGGTAAAGAGCGCTACTTCCAAAGTGAAGCTAAAAAATTCGTTCCAGAAGGTATCGAAGGACGTGTACCTTACAAAGGAAAATTGGAGGATGTTATTTTCCAATTGACCGGTGGACTACGTGCTGGCATGGGTTATTGCGGTGCTAAAGATATTGAAACACTTCAAAAAGATTCTAAAATGGTGATGATTACAGGAAGCGGTCTTAAAGAATCGCATCCACACGATGTTATCATCACACAAGAAGCACCTAACTATTCTTTATAAAATTAAAGATTTATATAAAACTATCAAGCTGTCCTTTGTGGCAGCTTTTTTTAGGACTAAACTTTTTTTTTTAAATGAAATTTGATTTAAAATAAAACATATTTCTGTAATTTTAAATTTCATAATTTTTTTAGAGAATTTACTTTTAAAAACTCTAGAAATTAAAATTATTTTTAAAATTCATGTTTAAAATAAAAAACTATTTTCTTGTAGTATTACTGTTGTCATTAGTCGGATGTGACGTGATTCCGTCAGGTGCTATCTATCGTCCAAATTCAGGTACAACTTCCTCTACCAACGAAAGTCGCGAGTTTGCTGATCTTATCGCGAAAGATCAAATCAATAAAAATGACGAAACTGCGAAAGTCCTCACCTACCTACTCAACGACGCCGATCCAAAACAAAAGCAAACTGCCGCTGTCATTACCAATACTTCGAATTGCAATATTATTGTCCGTCTAACACAATCTGGAGGAAACAAAATTTACCATCTTCCAGTTTCTAAAAACAGTAAAAACCAATTTATCATCGATAAAGGAAATTACACTTTGAGATCAAATGTTTGTTCAGCTAAATATTATTCGCAGAAAAGTGTAACAGATGCTCTTATTTTGACTTTGGGCACCAATTAATTTTTTAATTATTTTTTGAATTAAATATTGACTTCCGAGATAAAACATTAAGATGTCGGATCTATATTCATAGCGTCAATTCTTGTAAAATTCTGCAAGATTTTGTATCGAGAATTCAGAAAACTTAGCAATGCAAAAATCCGACTCAGCTAACCAAGTCGGATTTTCTTTTTTTAAAAATAGAAGTTTCTATTCTTTAATAAATTTAATTTCGTGATTTTTAGAATCTTTTGTTTCAATTTTTATGATGTACAAACCTTTTGAAAGTTTTGAAACATTAATGTTTAATTTAGACTTTTCCGAAACGACTAATCTTCCTGCAGTATCATAAATCGATATTGAATTTAATTGTTCATCAGCAATAATATTCAAGACGTCTTTAACTGGATTAGGGTAAATGTTAAATTTATTTTTATTAAAATCTGATAAAGCCAATGTTGAAGTATGGACATCTCCGGTCATTGTAGAATTAGCGCCAGACATGCTTCCGCCACATTCACCTTGGGTTATCGCAGTATTTTCTACCCATTCTCCTGTAGTATTGCTTGGTGGATTAACAGCTGAAGAGCTTCCGGTAGCGTTATAAAAAACAACATAAGGATCTACAAAATCACCATCACCTTGGTCAGCCAGAAACTCCCATCTCGTATTGGTATTATTCCACTGGATTTTGAATTCGCAAATCCCAAATCCTCCGCAAGGTTGATCGCCAGTAACAGGCGTTGTAATATAGATACCTTTACCGTAAGTATCTGTGCCGGTTTTAGTCAAAACATAATCTTGGTTATTAAATAGATTGTAACAACCTTTATAGTTAATTGTTTGTGCCTTAGATAATCCAAAGCTCAAGCACAAAGACAGTAGTATTGTAGTTTTCATAATCTTAGTGTTTTTAGTTTTGTGATGGATAAATACCTTCTGTAGCAATAATACACTTAAAAGTAATGTAGGGCTGAATGTTATCATGTGGCTCATTACCTCCCGCAGTTTTAACAGAAAGATTACTCATGGATGCTAAGGTCCCACTTGTCGCATACTTTTTATCCAGAACTTGACTATCAGACGGCAAAGCATTAGTAGGAAGATTTTGACTACCTACACCACTAACAGCAGTAATTTGATGATTATGCATCGGCATTTGATTTATTGTTAAAGTTTCCTTTTCTGTGCCAGCAGATTGTCCTATTACATAATTAGCACCATTGGTAGTAGAAGTACCATCGCCAATCAACACTCGACTTCGTACATTAGGCAATGCAAAGGTCGTCACACCATCGCCACCATAAGTTGTTCCTATCAAACTATATAAAGCATCGTTTTCCGCTATTGACATTAGTTGACCGTTACAGTCTGCCCAACCCACTGGCGCAAAAGTAAATGCGACATATAGCATTTGTCCCAGATAAGCATCACCTCCGCCTTGTGCTTTTAGTTTAGTATTACCTGCTATAAAAGCAAGCAAAATACCTAGTATTAAAAATTTATTTTTCATGGTTTAGTTATTTGAAATTAATTACGTGACGGATAAATACCTTGTATTGCGATAATACATTTTAATGTCGTATAAGGCTGCATATTGTTATGTGGTTGAGAAGCTCCTGAACCTGACAACGTATTATTTGACATTGTTGTATCTGCAGTCGCATGCGAGTACTCGGGATCGCCAGCTAAAGTATTTGCCATACGATTACCAATGGGATTAGACGTATCTCCTGCAACTTTTACAGCAGTTAAAATATGATTATGCGTGGGCAGTTCATTGGAAGTTAAGGTCACCCAAGGAACCCCAACTTGTGTACCAACTACATAGTTAGGACCATCTCCCATTATGGTACGTCCTCTCATATCGGGTAAAGCAAAATTGGACATACCATTGCCACCAAATTGTGTACCCAGCAAACTAAATAAAGCAGTATTTTGGCTAATGTTCAACAATCTTCCATCACAAGGCGCCCAACCTCTTGGCGTAAAATTATAGGGAACCCACATGATTTGGCCAATCAGGGGCAGGTATTGCGAAAAGCCTTTGACACCTATCATTAACAACGCAATGATAGATAGTTTTTTAAATTTATTCATGGTAAAAGTTTTTATGGTCTTGCTGGAAAAACACCTTGCATAGCTATAATGCATTTTAAAGCCAAAGAAGGCATACGATTCTCGTGTGCTTGATTGCCTCCAACGGCACTAACAGCAGTAGATTTCATAATAACCTCATCAGCAGCAAGTGTAGATGTTGAATATTCTTTGTCAAGCGTCTTTGTCTTTGCAGGATAAGCAGCATTTGGTTTATTCTTATTAGCCACTTCTGCCGTACCCATCAGTTGATGTGTATGTGTTGGCATTTCTGCGATGGAAAGTGTGACACTTTCTGTGCCACCTGTTTGTCCTATATAATAATCACTAAGACCTGCGCCTTGTCCATCATCAATAATCACGCGCCCTTGTGCATTAGGCAATGCAAAATTAGTCACACCATTTCCTCCATAAGTTGTCCCTAGTAAAGAAAACAATGCTGTATTCTGAGAGATTTGTAAAAGAGAGCCATCGCAATCATGCCAACCTCGAGGTGCGAAATTGTATGGTACAAACATAATCTGTCCGATAAATGGTGTCTCTTGCGCAGAAAGATTCGCGCTAAGACTCCCCAATACAATGAGGAGCGTACTTGCAATAAGTTTCATAGAAATTAGTTTTCTCAAAAATATAGAATTAATCAAATACGAAAAAAGATTTTTTTCATATTTAACATTTAGATAAAATAAAAGCTCAAAAAAAATAGATTCCAATAAATGAAATCTATTTTAAAACATCTAATATTTAAGTTTATTCTTGTTTACCTAAATCCCGTTCGAAAACCTTCAGGCGATGTTCAGTACTCATATCACTTTTTGCAATTTTTTCTTTTGCATAAACTTTAAAAGAATGTTCGGTTTTTTCTAAAAGATAATCATAAGGACCAACATTGGAAATTAGCTTAATCAAAACTGGAGAAATCTCGAGACAGATAAACATTCCCATGATAAAACTCACTGCTAGAGCAATGATTGCCGAGTTTTTGCCCAACTCGTCCAAAGCTTGTAATCGCGCCGCAAAACCATTAAATTTATCTTCAAAAGTTTCGGTGCTTTTTCTTTCAGTCTCTAGGTTGGTATAGACTTTTGACACTTCTTTGTCGAGATATTCCAAACGTGGCGCAACTTGTTTTTGATAATTTTCTAAATCTTGTCGACGTTGCTCTTTCAGTTCGGCTTTACGTTTAGCATTTGGTCCATAACCTTCTTTACCGCTGGTAAGTCCAGTTTTAGTACCGAGAATCTCTTTTTCCAATTCTACCGCAGCCGAATCATACGAAACTCTATAAGCTGCAATTTTATCATTAATCTGTTTTTTCTCAGCATCAAAAGGCTCAGATTGTTGAAGAATACGACTCTTCATCTCGGCTTGTAATTGTTTTTTATTCCGTTGAATAATCGTGTTAAGTTGCTTGTTAACTTCTTTTTCAAAAATCTTAAGTTCCAAAGGTTTTGCAATGATAATTCCTAGAAAAGTCGCCAAAGCCAAACGCGGCAAAGTCATCAACAATTGATGCCACCAACCGACTGTTTTCTTAATCGATGACACGATATATCGGTCGAGATTAAAAATCATCAAACCCCACAAAAGTCCAAATCCTGCAGCAATCCAATAGTCATCAAAAACCGTAAATATAGCATAGCCAGCAGACAAAGTTGCAAAAATTGCGGTAAACAAAACGATACCACCAATACCTGCAAATTTATTCCATTCCGAGGGCGTTTTTTTCAAAATATGAACATTCGCACCCGAACAAAGTATTAGAAAATGTTGTAATACATTCATTTTAAAAAGTTATTATTTAGTTTGACTATTTGTCACCTCAAATCTCATTTTGTTACAAATAGTAATAGGCTTAACCAAGTAGCGAAAAATATGCCAAGGCTTTTAATCCTATTTTAAATTTTAAAATGAATTTCAACAAAGATTCGCAAAGCTTATTTAATAAAGAAAAAATTAAATTTGAAAAGAAATATATTAAGATTTAGATTCTTCAATTGGAATAATAATACTGTTTTCCTGGTCGCGCAATCGTTTTTCGGCATTCCATTTTGCGAACTTTGAAGGCTTTATATAATGTCCTTTTTTGTAAGCGTAGACTTTTGTAAACTCTGCACCAAAAAAGATGATTTGACAACTATAATTAACCCACATCATAATAAGAATGACCGTCCCAGCAGCGCCAAAAACAGAAGTTGGCTTAGACAAATCAAAATATAAACTCAGCAACATTTTCCCGATATTGAATAACAAAGCGGTTACCACAGCGCCCATCCAAACAGACTTCCAAGAGATTTCGACGTCGGGCAAAACTTTAAACATAAAAGCGAATAACAGCGTAACTACCAAAAAGCCTAACACAAAATTAGAAATTTGCATCAAAATGTAGGTTTCAATTCCAAAATAACTAGTTATAAGATTATTAGCTAGTCCCAAAAGTGAGGATAAAACCATACTTATCAAAAGCAAAAACGTGATAACGAGAATCATTCCCAGAGAATTGGCGCGGTCCAACAAGAATTTTTGCCAAGCACGTTTGGGTGCTGATTCGATGTCCCAAAGTTGATTAAGTGACGCCTGCATTTGGAAAAACAATGTCGTTGCACCAAAAATTAAAGTACCGACACCCAAAGTTTTCATCCAGATATTTTGTTTATCAATGACAGCGCTAGTAATAATACTTTCGATACTAGAAGCAACATCTTTCCCCATGATTCCACGGAACTGAGCGGTAATTTCGCCACGAATAGCTTCTTCACCATAAAAATTTCCCGCTACCCAAATCACAATAATTAGCAATCCGGGAAGCGAGAAAATCGCATAATAAGCAATACTCGCACTGTCTTTGCTCGCAGACGACTTCATCCACTCGCTAAAGCTTTCTTTAAGAACACTCCAGAAGTCCGAGATTATTTTCAGCATATTTTATTCTTTATACCAACCCGAATATTTCATATAGTTGTTGGCAATTCTGTTGATTTCGCCTTCTATTAACTGTTGCGAAACATCTTTCACTTTTTTAGCAGGAACGCCAGCCCAGATTTCGCCTTCGCCGATGTGTGTATTAGCAGTAACAACCGCACCTGCTGCCACAATCGAATTACTTTCTACCACACAATCGTCCATTACAATTGCGCCCATCCCAATTAGGACATTATCTTTCAATGTACAGCCGTGCACAATCGCATTATGGCCGATGGATACATTGTTTCCAATTTCAGTCGCACTTTTTTGATACGTGCAATGCACCATCGCGTTGTCCTGAATATTAACTTTGTTACCTATTTTTATGGAATTAACATCTCCACGAATCACCGCGTTGTACCAAACACTACAATCGCTTCCCATTTCCACATCACCAATTACTGTTGCTGTCTCAGCCAACCACGTGTTCTCCCCCATTTTGGGCGTTTTTCCTAGAAGTTCTCTAACTATTGCCATTATTTAATTTAATTTTTTTTAGAAGCTATTCCCGCTTTCCGCTGTATCTTTTGTGGTGGCGACCTCGCTTCGCACGGCCGCCACCACAAAAGGATGCCGCTACAATCGGGGCTAAAATTTTGTGCTTCGATAAGCCATAAGTCTGATAGAAAATTCAAATAACCTCTAAAGTCCTATTCCTCAAGCCAACACAGAATTCTTAAGCATTCTTACATTTTTTTCTTCCACTAAATTACGATATTTTTGCATAAGAAAAATCCAGTCTATGAGACAAATTTTAATAGAACCAACAGAAAATCCTAAAGTCCTAAAGTTTGTAGCAGATTACAACCTTATTCCAGGCTCTTTAGAACTCGATAGAGATTCCGACATTTCGGAAATCCCATTAGCGCAAGAATTGTTCAACTATCCTTTTGTTAACCGTATTTTTATCACGGCTAACTTTATCGCAGTTGCCAAAGAAGACAGCGTAGAATGGGAACATGTAGCCGAAAATCTTAAAAACGTTATCGAAGACGAACTTCTTGCAAACCCAAGAATTTACCTTCAAAAGAAAAAAGAATTGTACCAGATCTATTCTGAAATGACGCCCAACCCAAATGTTATGAAATTCGTTTCTAACAAAATGCTTATGGATGGCTTTTTAGAATGCAAAAATGTACAGGACGCAGAGTTTGTTCCTTTAGCAAAAGCGCTTTTCGACGAATTTGATTTTGTAAAAGAAGTTTTCATTAGTGACAACTTTGTTGCCGTGACTAAAGACAACCAATACGAGTGGCATCAGATTATGACGCAAGTGCGTTCTAAAGTTGCAGATTATCTACAAGGCGGCGGCGAAATTTCTAATGTAGAACCGCATCCACACGAAAATCCAGTACAGAAAATTCTTGATAGAGATTATACGGACAACGAGCAAAAAATCAGCGACATCCTTATGGAATACGTTGCGCCAGCTGTAGAAAATGATGGTGGAAAAATCTCACTTATGGAATATGATGAAGATAGCAAAACAGCAAAAATGCTTCTTCAAGGTGCTTGTAGCGGATGTCCTTCTTCAACAGCAACGCTTAAAAACGGTATCGAAAATATTTTAAAACAATTTGTTCCTGATTTAGTGGATAAAGTTGAAGCGGTTAACGGCTAAAATTTAAAATAAATTCAAAAAACTTTTTAATACAAAAAAAATTGATTACCAATAATATACCTCCAAAAAACACAAACAAAAAAGGGATTTTACTTGTTAATTTAGGTTCTCCTAAGTCAACTTCTGTCGCAGATGTCAAAGACTATCTCGACGAATTCTTGATGGACGAACGTGTTATCGATTATCGCTGGATTGGCCGTGCGCTTTTGGTACAAGGTATTATCCTGAAAACGCGTCCTGCAAAGTCTGCCGAAGCCTACAAAACGGTTTGGACGGAGCAAGGTTCTCCACTTATTGTTATTACAGAACAGATAAAAACCAAACTTCAAAAATTGGTTGATGTTCCTGTAGAAATCGGAATGCGTTACGCAGAACCAAGCATCGAAACGGGCATTCAAAAACTGGTTGATCAAGGTATTTCGGAGATTGTTTTGTTTCCGCTATATCCGCAATATGCGATGAGCACAACAGAAACGGTAATCGAAAAAGCAGAAAGCGTTCGCAAGAAATTTTTCCCGAATGTAAAAATCAATTATGTTCAGCCTTTTTATAATCGTGAAATCTACATTCACTGTTTAGCGGAAAGCATCAAGGAAAAACTACCAGAACACTTCGACGCACTTCAGTTTTCCTATCACGGCGTTCCCGAAAGACATATTTACAAAACCGACCCGACTAAAACCTGTAACTTAAACGATTGCTGCCAAAGAGAAAACAATCCGAGTCATCAGTTTTGTTACCGTCATCAATGTTTTAAAACCACGGAATTAGTTTTAGAAAAATTGAATTTACCGAGAGAAAAAGCGTTGGTAACTTTTCAATCCCGTTTAGGAAAAGATAAATGGATTGAACCTTATACCGATGAAACTTTGGAAAATCTGCCGAAAAAAGGGGTTAAGAATTTAGCCATTGTTTGTCCAGCTTTTGTGTCCGATTGTTTGGAAACTTTGGAAGAAATTTCGGTGGAAGGCAAAGAAGAATTTTTGCATGCTGGTGGCGAAAGTTTCCATTACATACCTTGTCTTAACGACGAAGACCAATGGATTAATGTTGTCAAAACTTTGTGCGAAGAAAAACTTAACCAATTTTATTTAGTTTAAAAATGATATTTCGCGTCGCTAGACATACCTCGAATATTGAAAAACTAAGCCACTTCTACTCTAGCATTTTAGGTTTTGAAGTTTTGGGAAGTTTTAAAAATCATGATAATTACGACGGTGTATTTTTAGGAAAGCGAAATGAAAACTGGCATCTAGAATTCACGCAAAGCAACGAAGCTTCAAAAGCTGTTTTTGACGACGATGACATTTTGGTTTTTTATCCAACTTCACAATCAGAATATGATCAAATTTTAGAAAATCTAAAAAAACATCAAGTTCCGATTTTTGAACCAAAAAATTCGTATTGGAAAGTCAACGGAAAATGTTTTGAAGATTGTGACCGCCACAAAATCATAGTTTCTCATTTAAAAATACAATAACAAAAACCTCAGAAATTCTGAGGTTTTTTTGTTAGTTAAATTCCCTTCAAAACAAATATATTATCTTCGGAAAGCTAAAAACATTTTTATGAGAAAAATTCTGTTACTGATTTTGTTAAACGTTTTCACTTGTGTTGTCGCTCAAAATCGATATTCCATTTTTGGTCATAACGGCATTTTCGGGATCGTTGACAAGACAAATTTCACAGAATTTTTAGCGCCAAGTTAATAACTTGTAGATTTCTTTTTCACTGATTATTTAGCGATGTAAAAAGACAGTCAATTTGATTTCTATTCAAAATATAACGCCGAAAAATTTAGGTTAACATACCAAGAACAGGATGAAATAAAATTTAATAATCGAAACTATTATCATTATCAAGATGCTAGTGTTTCTTATTTAATTCCAGATTTAGTTGCTGAAAAAATCAAACGTCCAAAAAAGTACAAAGCGATTATAGAACATAAAACTACTTTATTTGGTAGTTTAGAAAATAGTTTTGATATCGACGATTTTAAAAACCAACAAGTCAGCAAATCCATTAAGGCAATTTATTATCACGCTGGGACTTTCAATAACAAATTAAATTCTAAAACCGAAGACCTTATTGTGTTTTATGGTAATGCGACAATCGAAGTTTATGATGGTCAACAAATGCTTTTAAAAGCTTATAAATCCAA
Source organism: Soonwooa sp. (assembly GCF_032062245.1). Lineage (NCBI taxonomy): Bacteria > Pseudomonadati > Bacteroidota > Flavobacteriia > Flavobacteriales > Weeksellaceae > Soonwooa > Soonwooa sp. The sequence continues at coordinate 50,484 of NZ_DAMBQF010000001.1, forward strand.
AGAAAAATCTAAGGAAACTGTTTAAAAATTATCAGTAAAGATTTTGAATATGTACCTACGCCAGAAATAGTTTATAGAGCAGATGTTGCCAATCCTGATTGGGCTTCTGAAAGTTTACAAAACCGAACCAAAATCTGGTTAAGCAAAGACAAACGAAGATACTTTAGCATAGCAGGACGTTGCGAAATCTATTACGCTGACGGTAAAAACTGGATTTCGATACAGTCATATTCACAGCAACAGACTTTCAAATTTGAAGTGGATTTTGAAAATAAAAAATTTAATATTCCTCAAAAAAATATTGATGCTTTGGATTTGAAATTTGATTGAAATTGTCATTCAAAACATGCAACATTTAATCATAAAAAAATCAATAAAAACAGTCCAAGTAAATAACTCGGACTTTGTTTAAATATTATTTGGTTTAAAACTATTTCTTGTTAAAATCTCCAACAAAGATTGACGTCAATTTATCTTCAGAAATGTATTTTCTAAGAACAGCATTAACTTGATCTAATTTGAGTGCAGAAACTTGTGCTTCCAACTTGTCATAATCGTCTAATGGCACACCAAATTGCAATTGTGTGTTCACTAAATTCATCAAAGTTCCGTCATTGCCCAAACCTGTTTTACGAGAGTTAAGCCAAGATGTGAGATTAAATTTCATCTCTTCTTGCGTGAAACCTCCTTCAAGAGCTGTTGCAATTTCTTCTTTCAAAGCCTTGTTAACAGCCTCTTTTTTAGTCGGATTGTAGAAGGCATACCAAGACCAAGATGCCACATCGTTGTTAGCTGGGACGTTCATAAAAGAACCCGCACCATAACTGATACCTTCTTTCTCACGAAGACGCATTGGGATACGCGCAGACAAGAAGCCTCCACTACCAAGAATCTCGTTAGCCATCACCATCGCTGGATAATCTGGGCTATTACGATCCATTGTAAAGTTGATACGCCCAAATGCTGCACCATTCTCTTTATCGGGCGTAATGATTTCTTTATCTAATTTTTTAGTTGAAAATAATTCAGGTTTTATGTATTCATATTTCGATTTAGAATTCCATTTGGCAAAAGTATTTTCTAGCAATGCCCCAGTCGTTTTTGCATCCAAATCTCCAACAACAGAACCTACGCCATTATTGCTACCAAGCATCGAATTGTAGAAATCTACCAATTGTTGACGTGTTATTTTCTTGTTATTTTCAATTTGCTCTTTAATAGATGGCGTGTAATAGATACTTTCTTTAGAATAAGGCGAAGCAACACGCTCGATTTCATTAAATGCAATAGCTTGCGGATCGTTAAGCGAGCCTTCTAGATACGTATTATATTCGTTAACCGTTTTTACCAATTCAGCTTCTGGGAAGGTTGATTCCGTTAAAATCTCTTTAACCAAGTTCATCACTTTTGGCAAATTTTCTTTGTAAGTGCTGACATTTACAACTAAATTTTGACCTCCAAATCCGAAATAAAGATTAGTTTTCCACTCGTCCAACATATCTTGTATTTGCTCTTTGGTATGCGATTTAGTCCCAGTTTTAAGAACTTCAGCCATTAAAGAAGCCACATCAGATTTTCCTGTTAAATCTTTAGCATTCCCGATTGGAAAACGGAAATTGGCAACCACTTTCCCACCTTTTATTTCTTTTTTAATCAAAGCATACTTCATCCCGTTGCTCAACTTAGACTCTGTAAGATTTGCTTTTAAATTTTTGATAGATGCTTCAAAAGGTGCTGCTTCTTTCTCGATAGCACGACCTTTATAATCTTTAGTCAAAGTTGCAATCTGCGCATCCGAAAACTCTATATTTTTAACTCGAACTTCATCTTTAGTTGGGATAAAGGCTCCAACTGTTCGGTTGTTGCTTCTAAAATATTTTTCTGCAACACGCTGAATGTCCGCTTTAGTTAAATTTTCAATAGTATCACGATAAAGCATTTCAAGTTTGTAGTTACCAGCACCAATAATTTCCGTTAAATTAATAGCATAATTAATCGTGTTGTTTTTGGTATTTTCCAACTGTTTCAGAAGTTTCGCTTTTGCACGCTTAACATCATCATCTGTAAATTTAATTGTTGAAACTTTATCTAATTCTTTTCTAAAATCTTCCTGCGTTGCTTTAACATCTTTATCATTCGGAACTTCTAACCCGAAATACATATAACTAGCATCACGAACTGTTGGCTGCCACGCGTATACAGAAGCCGCTTTGTGCGTATCGATAAAAGCTTTGTACAAATATCCTGATGGATCTGAAGTCAAAATTTCGCTTAGCGCATCCAAAGCTGCATAATCTTTGTCAGCAAATGGCGCAGTGTGATAAAGAGCACCAATAACTTTGCTGTCACCGGAACGCTTCAATTCTACAAAACGTTCGCCATCTTGTGCAGGTTCAACCGTGTAAGTCAAGTCGATAACTCGTGAAGGTTTGGGGATGGGCGCAAAATATTGAGAAACATAATCTAGTGCTTTTTTCTCATCAAACTTACCAGCAACAATTAAGGTTGCATTGTCTGGTTGATAGAATTTTTCATAAAACTTTCTAAGTGTTGGCGCTTTTACACGTTCGATATCTTCCTTGCTTCCAATTGTCGAATTTCCGTAATTGTGCCATAAATATGCAGTTGACACGATTCTTTCTTGCAGCACTCTTCCAGGATTATTCTCACCGATTTCGAATTCGTTTCTAACAACAGAAAACTCTTTATCAAGATCCGATTGCAAAATCGTAGCATTTATCATTCTGTCAGCTTCCATCTCCAAAGCCCAACGAAGATTATCGTCACTCGAAGGGAAAACTTCGTAATAATTGGTTCTGTCGTACCAAGTTGTACCATTAGCAGCGCCACCTTTATCAGATAATTGTTTTTTAATATCACCTAATTTTTTGGTACTTTTAAAAAGCATGTGTTCTAGCAAATGCGCCATACCTTTTTCACCATAACCTTCGTGACGCGAGCCAACATTATAGACGATGTTAACCACCATGTTACTCTGTGAAGCATCTGGAACCAAAAGAACTTTGAGTCCATTTTTTAAAGTATATTCTTTGATTCCTTCTGTATTGCTAACAAAAACTGGAGCTTCTGTCATGTTTTTTTGCGCATAGATAGCGATTGGCGCAACACAAAAACTAAATGAAAATGCTGAGGCAAGTAAAAGTTTTTTCATAGATATTTTGTTAATTTTTTGTGATTCTAAATGTACTATTTTATTTGACGCAAAATTTTTAATATTCAAATTTTTAAAAAATCTTGACGTAACTTTGTAAGGATGCAAACGGAAAAAATCATTTTAGGAATTGACCCAGGAACAGCCGTGATGGGATTTGGACTTATCACTATTAAAAGTGGCAAAATGTCTCTTCTCGCAATCCACGAATTAATTCTTAAAAAATACGATACTCACGAAATAAAACTAAAACACATCTTTGACCGAACTCTTTCGTTGATAGACGAATATCATCCTGACGAAGTCGCTTTGGAAGCACCTTTCTTTGGTAAAAACGTGCAAAGTATGTTAAAACTTGGCCGCGCACAAGGTGTTGCAATGGCAGCAAGTCTGTATCGCGATGTCCCAATTGTGGAATATTCTCCCAAAAAAGTTAAAATGGCAATTACTGGAAACGGTAACGCCAGCAAAGAACAAGTTGCAGGAATGTTGCAAAAACTTTTAAACTTAAAAGAATTCCCGACCAAATATCTGGATGCGTCCGATGGATTGGCGGTTGCCGTTTGTCATCATTTTAATTCTGGAAGTATTTCTACCGAAAAATCTTATACTGGTTGGGATAGCTTTATTAAACATAATCCTAATCGAATTAAATAATCCTAAAAACTTATGGAACAAAACGAGGCTTTATTTGATTTGATTGAGCATACCAATCGTAGTATTTTTTTGACAGGAAAAGCAGGAACTGGTAAGACCACTTTCCTCAATAATTTTGTTAAAAAAACTCAGAAAAAACACATCATTATTGCGCCAACTGGCATCGCTGCAATTAATGCTGGCGGTGTAACCATACATTCGATGTTTGGGTTACCCTTGAGGACTTTTATCCCAACAACGGAACGTATCGACCAAAATATAGCGAATAATATTGCGGATCTTATGCCGCACTTTAAATACCGAAAAGATAAACTAAAACTCCTTCGTGAGATCGAAGTTATCATTATTGATGAAGTGTCGATGTTGCGTGCTGACGTTTTGGACATGATGGATTTTGCGCTGCGACATATCCGACGAAATCCTATGAAATTCGGAGGTGTACAGATGTTATTTATTGGTGACCTTTACCAGTTGCCGCCTGTTGTTAGAGACGAATATCTGTTAAATCAATATTACAAATCGCCGTTTTTCTTTCATGCAAAAGCTTTAGAAGATTATCCAATTATTACGATAGAACTTCGAAAAGTCTATCGACAAACGGATGAAAAATTCTTAGAAATATTAAATGCAATCAGAAATGGTGATGTCGAAAATATTGATTTTAATGAATTAAATTCTCGTTACGATCCAGACTTTGAAGCCGATGAAGAGGCTTACGTCTATCTGTGCTCGCACAATAGACAAGCGAATGAAATTAATCAGCGAAAATTAAAAGAACTAGGTAATTCTTCACATTATTTTGATGCCGAAATTGTTGGCGATTTTAAAGAAAGTCAATATCCGAATGAAGAAACTTTGGAACTAAAAGTTGGTTCGCAAATTATGTTTATCCGAAATGACACGTCACCAGACAAGCGTTACTACAACGGAAAACTGGCCGAAATCACCTACATCAACGGTGACGAAATAAGCGTTGTCATGGAAGGCAGCGAAGAAGAATTCATCATTAAACCTGAAATTTGGGAACAAAAACGATACGGACTCGATGCTGAAAAAAACATTACAGAGGAAGTTTTGGGAAGCTTCAAACAATATCCGATTCGGTTGGCTTGGGCGGTTACCATCCATAAAAGCCAAGGTTTGACATTTGACCGATTGATTATCGATGCAGGAAAAAGTTTTGCTTCTGGTCAAGTCTACGTTGCCTTGTCACGTTGCCGAACTTTGGAAGGTATTGTTTTGAAATCTAGAATTACACCTGAAGTTATTTTCAAAGATCATCGCGTTGCAGAATTCCAATCGACAACCAATGCGAATGATAAAATGGAAGCCATTTTGGAAGCTGAAAAATACGATTACAGCATCGAAAAAGTTATCCGAAGATTGGACTGTACTTGGTTTACGCAGACTTTAGAAATCTGGTACAACAGCGGAAAAGACAGTCGTTATCTCGATCGTGAGCAGAAGAAAAATTTGTATTTAACATTAAAACCAGAAATCAATAATCTGCAACAGATTTTTGTTAAGTTCGAAAAGATTTTAAAACAATTAACTTATAAGTTTATCAATCAGGAAAGCGATTGGCAGCAAGTTGAAGAAAAAGCAAAAGGCGCTGTTAATTTCTTTTTCACGAATGTTAATGATAAAATTTTTATCCCATTAAAAGATTTTTACGCAACTACAAAAGGAGTCAAAGGTCTAAAGGCTTACAATGAAGATTTTAAAATTTGGATTGATGATTTACAAGACTATTTAAAAGACATCAAAGACGCGAAGCTTCTTAACGTTGAATTATTCGACAAAAAAAATGATGTTGAAATCTCAGCAACGATCAAAAAAATCCCGACGCATATTATAAGTTTCCAAATGTTTCAAGATGGGAAAACCTTGGGCGAAATTGCTAAAGAACGAGGTTTGGTTGTATCGACGGTTTATGGCCATTTAGCCAAATTTGCTGAACAAGGCGTTTTGGACAAGAAAGATCTTTTGAGAATTTATCCAAAAGAAAAAATCGCAAATTTCGAAAAAGCATTTAAAGAAAATGCACAAGAAACACTTAACGATTGGAAAAGTGTTTTGCCATCAGATTTTGAATTCAATGAAATAAGGTTATTATGGAATTATTTTCTTAATTTGAAGCCATAATTAAAACTATGGAGCAACTCGACATTTTTGATTCTTTTGACAACGAAAACCTTAGACGACGCGCACTTCTTCCTTTTTGGATAAAAGTCTTTACGTGGATTTTTTTAATTGCTGGGATTGTCGCATTATGTATTCCGATTTTTGGGATTTTCAGTTCAAAAATAGATTTGTCGATTTATGGCATCACGACCAACCAAGTTTGGACTTTTGATGGTATTGCAATTTTAATTATTTTCCTATTTAAAGCTTTGGTCGCTTTTGGGCTTTGGTTTGAGAAAGATTGGGCGATTAATTTAGGAATTGTGGATGCTATTTTTGGAATTGCATTTTGTCTTTTTGCCATGTTTATTCAGCATTCGACTTGGGACAATATTGACATTAATATACGATTAGAAATTTTGGTTTTAGTCCCTTATTTAATAAAACTTTGGAAACTGAAATCCATTTGGTAACATAATAAAAAAACATCTCAGTTGAGATGTTTTTTGTTTTATTTCTGTTCTGTATAGATCGTGGTTAAAAAATCACCGTAAGAACGTTCTAATCCAATAATATCGCTGGTTTTAATATTAATTCCGCCGTAGATACTTTTATTTTCTTTCACTTTAAAATTCGAGATTTGGAAGTATTGCGCTGGATGTTCTTCCTTGCCTGTAACTTTTATTCCACTTCCCAAAAACTGTCGAGTCGAGACAGTAATTTCTTCGCCAGCATTAAAACTTTTTTTGATAAAATGTCTTTCTTTAAGCTCTAACTTATCTTTATTAATACTGATTTTTTGATCCTTATTAGACGACGCCACCAAATAAATTGTATTGAATTCTTTGGGGATATCGTTGGCTGCAACATAGTACAAACTCAACATATAATGGTTGGAGTTGAAAGCTTCGTCCTCCAGTCCATCAGGTTTTCTCCACGAAAAAGTGTTGGCTCCGATTTGTTTTGCTTTTTTGTAAATCGCATCGAAAACAGCAACATCATCGTTAGAAAAACCATTCACTAAAATTTCTCCAAGATAGTCGCCTTTGGTTATTTCTGGATTTATTTTGTAAAGAAACTTATCGGTGTTCTCATGAGTTTTTGCAACGTTGCTCAGGATTACATTTTGTGCAAAAGTCATCACACCAAACAAAAAAAAACCGAAAGAAATTATTTTTTTAATATTCATTATTGATTTCTAAACTTGAAAAACCAAGTTTTATTTTAAACTTTTTAAAACTTCTATACACTCTTCCAAACTATGTTCCCAACGACGAGGCTCGATACCATAGGTTTTCTCTATTTTGTCAAGATTCATCGTAGAACGCATTGGACGTTTTGCAGGCGTCGGAAATTGCTCTGTCGTAATTGGGTTAAGCTTAACACTAGAACCCGAATATTCTTTAATTTTTTCAGCAAAGTTAAACCAAGTCGTCTCAGGATAATTTGAAAAGTGGAAAATCCCAAAATGCTTCGCATCTTTTTTAATAATTTCCATAATCGCGTCCGCTAAATCGTTTGCATTAGTCGGTTGTCCATATTGGTCATTCACGATTCCTAGTTCATCCTTTGTTGCAAACAAGTAAAGCATGGTTTTAACAAAGTTCTTGTTAAACTCCGAATATAACCACGACGTTCTCAAAATAATTGTTTTTGGGTTGTTATCTAAAGCCAACTCCTCGCCCTTTCTTTTACTTGCGCCATAAACGCCTTGTGGATTTGTAAAATTGTCTTCAGAATAATCGATGTTGGTGTTACCTTCAAAAACGTAATCTGTCGAAACGTGGATTAATGTACATTCGTGGCTTTCGCAAACATCTGCCAAATCTGCAACAGCATAGGCATTAACTGCAAAGGCTTTATCTTCCTCTGTTTCTGCCAAATCTACAGCGGTGTAAGCTGAAGCGTTGATGCAGTAGTCAGGCTGATAATCCTGAAACTCACGAGAAATATCTTCGTGTTTCGTAATGTCTAAAACGCTAGAACTTGTAAAATTAAAATCGAAAACATCATGATAACGATGTGCCAATTTTTGTAAACAATGTCCCAATTGACCATTAGCTCCGATTACCAATATTCTTTTCATAGTATTAATTTTTAGCTTTATTAAATTGTCTTAAGACTTTCGCACGCTCACTGAATTCTTTTTCGGGAAGATCAACAATAGTCGGCGCAAACAAATCCAAAGTTTCTTGCGGATGTGGAACGCTAGTTCTGGCTTTCATACTAAAATGAATAACCGTCATCCAAAGAACTGCGTGGATTGTTTTTTCGTCCTCACTTTTCATTAAGATTTCGACTTTCGAAACGCGGTCTTGTAACTCGATTAACTTGCTGGAAATTACAACTTTTTTATTATATCTAACTTCTTTGAAATAGGCTATCTCATTCTGAATACTTACCCATGTAAAACCAGTTTTGGTAGCGTATTCTTCGTAAGTGAATCCAAAATGTTGTTCAACATGATCTTCTCTCGCATTAAGCATATATACCAAATAGTTGATATTGTTAAGATGCCCGATTGGATCGCAATCTCCGAAACGTATTTTGGCTAAACTCTTGAATTCTTTTTCCATAGGGCAAAAATAAAAAAACCACTCCATAAAGAGTGGTTAATATTTGTTAATTAAAACGAATTATTTAATACCTAATTGATTTTTAACATCTTGAGTTGCATCTGGACCTCCTTTGTATACGAAAACTGTGTCGTCAACGATGAAATCGTATCCTTTAGCTTTAGCTACTTTAGAGATAGCATCTTTAATTTTAGCTTCGATGGGAGCAAGACCAGCATCATATTTTTCTCTGATATCTTTCTCACCAGCCATAGCTTCTTGTTGAAGGTTAGATTGAAGTTTTTCCATCTCAGCGCTTCTTTGCTCATTGACTTGTTGAGTTTGAGTAGAAGCTTCTTTTTGGTATTTTTCAAATGTTTGTTGAGCTGCAGTTCTTTTCTTTTCTAATTCTGCTTTTTTAGTATCAGACAAAGTTTTCATTTGTTGATCTAACTTAATTTTCTCTGGCATAACGCTAAGTACAGAAGCAACATCTAATGAAGCTATTTTTTGAGCCTTTGCAACGCCTACTGCAACAAACATCATAACTGCTGCAAATAATACACTTAGTTTTTTCATAATAGAATTTATATAATTTTAATTGTTACTTAGCAACTTCCATTTGCAAACTCTCAATCTTTAACTGTTGAGATGCTTTTGGATTGTTGGTTTTAGTTGGTGCTGTTCTACTTCTAGTTCCACGATCGTTATTAAGAACTGGCGCTCCAACTTTGCTATTGTTTTTTGTATCCGTATTAGATTTTGGAAGTGTTTTCACCAATAAATCCAACACAGCATCTGTATAATCAAACTTTTTGTCTAAAAACAATACACTTGTGTTATTGCTTTTATCAAAGACTATGCCCAAGCTATTTTTCTTAGACATTGTTTCGATGCTATTCCAGATTTGATCTTGGTAAGGTTTAACAAGACTTGCGCGTAATTGATCGATCTCGCCACCTGTACCAAAACGTCCGTTGATAGAATTACGAATATTATTTTCTAAATCTGAGATTTCTTTTTCTCTCAATTTTAATTGATCACCAACTAATAAAACCTTTTCGCTTTCGAAAGCAGCTTTTTTGGTTTCATATTCATTTTGTAATCTTTGTAAATCACCTTGCCATTGCGTAACTTGTGTATTAAGTCTAGTTTCGGCTTCTTTATATTGTGGTAATTTGCTCAATATATAATTAGTGTCTACAACACCTATTTTTTGTGCGAAAGCTGTGCTAGAAAAAACACATACTGCAAAAGCTAAAAATAATTTCTTCATATTACAAATGTATAAAAATTATAATGGTTGGTTCATTAGGAAGTGAGTCTGCCATCCTGAAGGTTCTGTTTGTCCAATACCTTTGTCGAATCCATACGCAAAGTCAAATCCGATTAATCCAAATGCAGACATCGATACTCTAATACCAATACCTACGGATCTTTTTAATTGGAAAGGGTTATAACTTCCCCAAGAGTTCCAAGCGTTACCACCTTCTGCAAATGTTAATGCGAAGATTTTGGCAGTTTGGTTCATTGAGATCGGATATCTTAACTCCATCGCAAATCTATTGTAAATAGTTGCTCCACCGTAAGGTGTAATATCATAAGGTGTCGAACTTGTAAAACCTGTAGATGAAGCGTTTTCATAACCTCTTAACGGCACAATCTCTCTACCATCGAATCTACCATTGAAAAGCCCTACACCTCCGACATAGAATCTCTCAAAAGGTGGTGCTCCCAAATCTTTATTATAGCCACTAAGGTAACCCATCTCAGCAGTTGTTCTAAGAACAAGTTTACCAACAACTTCGTTATAGAAATCTGCTTTAAATTTAACTTTAAAGAATTCCATCCACTTATATTTATCCAAGGCAGACATATTGGCATAGTCCTTCTTTTCAAATAACGAATAAGGTGGCGTGAATTTAACAGACAAATCTAAGTTAGATCCATAAGTTGGGAATACTGGATCTAGACCCGCAGAGTTACGAGAAAGTCCTAGATTCATCGTTAATGACTTCGTAGAACCATTCATCTCTTGTTTGTCACCAAATTGGAAAGGATAATTCTGGAAGTTATAACTCTGGAATTGTAGCCCTGTGTAGAATGAGAAATAGTCATCCGGCCATCTCAATCTTTTCGTTAGACCTACGTTAGCAGAGAAAATATTCAATTTTTGATTTTCACCAGTATAATAATCATAATTAACGCGAGAGTAGTTGAAACCAACACTCAAAGCGGTTGGACGTGTACCATATAACCAAGGCTCAACAAAAGAGATTGAGTAGTTGGTAAAGTACTGACCTGCTTGTGCTTGTAAAGATAAAACCTGACCATCACCTTGAGGAACTGGTTTAAAATCTTTAAACTTCAAGAAGTTTCTAAGTGAAAAGTTATTAAACGTTAATCCCAAAGTACCGATAAAAGAGTTACCACCATAACCAGCTTGTAACTGCACTTGCGAAGATCCTTTCTCCACCAATGTCCAATGCATGTTAACCGTGTTATCTTGAGGATTTGGTTTTACATCTGTCCCGATTTGTTGAGGATCGAAAAACTGCATACCTGCCAACTCGAAATAAGTTCTTTTGATATCGGATTTTGCAAACAAAGCACCTGGTCTCGTTTGTAAAGATCTAAGGATAACGTGGTCATGCGTTGTTGTATTACCAGACCAAGTTACACGGTTCCAAGTTGCTTTTTCGCCTTCGTTGATACGGATTTCTAAATCGATAGAATCACCTTTAACGGCTTTCTCGATTGGTGTTACCGTTGAGAACAAGAAACCATTGTTCATGTAGATTGACTTAAGGTCAGAGTCATCCTCTTTACCGCCATCTTCACCAACTTTCTTGTTAAATCCTACCGCATCGTAAATATCTCCAGTTTTATAACCTAAAATCTTTTGTAAAAACTCTGTGGTAAAGGTTGTGTTACCGATGAAGTTAATATCACCGATATAATATTTTTTCCCTTCGCTAAGGTCAACATTTATGTGGAATCCTTTCTGGTCACGTGTTACGCTATCCGAAACAATTGCCGCATCTCTAAAACCTAACGAGTTGTAATAGCTAATAAGATGTTTTTTGTCTTCCTCATATTTTTCTTCAATAAATTTTGAAGGCTTAATAAGTCCGATTAAAAAGCGTTTTTGCTTGGTATCTTTGAAACCTTTTTTTCTTAATTTACTAGAAGATACATTTTGGTTTCCTTTAAAAACGATTTCATCAATCTTCACCTTTTTACCTTTATCAACTTCAATAGTCCAATCTACCATGTTAGGATCGGTAGCACTTGGCTTATCACTGATTTTGATATTAGCGTCTGCAAAACCTTTTTTTATATATTCTTGAGGAATCTTATTTTGTAAACTTGAAACTAAATTGTTATTAATTTTAGTTCCTGGCTTTAGGTTATTGTCTTTTATGAATTTTTCATTCTTAGACTTACCGATACCTTTTCCTGTGAATTTAACTTCACCAAGTTCTTTAAGATCTTGTAATGAAAACTTAAGAACCGCTTGATCGCCTTCAACATTTTCTACAAGAACTTCAACTTTAGAAAAAGATTGTGAGTCCCATAATTTTTTAATTGCAGAGCTTATACGCTGACCTGGTATTTCTATTTTTTCGCCTTTTACAAAGCCTGCCATTCTAAGGATCTGTGCCGAAGAATATTTTTTAACACCGTCTACAACGATATCCTTAAGATAATATTCGCTAGTGTTTGTATCTTGCTGTAATTCTGCAGTTTGGCTACCAGTTTGCGGGTTAATTTGTGCATTAACCACGCTAAAAGTGGTTGCAAAAAATATTATAGGTAAAATAATTTTTTTCATTTCTCTTCCTGAGTTCTTCAATCGCTAAATCCCAAATTGTTACTTGACTTGCTCACTAGTCATCCCGTAACGTCTTTCTTTATTTTGATAATCCAATATACATTGGAAAAATATGTCTTTACTAAAATCTGGCCACAATACATCCAAAAATTGTAGCTCAGCATAAGCTATTTGCCATAGCATAAAATTACTAATACGAATCTCTCCACTAGTGCGGATCATAAGATCTACTGGCGGAAAATCTTTTGTATAAAGATGATTTTCAAATAGTTTATCATCTATGTCATTAATGGCTACTTTACCATCTTTAACATCAGAAGCTATTTCTTTAACCGCTTTCAAAATCTCATGTTGCGCTCCGTAATTGAGTGCCAATATAAGATTTCCTCCTTTGTTGTCTTTTGTAAGATCTACAAGGTTAAGCAACTGCTCTCTCACAAGATCAGGAAGCTTTGCAATGTCTCCAATAAAATGAAGTCTAAGTCCTTTTGTGTAGATTTCTTCGGCTTCGTTAAGCAAAGATTCTGACAACAAAGACATCAATGTATCAACCTCGTCTGTTGGACGCTTCCAATTTTCTGTTGAAAAAGTATATAATGTAAGATAAGGAATATTGATTTCGTTACACGCGTTAATCGCATTACGAACAGCCTCGATAGCATTACGATGTCCAAAAGTTCTTTGTTCACCTCTTGTTTTTGCCCAACGACCATTGCCATCCATAATGATAGCAACATGTTGTGGCAAATTCGCCTTATCTATTTTTTCTTTTAAATCTGACATGTGATTATTTACAATAACAAGGCGGTCGTCCAAATGAATATGATAAAATGATTGTTGCAGAGTTAACCCAATCGTTAGAGTTTGGATTTCCTATATTCCTAACAGCTTTGACATCTTCTGGTGCATTTTCTACAACACTATAATCGATCTCATCAGAGAAACTTTGTCTAAAGGTTAACTCACCAGAGATAGCCCAATTATAATTAAATTTGTACTTTAAACCAGCTCCAAAGGGAAGATCCATAGTGAATTTTTTCGCTGAGTTATAAACAGGTTTTCCGTCAACAACATCTTGAAACTTTACAATATTATGATACATCCCTCCAACACCCGCAAAAATGTAAGGGCTAAGCTTGCTTTTATATTCTTCATTAATATCAAAAAAATAATATTCAAAAGTTAGGTCCGCATGATAAATAGAATTTGAACCATATAGTTTTCTTATTCTTCTATAATTCTCCTTTGCATAAAGATCACTAAACTGTACATTACTATAACCTGCGCTAATCCTAAGAGACTGTTGAGGATTGACATTAAGTCTATAAATAGCACCTACATACACAGGTATCCCTAAATCAAGCGTTTTGCCCAAAATTGGTTTTTGCAAAATAAAATTGGTTCGACCTATATCACCTACCAAACTACTTGTGCCTATTTGTACACCAACTTCATGACGCTGAGCACTCATATTAGTATGACTTAGAAGACTAACAAGTATTATAAAAAAACTACAAACAATTCTAACTCTCATATTCTTTTGGGATAAATTCTCCCTAAAAATTGCTGCAAATATAACACATTTTTAGGTTAAGAAACCTCTTAAAGTTTCGTTAAAAATAATTGAACTACATTAAAATAAGTTAATTAAATAACGAAAAAATGAAATATTATTATTAGCAGAACAAAATAATATTAATCTAGAGCATTAACCTAATAAGACTAATCCCTTCTGAAAATTTTTCTTATTTGGTTTCTTACCTTAATAATTAGAGGCTCTTTATAGTTGACATCATCTTCAAAATACCCATAACCATAGCCGTAACCATAGCCGTAGCCGTAACCATAGCCTTGTTTAATTTCATAATCGTTATATATAAGTCCAATATTAGAAACCTCTTGTTTAGCTACTTTATCTTTAATCATATTTAACATATACTTTTCGGTATATTCATGTCTAACTATATATATCGTAGCATCCGCAAATTTGATCAACTCGAACGAATCTGCAACTAGTCCAATTGGTGGCGAGTCAATAACAATGTATTCATATTGTTTTTTTAACTCGTTTAGAAGAACTTCGTTTCTTCGCCCTAGTAACAATTCTGAAGGATTAGGAGGAATAGGTCCCGATGTTATTACATCCAAACTTGGAATCTGGGTACTATTTACAATTTGCTCAAGAGTCACCTCGCCTGTTAAATAATTAGAAACCCCGTTTTTATTAGTAAATTTAAAATCACCAAAAATTTTAGGTTTACGGAGATCCATTCCTACTAAAACAGTTTTCTTTCCACTAATTGCTAACACAGTAGCCAAATTCATAGAATTATAGGTCTTCCCTTCTCCACTTATTGATGAGGTTATAAGTATAATTTTACTCTCTTTTGTATCATCAAGTAAAAACTTTAGATTTGATCTGATGCCACGAAAAGACTCAGCAATCGAAGATTTTGGTCTATCCAAAACACTAAGACTACTATCTTCAGTATTTTTTCCGATAACCCCCAGAAGAGGTATTTTGATCACAGACACGATTTCTTTAATATTTCTCACTCGATTATCCAACACTTCAGATACCGCTATTAGAAGCAATGGAATAAGCAACAAGCCTCCAATAATTCCGTTTTGGGTCATTTTAATATCTGGAGCTATTGGACCTTGTCCTAGATTTTTGGCCTTATCAATAATTGTTAAATTACTTTTATTAGAGACAATTCTCATTTGAGCTTTTGCCTGCTCACTTAACAATGTATTATAGGTAGCTTCAATAATATTATATCCCCTTTCTGAGTCAAGAAACAATCTCTGCTTCTCTGGTAATGAATAAAGCTCAGAATCAATTTTTTGAACTTGAGAATTAAGATTACTCAACTCCTGATCAAAAGTTGAATAATATTGACGTAGACCATTAGTAGAGTTAAGTCTTGCTTCATTTATTAATCTATTAATTTCTCGCATTGGTTCAGAATTAGGCGTATAGATTGTCGCCATCTCTCTTCGCTTTGCATATAAGGCTTTGAGCTCAGAAACGGAAGCTGAAAACACACCGTCCTCAATACCAGCAGAACTAATGTTAATAATTTTTTCAATATTATTAGAATTCACAACATTACGCACTTGATCTAAATTTTTCATTTTAGCAAGTAGCTCTGCTCTCTTACTTTCTAAATTTTTAAGTTCTGCGAATGTCTTGGAGTCAAGATTTGTCATATCGTACAGCTTATTATCTACCTTAATTTGATTAAGATTGGCCGCACTCGAATCTAATTTTTTCCTAACTTTTAAAATATTTTCTGCTAAATAATCTAAAGTATTTTTGTCAACCGTGTTCGTATCTTCCAATCTTTTTTTAATAAGCTCTTCAATAGCTATATTTAAAAACCGTACTGTACCATTTAGATTATACCCGCTCTTGCTAATAATCATTATACTTGGTAGTTCTGGGTCAAAACTTACAGATAATGTAGATACAATGTTTCCAACTGATTCGCTTACAGATTTAAGAGTAACATTAATATTTTCATAATTAATAAGTGGTGGATTAGGATTTTTTTCCAGCTTAAATCTTAAGTTTGGAGATGTGTACCATTCATCTATGCCGATAATTTTATTAGCGGGACGTTTATAACTCCCAACTCTTTCAACCGCCTCTGTCGTATAGTTATAAAGAGTTATCGCATGTCCTTCTTCTGGTAAAACAATCTCATATTTATCATGTCCTTTAGGGATAATTGTGATGGGATAATTAGTCTGTTGAAGATGCGTCTTATCAATTCTAAGAATAACAGGTGAGTCATCTTGATCTAGATAGGTTTGCTTAATAACCCCTTTAGTAGTGTAGGTAGTATAAAGGTCTAGTTTATTAACCAAATACTCATTAAGACTTCGGGACATTAATATTTTCTTAATATAAATACCATCTTGATTGCCATTTTGCCCCCAAATGAAATTAATTGATTGATTGGGTGTAAAGTAACTTGCTGTATTATTGGAAATACTTAAAGTCAGATTAGAAGCGTATACTCTTTGTGCATAATATTTACTATAAAAATATGAAATCGCATAACCTAACATACCTAAAATCACAAACCAATACCAATTTCTCAATAATCTATTAAGAAAATTTATTGGATCAAACAGATTAAAAGACTTTGATTTAACGTCCTCTTCCGCTGGATTGTCGTATGTTTTATTCTTTTCAGGAATCATATTATAATTTGGTAAAAATCAAATAAATAGACAATACGGTCGTTAACAAAGTAACACCTGTCGACAAACTCTGCAATGGTTCTTTTCCAAAACCATACATACTTTTTTTATTAGTACTTAACAATATCATGTCGCCATTTTGCAACCAAAAATAAGGAGAATTCATTACATCTTCCCGAGTAAGATCAAGTCGAACGCGCTTCATTCCCTCAGGATATTTCCTAACAAGTACAATATTTTTTCTATCGACAGTTCTATTAAGACCATTATTAGTTGAAATAGCTTCCAAAATATTAAGCTGCTGCACATGTGCTTTTTTTGCACCAGTCAGACCAACTCCTTCCATATCACCAAGGATAAAATAGTTAATCCCGTCGATATTTAATCTAACTTCTGATTTGCCTTCAAGAAAGTTTTCATTTACTTTAATTTGTATCTCTTGCCCAATATCTTCTAAAGTTCTACCCTCTGCTTTCACAAATCCAATTCCAAAAACATAAATATCACCTTTGGAATCAACTTTCAACCCATTGAAGTAAAACCTCGTATTACCAACCGCTTGACCGGATGCTCCTCCTGAAGCACTAATTGTAGTAGTTGGATTTTGATTTACACTTCCGCTACCAGATTCGCCCCCACTTGAGCTAGTATTGAAACCTGAATAAAATTGCGCTGCATCACCTTTAGGTGTTGTTACAATATTCAGTGCCAAAATATCATTCTTTGTTATACGATACTCTTGTATGTTATAAGGAACCAAACCTTCCTCATTTAATACTAAACTAGGATTAGGCTGCAAATACGTAATATCCTTTCTCGAAACACAAGAAGATAACAACAAGACGGGTAAGAGCAGATATAAAAATATTTTTTTCATTATTTAAAACATTCACAAAATTAAATATTTATTTTAACATTTTTTTTAATAAAAAAGGTAAAAAAGAACACATCAATCCTATTATAAACACCAAAACAAAAAGTAAATTTAAATCTTGGTGCCTTAATAGGTAGACAATTCCAATCACTATTAAATAAACAATACAAATGCTGAATGTTGCTTGTTTATGACTCAAACCTAAATCTACCACTCTGTGATGAAGGTGATTCTTATCAGGCTTAAATAACGACTGCCTTTTTATTAATCTTATTAAAATCACAGAAAAGGTATCTGCAACTGGTAATATCAACACAGACAATGCGATTACAGGTGCGCTTACCAAATGATAATGAGGCTTAAAATAATCGCCCTTATCTATAAAAATATCAATGAAATTAATTGCGGTAAAAGCCAATAAAAACCCTAAAATCATGGAACCTGTATCTCCCATAAAAATTTTTTGATTCCGTTGATTAGAGAGATTAAAACGTAAAAAACCTAGAACAGATCCAATTATAATGATACAAAATACTACCAAAGGAAAGTTATATTCGCCAAGACGATAAAAACTAACCGCAAACAAACCACTAGACAATAAACTATAACTTCCTGCTAGTCCATCAATTCCATCAATCAGATTGAAAGCATTTATCAGTATAATAAACGTCAACACACTAAAAAAAACACTGAAATAATAATTAAGTTCATCAATACCAAACAACCCAAAAAAACTCCGTATCCTCACATCGGAACCAACGACAACTAGCACAGATACAACAATCTGAGCTAATAATTTTTTATAAGCACGCATCACGACAATATCATCAGTAACACCAATATAAAATAAAATAACTAATGAAGCGAACAAAAATTTGTATTGGTCAAACAATTCGTAGGCAAAAATTGGAGCACAAACACCGAGTGCGAAAAATATCGCAATTCCTCCAAGGTTGGGGATTTTTCTTTGATGAGACGACCGCATTGTTGGCTCATCCATCAAATTTTTTCTCCTAGAGATTTTAATAATTGCTGGAACCAAAAAATAGGTCAACAAAAATGATATTGAAAATCCTAAAACCATCTTCAAAATAAAGACGGATTCAAAACTCATATTTTGCACAAAACCTAAGTTGTCCATGGGCAGAATTCGTAATTTTTTTTCATCGCGTTGTGGGTGAAAAACTCTCTAAGGAATGCTTCTCAGCGCAAAAATACTAATAAATAGCAAATAACTTCAGATTAGTTTTAAAAACATTTCAACCATTACTCTCAAATATTATCATTAAACATCAAAACATTTCAAAATATTGAACTAAATGTTATTTTTGTAAAACAACAGCACTATTTAGATAATTTCGAAATAATTGTTGTATGCAAACTTACGGGTACAAAAAATTGAATTAAATAATAAAATCGCTTCGTTATTGGCAAGCTAGAAAAGTAATTTTCTCCAAATCTTTTGTAAGCAAAAACATCATTTCGTGATATTTGACGTTCCTTTATAAAAGTTGAAAGCGCATTCTGCATTTGTAGATATGTAGACTTATCTTTCACAAAAGCCAAGTAAGCTAAAAAAGTGTAAACACCTTCTAGAATCTGGAAATTCTTAAGTTCAATTGTTCGGTTAGAAAAACTAGAATTTTTAAAAGCAACTTCAACATCTTTAACAGCGTTAAGAATATCAAGGCCTTTCAAAGTATGTGTTTTGGTTATCGAATCGGTGCGTTCTAGATATTGATAATGGAATTTCTGAGTTTGTGCTATCGTTTTGCAATTCAACAAAAGCTGTGGAATTAACTGTATATCCTCAAAATGAATGTCTTTTTTAAAATTTTTATTCGAAAACAAATCAGCTCTAAAAATTTTATTACAAGCAAAATAACTCAAATCCGAAAACACTGAAAAATGCTCGCTCAAGTCAATTTTCTCTGGCATATTTGGGATTTGCGTCAACTTTTGCGTAACATTTCCGAATTGATCAACTTTTTCTAAATTACAAATGACCATTTCGGCATTGTGTTTTTGCGCCAAATCGTACATTTCCGCAAACATATCATCCGTCACATAATCGTCACTGTCTACAAAACCAATATACTCGCCAGTGCAATGTTTTAATCCAAAATTTCGGGCTTCACTAAGGCCTCCATTTTCTTTTGTAAAAGCTCTAATTTTTTCAGGAAAACGATTTGTAAAATCATCGATAATCTGTTGCGAATTATCTTTGCTACCGTCATTAACAATAATAACTTCAATGGCGGAAAGTTGTTGACTAATTAACGAATTAAGACATTTTTCAAGGTAAATTTCAACATTATAAACGGGAACAATTACCGAAACTTTTGGTCGCATATTTTTTATTTTCTAGTAAAACGTTCGCCCAAATAACCTCTTTTTGCCTCTTCAAAATCCGAGCGCGAACACGGAATTAAATTATTAGAATCCTCATCTTCCCCAAAATACCAAAGATTCCTAAATGTATCACGTTGGAAAGCATGACTTTCTTCGCCAACCATCACCCAATAAGTTTCGAATTTTCGTTCTTTAGGATGTGATCGCTGGATATTGATTCCTTCTATCAAATACCAAATCATTTGCGCCAAAAGCTGATGATTCATTCTGTCGTCAGAATAAATATTAAAATTAAAAATACCAACAGATTTCAGGTTTTCACTAAGACCGATTTCCTTCATATAAGCACAAATTTCGCGCTTATTAAGTCCGTTAACTTGAGGATTTATCGAGAAAGGATCCATGCCGCTTTCGATGGCGTCACAATTAATCGTTACTAAATCTGTTTTTCTAAAAAAAGGTTCGGTGCGCTCTGTAGAATTCATCATTTCAGCCAAACGAATAACATCAAACTGAACTTCTTTTATCAATTTAACAGAATCTAATTCGTTAAGATGTTTTTGATAACCAAGGTGATGATAATTCTGAATTTCGAAGTTTTTGGAACCCAAAATTTTACTTAAAAAATTGCGCTCATTGATTTCGTCACCTTGCGCCAAAGACACAACGTTATTGATTTGCGTATAATTTATCTTTTTATAATGAAAATCTAAAGCGGCATAAAGTGAATAAGAGAAATCTGTAGAACCGCCAACCACAACTGGAATCGCGCGTTTGTAATGACAAGCAGAAAGCACTTCTTGCAAAATATAATGCGTGTCTTCTAGACTTTTACCAGACACCAAATCGCCCAAATCCACCATCGGAATTTCAAAATCCAATTTTGACAACCTGTAAAACTCACGACGAACATTCATAAAATCCTGAACCTCAGCATCACCGCGCGCACCACGATTATCTGAAACAAACAACAACACAATGCTGTCTTCCAAAATTTCATTTGCGATATGAGCGCCCAATTGCCATTCTTCAGTTTTTATGGGTTTTGGAGCAATGATAAAATCTTCAAAATTCATGTTTAGTTTTATTTACGGTTGGTGATTTGATAGTAAAATTTTATTTTTCTTTTAAATCTTTAAGAACTTCACGGAAAAAATTTGCCATCAACTCTCGATCTGTCTTACTAAGATTAGCTTCGGGATGCTTTGAGATATACGCAGGCAACGGCATTGTATAATTTTCCACTGTAGTACTACTTTTCTCCATCATCCCCTCTTTTTGGAAAGTATTATAAGTCCCCCATTTGGAAAAATTAAGGCGCTCGCGACCTTCCGAAACGTGATCTTTCACCATCCACGAAATTGGCGCTACATAAGCATAATCTGGATATTTAACCTCGTTAGAATGACAATCGTAACAAGCCGCAATTATCAAATTCTTGACACGCGGACTCACTTTATAATTATCTACAAAATTCTCCTCTTTTTTGATAGGTTCATTAACTCTATCAATCGGAATTAATTGTATCAAGCCAAATATTACAATTACAACAATTAAAATTCTTAAAATCTTTTTCAATTCCCTTGTGTTTCAGCGTTAAGATCCCACTTTTCGTTAATTTCCCACATCGGTCGTATATTAACTTTAGTCATCGGATTTTGATCTTTTCCTTTTTTAAATAAATAAGCATCCTCCGCATATCGATTCTCCGCAAAGGAAGCGGTTTCCCAATAAGCATCATCGTTATTATCCACCAAAATACGAAGAAAATAATCACCAGGTTTTAAGTTTTTAAAATAGACAACATTCTCCTTAGTGTATTGTTGGTATTGGACATCGCCTTTTTCATTCAGCATTTGTACCCAAAAATGTGACGTCGGCGCATTGGAAATTTCAAGTTTAAAAGTTCCAAAATCTGTAGGTTTTCCGATTTCGAAATCGAGTCGATAAGATTTTGCGATAGATTTATAGAAAGATTTTACACTTTCTTTTGGAATGGAAAGTTGATAAGATTTCCCAGCTTTAAAATCAGAATTAATGATAATATCCTCGCTATTCGCCTTAGAAATATTTGCCGTAAAATTTTGCGAAATACTATCCGAAGTCAATCTCCATTTGTCCGATTGAATTTCTGACACTGGAAAATTAGCTTTAATTTTAAATAATGTATTTGGCGCTAAAACTTTGTCTGATCCACTTGCTAAAGTCATTTCCGCTCTTGGATCATTTTTATAATAAACCGAAACAGAATCTGTTTTAACAACAGTTTTTGAAGCTAATTTTATGTTATCACTTTTATCAATACCTATGTTTTGCGCAATTGCATCAAACCAAACAAACACCGAATCCGACTTTGGACGATGCGTGACCTTGTAATCTTTGAGATTGGCCGACGCAGAAGTTACCTCAACATTCTCAGGTTTTCCTTCATACAACAACATAATGCCGCCATTTGTCTGTTTGTATTCTTTATATTTAATAGGCGGAACACTTGGATAAAGTTTCAGTTTTGTCCCAGAAATATTTTTCTTGTCTTCGATAACAACATCATCTTTAGAAAAGGCAAATTTTTCTTTTCCATTATCAAAAATAGAATTTCCATTTTGATCTTCAAAAGCTAGAATTTTATATTTTCCTGGTGATAAATAATTAAGTTCAAAATAACCATCCGGATCAACATTCGTAATATAATAAGGCTTTTGACGATAGTCCATCGAGTCTTTAACCTGATAAAGTCCTACAACATAATTGACATCTTTACCTTCAGATTTTTTTTCACCGAGTGCATCCACCAAAGTTCCACTTAGATAATTATCTTCTATCTCTGGACCTGTAGAAAAAGCATAATTAAAATACGGTAAAACGTTAGCTTCATTAAGGTCGTTAATCGCATTCCCGAAGTTGAAATTGTAAGTCGTGTTTTCTTTAAGCGTATCGCTCCATTGGATCATCAAAAATTTTGTTCCAAGATTAGCGGGCAAAATCTTTTTGATATTCTTAATAGGGGGTGATATAATCAGGTTTTTGTTAATATCTTTTAGCTTGATATATTCATCAAACTCAATGCGCAATTCTTTAGTTGTCACAGGCACATTAACACGTGTTGTATCGATATTGCTAAACAACATTTTTGGCGGAATTGTATCTTTGGCGCCGCCGTTAGGAGAACCAACGCGCGCGCAAGACAGCATCAACAAACTGATGAGGAAAAGAAAAAAAATCTTCTTCATTATGGTATTTATACTGCAAAAATAAAAAAACTAAAACGGAAAATGCGTTTTAGTTCTCTATATGATTTTTATTCTGAATAATTCGTGGTACTCACATTGACAGAATCTGCATTTTCGTTGGTTGGTTTGTCGCCATTCATAACTTTATTAAGTTTTTCAATCTCAAAAGGAAACGGCTCGAACAAGCCTGACAAAGCCATTGCCGAATAAACACGCTGCGAATATTTGTTACCGATAGCGATTATCGTCACCTTAGATTTTAAAAGATGAACAAAAACTGCATTACTACCATGCCACCAACCATTATGATAGGTCAGTTTATTATTTTCGTCAAAGATTTTCATTCGGAAACCTAAACCGTAATTATTAACGCCAGCTTTTTCATTACTGTAAGGTTCAAAAATTTTAGCTTTTAATTCTGGCTTCAAAAAGTCTTTAGAAAACATTGCAGTCGAAAATTTTAATAAATCTCTTGGCGTTGTGTAGACATTTTTATCACCGTAGATTAGGTCAAAATGATCTAGCGGATATAATCGATTTTGTCCATTATAAAAGGATTGCGAAGCCGTCGGAATATCTTTTTCTTCAAAAATAAAAGAATGCTCCATGTGCAAAGGCTTGAACAAAATCTCTTGCATCGCCTCAGGGAATTTGGTCTCTGTCACTTTTTCAACAATTAAAGCCAACATCGCAAAGTTCGTGTTACAATACATAAAACCTGTATTGCTAGGACGCGCCAATTCTGGTTTGTCACGTTCCAAAATATTAAGAACATCTTGGTTGGTGATAAATTTCTTTTGCAGTTCAGCAGGCGCGGGTTTTACAGATTGGTCAAAATGCTCATATTTCGGAAGTCCGCTACGTTGCGACAACAAGCTAAAAACTGTAATATTAGGATACGGAAGTTTTGGAAAAAACTTGGTTAAATCATCTTCGAGTTTCAACTTTCCAGCTTCAATTAATTTGAGAACCGCCATCGCTGTCATCGTCTTACTAACCGAAGCGACATGAAGCGGCGTATCTTTATCAATCGGCATTTGCTCATTTTCTCGTCCAAAACCTCGGTATTTTTCAACCAAAATCTCGTCACCTTTTGCCACTAAAAAACTTCCGCTAAGATTTCCGTTTTCCCAAACTGTTTTATAGTAATTATCGATTTGCGAAACGATTTGATCTTTGTTATCAAGTTGTCGATCCTCGTCAGTGAAAACTTTATCGAGTTTGACATTAGAATAATTGGGTAATTTGCTTTGATAAGCTTCTTTTTCCGTAGGTGAATTATCTTTTTTACAACTAAAAAATAACATCGACATCACTAATAAAAACACACCTTTGGAGTTCTTCATTGTTCCTTACATTTTTTCAATTAACAGAATCGCTAAATTATGGATTTGTACAAAGAAATGACGCACCCGAAAATGTTATTTTATGTTAAATTAATTACAAAAAAAGAAGCCTAAAAATGATTTAAGCTTCTCTTGATTATTATTAAAATGAAGACTTTATTCTATTAACTATTATAAAGTTTCAAAATTTTATCAACGATAAATTGCGCTAATTTTTCTTTGCTTTGATGCGTCCAACCAGCGATATGTGGCGTTACGATGACATTGTCAGAATTTAATAAATATTTTAAATCATCATTTTCAACATCTAAATTTTCAAAAGAAGATTTTTCATATTCTAAAACGTCAAGCGCTGCAGCTTTTACTTTTCTAGATTTCAGAGCTTCAACCAAAGCCGAAGTTTTAAGATTTTTACCACGCGCAGTGTTAACGAAGTAAAACTCTTTTTCCATGTTATTAATGAAATTTTCATCAATCATATAATGCGTCAAATCGGTCAGCGGAATATGAAGGCTCACAATGTCAGCGCGTTTTTGCAATTCTTCTAAGCTAACCTGCGTCGCAAATTCGTCCGCTATGTTTGGTAAAATATCATAAAAAATAACTTCAACACCAAAACCCGACAATCGTTTTGCAACCGATTTTCCCATATTTCCGTAACCGATAATACCGAAAGTCTTGCCTAAAAGTTCGTCGCCACGATTTTCTTCGCGCAGCCAAATTCCGTTTTTAACTTCGTTAGACGCGATAAAAAGACGATTCATCAAAATCAATAACATCCCCAAAACATGTTCTGCAACAGCATCTCGATTGCCTTCGGGTGAATTTATCAATTCAATATTTAAAGCTTTAGCAGTTTCGCCATCGATGTTTTCCATACCAGCACCAACGCGCGCTATGAATTTCAAATTTTTTGCTTGATTCAGAAAATTAGCATCAATCGGAATTCTACTTCTAATGATAATGCCGTCGTACTCTTTTATCTTTTTTAAAACCTCATCGTAACTCGAACTAAAATCTTCGTCCAACACAAATCCTTGCGCCAATAATTGTTCGTCAATTAAGGGATGGTTTTTGTCTAATAATAAAATCTTTGCTTTCATATCTACTTCATTTTTAATGATAAAAAAACGGAAGATAAATCTTCCGTCATATTATATTTCTCCAGCGAATAATTTTTTCAACTCTACAGAATCTGTCGCTTTCATTCTTCCAGAAAGGATTAATGACAATTCTTTTCTGCGAAGTGCCGCATCGAATCTCTTTTTCTCCTCTTCCGTTTCTGGCTCTAACGCAGGAATCGGAACTGGCTTGTTAAACTCATCAACCGCCACGAAAGTGTAAATACCTTCGTTAGTATGAATTTTTTTTTGGTTGATGGGATCATCCAACCAAACATCAACATAAATCTCCATCGATGTTGAAAATGCACGCGTCACTTTTGATTCCAAAACAACAATTCCAGCTTCAGGAATCGGATGATTAAACGAAACGTGATTAACAGAAGCTGTTACCACACGTCTTTCGCAATGACGAGCCGCCGAGATAGAAGCGCAACGGTCCATTTTGGAAAGCAATTCTCCACCGAAAAGATTACGCAACGAGTTGGTTTCGTTTGGTAGAACAATGTTCGTCATAACCGTAAGCGACTCAGCTGCTTTTTTTGATTTTTGCATATATTATTTCCTTGTATTGTTAATTGGTCGCGATAAAGAATCGCTTTTGATCGAGTCGCTCGGTTTTACACCCAACGAGTCGACAACGACAGGTTTTGTTGGTTGTTTTTCAATCTTTGAAAGTTCAACACTTTTGAAAGAAGATTTCCCAAACAGTTGATCTTTTTGGGTAAATGCAACGTACAAAATGCCCGCAATCGGAATAACGACTAAAAATGTCCAAAGAATAGATTTATTAAATTTGTAATCTTCATCGAGGCTTGGCATTAACTGCGGCGCATGGGCGCCAACTCTCGGCACTTCAATTTCTTCGAAACCGTAAAAGTCGTTTGCTGCAATTTGAGAATCTGCAACAAAGTCGATTTTCCCTGCAAAATTTGTCCATTTACCAATACCTGCAAGATCGTAATTTCCTTTTTCCAAAAGATCTTTTAGAATTTGCGATGACAACCCATTAAATTGATTATCAGCCTTTTGACCACGATAAAGATTAAAAATTAATTCCTTTTTTGGAGGCAGAATTTTATCATTCTGAACATCCAATTCAGCATGTTTAGTGATAAGAGAAAGCATCCCCAACCCTGCTAGCTCAAGTTGACCTTGAGCATTAAGAACCTGTAAAATTTGCTGTGCAATGTCCATAATATGCAAATTTATAATTTTATAACAGGATGGCAAATTAATTAGTAATTTATAAAAACAAAAACACCCCAAAATTTTGAGATGCTTTTGCAGATATATTTAATTAGTGTTTAATTATTTGAACTTTAAAGAAATGCCAAACATAAAGTTAACACCAGCTTGTGCATAATAATAAGGTGTATCGCCATATACAAAACCATTATTAATATATTTTTGATCAAAAACATTATTCACCAAAAGCTTGAATTCTGCTGTTGTTCGTGGCAACTGTAATGTAAACTTTGCATTAAAATCTGTCAAGAAATAATCTTTAATTCGGTAGTTTTCGTTCTGAGTATTGTCCAAATATTGTTTTCCAACATATTGATTGGTTAAACCAATTGTAAAAGCGTCACCAAAATCATACTGCAATCCCAAATTTCCGATAACAGAAGGAGAAAAAGAAGTTTCTGCATCTTTAATAATGATAACAGCATCGTCTTTTGAAGCATTAACTTCTTTAATTTTGTTTCTGCTTAAACTTAAGTTTGCATTAACTCGGAAGTCTTTCGAAACATTTGCCAAAGCACCTAACTCGATACCAGCTCGGTAACTTTTGTCAACATTTTGACGGACAAAATTCCCAACATCATTAATAACGCCCGACAGTACCAATTGATCTTTGTACTGCATATAATAAAGATTCGCGGAAAAAGATAACACGGACCCAAATTGTTTTTCTAAACCAAGTTCCCAATCTTGTAAAAATTCGTTTTTAGTATTTGGGTTTTCTTGTAAGTCGTCACGATTCGGTTCTCGGTTTGCGATAGCGTAAGACAAAAATAATTTGCCACCGTTTATCTTGTAATTAACGCCAGCTTTAGGATTAAAGAACGTCCATTTTTTATTTAAATCAAAACTTTCTCCATCACCTTGTTGAATGTTTTTTGCATCATAAGTCACATTTCGCATTTGCAAATCTCCAAACAACTCAAAGTCATTAATTCTGTAAAGTCCTTTAACAAAGCCAGAAATCTCATTCTTCACCGTTCTATTTCGGTAATACTCATGTTCAGTAATTTCTGGAAAGAAAACACCCGATACATTCCCGAAATGTCTTCCGTAATATTGGTTAGCAACAACGCCAATATTGATGTCTGTATTTTCATATTTACCATATAAAGTTGATACAGCTCCATAAAAATCGTTATCCAACCATTTCTTTCTAATAAAGTCTGAGCGCTTAATCTCCGAACCTTCAACTAAAATATTCGGTAAGTTATATTTTGAAAACTTAGCGTCTTGTTTGTAATTTTCATAGTAACCTTTTCCTTTGGTGTAATGTAAAGTCGTTTCAAGATTCCAATGGTCGTTAAAAGTTTGTTCCCAAAGTAATTGATAATGATTTTGTCTGTAATTATCTGTTTCGTTATCGTAGAATTTTTCTTTATTTGTCAACAAATCAAAATATTGACCTGAATAGTTAAATCGTCGATCTTTGTCATAAGTCTCTTTATCGACGCCATTCCAAGCTTGGTAAGTCTTTTCTTTTCCACCAAAAGCCATCAAACGAATTCTCGTTTTATCTTCTTCAAATAAAGCTGCGAAACTATAGGAATTAAGATCAGAAAATGCCCGATCAATATAACCATCCGAATGGATTTTGGTGTAACGTCCCATCAATGACAATCGGTCTTTCCAGAACTTTCCAGAACCTATTTCGGCAGAATATTTATAGGTATTAAACGAGCCATAACTGTCATCGGTTTTTACATAAAATTCTTTTTCAGGATCTTTAGAAACGATGTTAACACTCGCTCCAAAAGCGGCAGCTCCGTTTGTGGATGTCCCAACACCACGCTGAATAACAATCTGTGATGCCGAACTTGTCAAGTCCGGAACGTTAACAAAGAAAGTCCCTTGACTTTCGGAATCGTTGTACGGAATACCATTCATCATCACATTGATACTTGTCCCAGCAACACCACGAATTCTAAAACCTGTGTAGCCAACGCCATTACCAGCATCTGAAGTTGACATAACTGAAGTTTGATTTTTCAATAAAATGGGTAAATCTTGTCCAAGATTTTTGGCATCAAGATCTCTCTGAACATTGATAATTTCTTTAGAAACTGGTAGTTTTTTGAAAACACGAACTTGCTCTATCTCCTTGATTGTATCTTGCTTGGATTGAGCAAAACTGAAAGCTCCGATACTAAGAGCCGATAAAAAAATAAATCCTTTCATTCTAACACAATATTTGTTGGAATAAAAGGATGCACCAAACAGCCAAGCCGTTTATATTTCCCTTGGCAGCATTACCCGCCCAGGTTCTTAGGGTATAATCTCAGCCTTTCTAGGGCACCCCTTTTTCCGTGTTGCAAACTTATGAAAAATAAATTTGATTTTTTGAAGATTTGTTAATGAAATTTTTAAAAAAAAGCTTGGTTTAAAAAACTAAATTGAATTAATGAATACGGTGTAAAATCCTGTGTTTCTAACAACAAAAAACATTAAAACAATAATTAAATAAATAAGAATACTTTTAAACCCAAACAACAAATTGTAAAATTTCGAATACTTTGTTTTTAAATCAACAATCTGAAAAACAAGAAAAATCAAAAAAACGGGAATCGCGACTACAAAAAGCGGATTCAAAACAAAAGCATTACTACATTGCCCATGTAATAATTGATGAAAAGCGCGCTGACTACCACAACCAGGACAATCGTATTTAGTTATAGCTTTAAATGGACAGTTAATCGCCCAACCAGAATATGCTGGATCTATAAAAAAGTAAACCAACAAAACACCAGTTAATAATACGCCCAAAAACCACTTAATTTTCATTTTCCAAATCATAAATCAGCGAATATTCGCTAAATATTTTTTACGATTTCCAAACTCACACCAATTAATAAAACACTAACCATCAATTAATTACAAACAAAAATAAGAAAATATAGATAAAAACTAATTGTACTTATTTCAAAACTGAATGAATAAAGTTTATAAAAAGTATAAAAAATCGTATTTTTGGCTGCAATTTATAGAATAATTTAATAATCAACTGAATTCACTTTTAGTTTTAAATAAAATTACAAGCAAAAGCTTCTACATATTATGAGCGTTTATACAGATTATCTTCAAGAGATTGAAGAAAGAAAAGGTCAAGGTTTGCATCCAAAACCAATTGACGGAGCAGAACTTACAAGCGAAATCATCGCACAAATTAAAGATTCCAACAATCCGAACAGAGCGGATTCTATTCAGTTTTTAATTTACAACACACTTCCAGGTACGACGCCTGCTGCGGGTGTAAAGGCTAAATTTTTGAAAGAAATTATTCTTGATGAAACTGCAGTTGCGGAAATTACACCAACTTTTGCGTTCGAATTGTTGTCGCACATGAAAGGTGGCCCGTCTATCGAGGCTCTTTTAGATTTGGCTTTAGGAAACGATGAAGCAATTGCAAAACAAGCTGCTGAAGTTCTTAAAACTCAGGTTTTCTTGTATGACGCCGATACAGCGCGTTTAGCAGATGCTTATAAAGCTGGAAACGCGATTGCAAAAGACATTCTTGAAAGTTATGCAAAAGCAGAATTCTTCACAAAACTTCCAGAAGTTGCTGAAGAAATTAAAATCGTAACATTCATCGCTGGTGAAGGAGATATTTCTACTGATTTATTGTCGCCAGGTAACCAAGCGCACTCGCGTTCTGACAGAGAATTGCATGGGAAATGTATGATTACGCCAGAAGCTCAGGAGCAGATTCGTGCGTTACAAGCACAACATCCTGATGCGAGCGTGATGCTTATCGCAGAAAAAGGAACTATGGGTGTTGGTTCTTCTCGTATGTCGGGCGTTAACAACGTTGCACTTTGGACAGGGAAACAAGCATCACCTTACGTACCTTTCGTGAATATCGCACCGATTGTTGGTGGAACGAATGGTATTTCTCCGATTTTCTTAACGACAGTTGATGTAACTGGAGGTATCGGAATCGACCTTAAAAACTGGACAAAAAAAGTAGATGAAAACGGAAATGTTGTTCGTAACGAAAATGATGAACCTATTTTAGAAGAGGTTTATTCGGTTGCAACAGGTACAGTTTTAACCATAAATACGAAGACTAAAAAATTATACAACGGCGACCAAGAATTAATTGACATCGCTCGTTCTTTAACACCGCAAAAAATGGAATTCATCAAAGCGGGTGGTTCTTATGCGATTGTTTTCGGAAAGAAAATTCAAACTTTTGCAGCACAAACTTTAGGTGTTGAAGCGCCAACAGTTTTTGCTCCAGCAAAAGAAATTTCAATAGACGGTCAAGGTTTAACCGCTGTTGAAAAAATCTTCAACAAAAATGCTGTTGGTGTAACGCCAGGAAAAACATTACACGCAGGTTCAGACGTTCGTGTAAAAGTAAATATCGTTGGTTCTCAAGATACAACTGGTTTGATGACAGCTCAAGAGCTTGAATCTATGGCGGCCACTGTTATTTCACCGATCGTTGATGGAGCTTACCAATCTGGATGCCACACCGCTTCGGTTTGGGACAAAAAAGCCCAAACCAACATTCCTAAATTGATGAAATTTATGAATGATTTTGGGGTGATTACAGCAAGAGACCCGAAAGGTGAATATCATGCAATGACCGACGTTATTCACAAAGTTTTGAATGATATTACGATTGACGAATGGGCAATTATCATCGGGGGAGATTCGCACACGAGAATGTCGAAAGGTGTTGCTTTTGGAGCCGATTCAGGGACTGTAGCTTTGGCTTTGGCGACTGGTGAAGCGTCTATGCCAATTCCAGAATCTGTGAAAGTGACTTTCAAAGGTGAAATGAAACCGTACATGGATTTCCGTGACGTGGTTCATGCAACTCAAGCGCAGATGTTGAAGCAATTTGATGGTGAAAACGTTTTCCAAGGAAGAATTATCGAAGTTCATATCGGTACTTTATTAGCCGATCAAGCCTTTACATTCACTGACTGGACGGCGGAAATGAAAGCGAAAGCGTCAATCTGTATTTCACAAGACGATACTTTAATTCAATCTTTAGAAATTGCGAAATCTAGAATTCAGATTATGATTAATAAAGGAATGGATAATCATAATAAAGTTCTACAAGGTCTTATCGATAAAGCAAACAAGCGTATCGAAGAAATTAAATCTGGTTCTAAACCAGCACTTCAACCCGATGCGAATGCAAAATATTACGCTGAAGTGGTAATTGATTTGGATATCATCAACGAGCCAATGATTGCCGATCCAGACGTAAATAATGAAGATGTTTCTAAACGTTATACGCACGACACAATTCGTGATTTGACGTATTACGGCGGAACAAAAGCGGTAGATTTAGGTTTCGTAGGTTCTTGTATGGTTCACAAAGATGACCTTAAAATCGTTTCGCAAATGTTGAGAAATGTTGAGAAAAAAGAAGGTGAAGTTAAATTCAACGCGCCATTAGTTGTTGCAGCACCTACGTACAACATTATCGACGAATTGAAAGCAGAAGGCGATTGGGAAATGCTTCAAAAATATTCTGGATTCGAATTTAATGACGATGCACCGAAAAATGCAGCTCGTACAGAATACGAAAACATCATGTATCTGGAACGTCCGGGATGTAACCTTTGTATGGGTAACCAAGAAAAAGCGGAAAAAGGAGATACGGTAATGGCGACTTCTACGCGTCTTTTCCAAGGTCGTGTGGTTGAAGACAGAGATGGCAAAAAAGGAGAATCTTTATTGGCTTCTACTCCAGTGGTTGTACTTTCGGCTATTTTGGGTAGAATTCCGAATATCGAAGAATACCAAGATGCTGTTGAAGGTATCAATTTAACGAAATTCACGCCGATTTCTTGTCACTAAGAAACCCTTGAATAAATACAAAAGACTGCTCGATTTGGGCAGTCTTTTTTTGTTTAATTGAAATATCCAAAAATTGTTGCGATAGGCATTTTCAACTAAAACAAGTTTGCTTGGCATAGAATTCCCATCATAATTAAAGCTCTTAAAATTGATTTTAATTCAAAATAGAGATGTCAATTTGTCAATTTTGATTCTTATTTAAAATCAATCTTAATAACAAACTGAATTCGAATAAGTTCTAAATTATCACTAATTTTAGAAGTCGATTTTAAAACATTTCAAAGTATAATATTAAAAAATTAAAGTATGATTTTTGACCTTGATATGATCAAAAAAGTGTACGAACGTTACCCAGAAAGAATCGCTGTTGCGAGAAAAGTTGTGGGAAAACCTTTGACACTTGCTGAGAAAATTCTTTACGCACACCTTTGGGAAGGTAACGCAACACAAGCTTACGAAAGAGGAAACTCGTATGTAGATTTCGCACCAGACAGAGTGGCGATGCAGGATGCTACGGCTCAGATGGCGTTATTGCAATTTATGCAAGCTGGAAAAGCGAAAGTTGCGGTTCCATCTACAGCACACGCTGACCACCTTATCCAAGCGAGAGTTGGTGCTGAAGCAGATTTACAAGAAGGAATTAATAAGAATTCGGAGGTTTTCAACTTCTTAAGTTCTGTTTGTGATAAATACGGAATCGGTTTCTGGAAGCCAGGAGCAGGGATTATTCACCAAGTGGTTTTAGAAAACTACGCTTTCCCTGGTGGAATGATGATTGGTACCGATTCGCACACAGTTAATGCAGGAGGTTTAGGAATGGTAGCCATTGGTGTTGGTGGTGCAGATGCGGTTGACGTAATGGCTGGAATGGCTTGGGAACTGAAAATGCCAAAACTTATTGGTGTTAAATTAACGGGTAAAATGAGCGGATGGACTTCTGCAAAAGACGTTATACTAAAAGTTGCTGGTATTTTAACCGTAAAAGGTGGAACTGGTTGCATCGTTGAATATTTCGGTGAAGGTGCAGAATCTCTTTCTGCAACTGGAAAAGGAACAATTTGTAACATGGGAGCAGAAATCGGTGCTACGACTTCTACTTTCGGTTACGATGATTCTATGAGAAGATATTTGGCTGCAACAGGAAGACAGGATGTTGTAGATGCTGCCGACAAAATCGCAGAACATTTAACCGGTGACGCAGAAGTTTACGCAAATCCTGAACAATATTTCGATCAAGTTATTGAAATCAATCTTTCTGAATTAACTCCACACCTTAACGGACCATTCACGCCAGATTTAGCAACACCAGTTGCTGAATTTAGAGCAAAAGCAGAAGCTAACGGATGGCCTTTGGAAGTTGAATGGGCATTAATCGGATCTTGTACCAACTCATCTTACGAGGATTTATCAAGAGCGGCTTCAATTGTTGAAGACGCTGTTGCTAAAGGAGTGAAACCAAAAGCGATTTTGGGAATCAACCCAGGTTCTGAGCAAGTGAAATTCACTGCAGAAAGAGATGGTTTCTTGGATTCATTTAGAAAATTCGAAAACGCAAGAATATTTACCAACGCTTGTGGACCTTGTATTGGACAATGGGATAGAGAAGGTGCTGAAAAAGCTGAGAAAAACTCAATTATTCATTCTTTCAACAGAAACTTTGCAAAAAGAGCGGATGGAAACCCAAATACACACGCTTTCGTAGCTTCTCCAGAAATGGTTGCGGCGGTTGCAATTTCGGGTCGATTAGATTTTAACCCAATTACAGATACCTTAACGAACGAAGCTGGTGAGCAAGTGAAATTAGACGAGCCAAAAGGTTCTGAACTTCCTGCAAAAGGTTTCGCAGTAGATGATAACGGTTATCAAGCGCCGTCTGAAGATGGTTCTAATGTACAAGTTGTTGTTAGTCCAACTTCGGATAGACTTCAGTTGTTAGAAGAATTCCCAGCATGGGACGGATTGAACATTACAGGAGCTTTTGTATTAATTAAAGCTTTCGGAAAATGTACAACCGACCATATTTCTATGGCTGGACCTTGGTTGAAATACAGAGGTCATTTGGATAATATTTCGAACAATATGTTAATTGGAGCCGTAAACGCTTACAATATGGAAACCAACAAGGTAAAGAACCAATTAACCGGTGCTTATGGTGAAGTTCCTGCAGTAGCAAGAGCTTATAAAGCAGCAGGTGTTCCTTCTATTGTTATTGGTGACGAAAATTACGGCGAAGGTTCTTCAAGAGAGCACGCTGCAATGGAACCGAGACATCTTGGTGTGAAAGCAGTTTTGGTAAAATCTTTCGCTCGTATCCACGAAACTAACCTAAAAAAACAAGGGATGTTGGCTCTTACTTTCGCTGACAAAGCGGACTATGACAAAGTAAGAGAAGATGACGTTGTGAATTTCTTGGATTTGGACAAATTTGCCCCAAGAAAACAATTGACTTTAGAATTTGTTCACAACGATGGAACTAAAGATATCGTTATGGCAAACCACACGTACAACGAGCAACAAATTGATTGGTTCAAAGCGGGTTCTGCCTTGAATTTAATTAAAAGAATGGAAGCGAATTAATTTTGCTTTCAATATAAAATTAAAACCACTCCAAAACGGGGTGGCTTTTTTGTTCTAAATAAAGTTTTTTTACTTACGGTCAGGATAATATGATCGAATCAACTTTTCTGGTGAAAGCTCAATTATTGCAAGACCATTAGAAATAAGTAAATAACTTACTTTTATTTTGGATAAAGTTAGTTTTTCAATTAGCGTATTAGCAGTTTCATCATTCTTAATAGCAGAAATTTCGACATTTTTTAAGACCATCCCTTTTCCTTTTGCGTCTATAAAACCATTAATAGCTGCAGAATTAGGAATGAAAATAACAACGGAGTTTCTGTCATCATGCATAGTTTGTAAAAAGAGTATTTCAAGTTGTTTTTCAAAACCTTTTTGCATACTTGTACCGACAATTACTTTATCCGAACCATCGACGAATTTACCGAATTGCATTGTTTTGTTAGAAACTTCTAGTAAGGATTTAGAAGCCAATTGCAGATCAAAATTTTCAAAAGTTTTCATGGCATTATAATTTTCTGTTAAAGTGACAATAAATTTGAAATTTGCATCCGTAAAAACCCCAAATTTTAATAGTGAAGTCCTCATCAACGTAAAACCAACCATAAAGAGATAGAACAATGACAATTATCATTATTTAGAAATAATTTGTAACAAATGCAAAAATTTTTTGTCTAATTGCGTAGACAAGCATTTATGAACAAAAGAATTATTTTAGCAGCGAGTTTATTTTTGAGCGTTCAAGTTGCGTTTGCGCAAGAAACTAAAAAAGATAATCCGAAGGAAAAACAAATAGAAGAGGTTACAATAACCAAAACTAAAAAAGCTGTCGAGCAAAAGGCTGACAGAACAATTTTCGACTTTTCCGAACAAGCAAGCCTTAATTCAGGCTCATCTTTAGAAGGAATTAAAAAACTTCCAGGTATGGTGGTTACAGACATCGCAGGAATGATGTATCAGGGAAAACCGCTCCAAGTCTACATGGATGGACGACCACTTAACATTTCGACCAACGATTTAACTGCTTTCCTTGAAGGCATGCCTGCATCGGCGATTGAGCGTGTGGAAGTTGTGACGCAACCAGGAGCGGAATTTCCTGCAACTTCTGGTGGCGCTATTCTAAATATTATTACTTCAAAATCTGCAAAAAATTATTTAACAGCAACATATTCTGGAGGTTATAGATTTTCGGATTATGATAAATTCAGAAATAGATTTAACAATAGTATTGTTTTAAATTCTAGAAATAAAGTTTTTGGATGGCAATTCAGTGCTGGTCAAACTTACGCAGAAGCTTTTTCTAGCAACCAAATGGACGATTTATCGAGAGGTTTTGGTGACAAATATTCTCGCGGATATTTTGCAAAAGCGGCTTTAACTTTCGATTTAGGAAAAGATAGATTATTATTAAATTACGATTATTATAAAGCAAACAACGACGCTTACAACAATTCGGACGGAACATCTATGATCGAATCGCCGATCGGATCAGGAAATAATGTTGTTGCTAATTATCTAAACATCGGAAAAAGCAAAACCAAAAGCGACCGAAACGAAATTACGGCAACTTATCAGAAAAGATTTGATGATAAAAACCAAAAGTTAGACATCAAAGCCAATTATTCTAGTTTCAAATCAACTTTTGACCAAACAGGACAAAACTCATTTTATACACCAACTGGCACACAGATTTTTGGAGCTGATATGGACAATGCGTCCGATCAAAACTACTACAACCTTCGCGTCGACTATTCGCAACCGATAAAATTGTTGGATGAAGGTAAAATTAGTTTTGGAGGCTTGTACGAAAAGACGGATTTTACAACAGATTTTCTTGGCATTAAAAACTTAGATTATCAAAGACAAACGGCTGCAACTTATGCAGAATTAAATACGAAGATTAAAAAATTTACTTTTATCGCTGGTCTTAGAGCTGAAGATTACGACATTTCTGGTAAATCTTTGAATTTAAGAAAAAACCAATGGGATGATTTAACGCCTTTCAAAAGGTTTGAATTGTTCCCAAATGCTAGCATGCAATATGATTTTGCAAAAAGCTTGTATTTTAATTTAAACTATAACCGAAAAATCAGTTTGCCATCAACTGGTCAATTGAACCCGAACAACACGACTTTCCAAAATCCGAATGTTAGCATTTCTGGTAACCCAAATGTGCAACCGACGATTTACAACAACTTCGAAGCTAAAATTAGCGCATTCGATTATGCCTTTATCAGCTATAACGTGAGCAGCGTGAAAGACCAAGTGATGATGTATGTGGAACGCGACGGCTACAGCATTTCGCAGACCAATGTTAACATCCATAGTTTGACACAACACAGCTTTAATGTGGGACTTCCCGTTCCGTTTATGATTTTCTCGAAACCGTTTAGCGAGATTATGAAGTTTAATTTTAATCCTGATAAAATTAATTTCTTGTACTTGTATGCAGGTTATCAATTCCAAGACATCAAAGAAATTACGGATAAAAAAGGCATGTGGTTTTTCAATGTAGCTGGACAATTTATTCTTCCCTACAATATTAAATTTGCGCCGAATTTCTCTTATTCAACAAAAGGAAATTACTATTTCTTCCAATCGACACAACCAATTATGAATCGTGTTGACCTTAATTTCAGCAAGAAATTTAATAAAGATAGAATTACTGTAAGCTTGTTTGCAAATGATATTTTCAACAGTTCGAGAATGAATTTCAAAACGGTTAATACTGCAACGCCGATTTATCTGCAAAACCGTTGGGACAGCCGAAACTTTGGTTTCTCTATCAACTATAAAATCCCGACTAAAAATAAGTTAGCAAAAGTTGATCAAAACCTCTTAAATCAAGATACGCCAAAAGAAGACAACGGCGGATTGATGAACCAAAAATAGGCACTCAATCACACACATTTATATTACTTAAAAAAGGCATCCGAAAATTTCGGATGCCTTTTTAGTATTCTTAATTTTAAAATTTATTTTCTAAAATTACAAATTCTCACACGCCTGCCAAACCTTATCATTCTTCGGCAAAGACGCGATGATTTCAATGTCTTCTTTTGTTACAGGATGTACAAAATTCAGTTGTCTTGCGTGAAGATTAATGCCCCCATCGGGATTAGAACGCGGCGAACCATATTTGAGATCACCTTTTATTGGCGTTCCGTTTTTTGATAGTTGCGCTCGGATTTGATGATGACGACCAGTTTCTAAATCAATTTCTAACAGCAAATAATTGTCCAAAGTTTGAAGCAAATGATAAGTCAGAATCGCTTCTTTTGCACCATCAGTTGGTTTTGAAAAGACAATCGCTTTATTATTTTTTTCATTCTTTTTAAGATAATTCACCAAACGTTGCGACGTCGGAATCATCTCTTTTGCCACCAAAGCCCAATAGGTTTTCTTAATTTCTCGATTTGCGACCATTTGTGTTAAACGAGAAAGCGCTTTAGAGGTTTTAGCATAAAGCACCAAACCAGAAGTTGGTCGATCGATACGATGTACCAAACCCAAAAATACGTTTCCAGGCTTGTCATCTCTTTTTTTTATAAAATCTTTAATCAATTCTAACAACGACGAATCGCCAGTTTTGTCACCTTGTACAAGCTGACCAACTTTTTTATTAATCACCATCATGTGATTATCCTCGTAGACGATTTGCGATGCAGAAAATATTTGTTCCGACATTATTGCTGTGCGTTTCTGTTACGTCCAAATAATGACATGATAACTCCAGCAATTAATCCGATGGTTTTAATACCTGAAAGTCTTGTCTCAACTGGTAAAAATGCACCAATAATACAAAGTCCAGCTGCGATGTACATTGGGATTTTGAATTTTGGATTCGCTAAAGTTGGCGCTTGTAATACAAAACTTGCACCTACTAAAATGTAAAATAATTTATTATAAAAAATATTGTTAAGCTCTGGAGAAAATGGCTGAATCCAACCAACTAATAAACAAGCTAAAGCCGCGAAAGATACGCCAGCTTGTATTGCCATAAGGTTTTTCATGTATAAATTTTAATAACTTTCTGAGGCATTCGGGAAATCTACAGATTTTACATCTTTTACAAACTGAGCAACAGCACCAGTAATTTCGGTATGTAAATCTAAATATCTTCTTAAAAACTTAGGTGAAAAACCTTTGTTCATCCCAACCATATCGTGATAAACCAAAACTTGTCCGTCGCAATTTGCGCCAGCTCCAATTCCGATCGTTGGAATTGTAATAGCTTCGGTCACTTTTTTAGCTAAATCAGCAGGGATTTTTTCTAAAACAACTGCAAAACAGCCTAGTTCTTCCAAAAGCTTAGCATCAGAAATTAGTTTTTCTGCTTCTGCATCTTCCTTAGCTCTTACTTTATAAGTTCCGAATTGATAAATCGATTGCGGCGTTAATCCCAAATGTCCCATCACAGGAATCCCCGCATTTACAATTTTACGAATCGATTCTTCGATTTCTTTTCCGCCTTCAATTTTTACAGCGTGTGCACCGCCTTCCTTCATCATTCTCACCGCCGATTCCAAAGCTTTTTCTGGATTACTTTGGTAAGTTCCGAAAGGCAAATCCGCCACAACCAAAGCTCTGTCAATCCCCCGAACAACGCATTGCGTGTGATAAATCATTTGGTCAAGAGTAATCGGAAGTGTTGTCTCGAATCCCGCCATAACATTAGCCGCAGAATCGCCAACCAACACCGCATCTATACCGCCAGCATCAACCATCTTTGCAGTTGTGAAATCGTAAGCAGTGATCATCGAGATTTTATCATTATCGAACTTCATCTTACGAAGTGTCTCCGTTGTAATCTTTTTTATTTCTGAATGTACCGACATGGGCTTAACTTTTAGGTTGTATTAAAGAAACAAATGGTTATCTAAAATTAGATAACCACATGACCAAGTTTTATAAGTTTTTCGTGATTGATGATTTTGATGTTCCGTCCCTCGACAAGGATCAATTCATCTTGTTTGAATTCTGATATTAATCGGATTGCACTTTCTGTCGCAGTCCCGATAAGGTTGGCAATTTCTTCTCTTGTTAAAGAAATATTAATAAATCCTTCTGGATCAGTTCCTAATTTTTGTTCAAGTAAAATTAAAATCTCAGCTAATCTTTCTCTTACTGTTTTCTGAGCT
The DNA here is from genome assembly GCF_032062245.1 of Soonwooa sp. Taxonomy (NCBI): domain Bacteria; kingdom Pseudomonadati; phylum Bacteroidota; class Flavobacteriia; order Flavobacteriales; family Weeksellaceae; genus Soonwooa; species Soonwooa sp. Next base: position 90,742 of record NZ_DAMBQF010000001.1, read on the forward strand.
AAAAAGGTTACTGTGTTAGACGATTCGCCCAATTCGTAAGCAATTTTTTGCAGCATTGCGTAAGACAATTTAGCATCAACTTCTAATAAATGAATGAAGAAATCCGCTGGTAAAAAAACAACCTTCAGTGGTGTCATCGCTTCCGCTTTTGCTTGGAAATTTTCTCCACACAATAAAGAGCGATAACCGATAAGATCGCCTTCTTTACAAAATCGAAGGATCTGATCTTTACCATAAACTCCAGATTTTGAAAGCTTTGCAGTACCTTCTTTTATAAAATAGACACCTTGCGGAGATTCTCCATCTTCGAAAACAGTATCTCCCTTTGCGAACTCCATATCTCGCAGTTCTGCTACTAATTTATCATAATCCTCAGGTGATAAACTTCTCTTAAAAGACTCTCTATTAAAGGCTTTAATAAAATTCTGTTCAATAACTTGCTGTAATTCAAGTGACATATGTAATGACATTTATCAGCAAAAATAAGACTTTCTACTCCCAAAAGCAAAGTTTTTTGACGTAATTTTGTAAGCTAAACCCAACAAACCACATGTCAGAAAAGTGCTTCCATTGCGGTCAGCCTATTGAAAGTGAGCGCATTGAATTTGATGAAAAAGTCTTCTGTTGTAATGGTTGTCAGTCCGTTTACGAAATCCTAAACCTAAATAATCTTGGTAACTTTTATGAATTTAATAAGAATTCGGGGATACGACCAAGTAGCGACGACCAAACGCAGTTCGACTATTTAGATACTGAGGATGTCTTCAACAAAGTTGTAGACTTTCATGAAGGTGGAACGACATTAGTTACTTTCAAAATCCCTGTAATCCATTGTTCGTCATGTATTTGGCTTTTGGAAAGCTTAAACACAATCAATCCAAAAATAAAATATTCGCAAGTTAACTTCACGAGAAAAACGGTGCAAATCGCTTACAAAAGCGACGAACTGAAACTCAGCGAACTAGCTAATTTTTTAACAAATTTCGGCTACAAACCTGTTATTAACCTCGAAACTGCGGACAAAAAGAAGGAAACACTTGACAAAAGTCTTTTGATAAAATTGGCTATCGCAGGATTTGCTTTTGGAAATAGTATGTTTTTAAGTTTCCCCGAATATGTTGGTGGCAACGATGTTTGGATGGATAATTACAAGCATCTTTTCAGAATCACCTTGTTGATTTTGGCAACGCCAGTTGTTTTCTATTCTGCTTTAGATTATTACAAATCAGCTTGGTACGGTCTTAAAAATAAAATCATCAATATCGACGTTCCCATTGTCATCGGGATTATCATGTTATACGGACGTTCGATTTACGAAATTGCGACCGATTACGGCGGCGGCTATTTCGATACACTTTGTGGACTTTTGTTCTTCATGCTTTTAGGAAAAACTTTCCAAAAAAGAACTTACAACAGTTTGTCTTACGACCGCGATTACAAGTCATTCTACCCGATTGCCGTCACCAAAATCGATTTTAATGGTAAGCAAGACAATATTCTGCTTTCTGACCTGAAAGTTGGCGACAGAATCATGGTTAGAAATCAAGAAATCATTCCTGTTGATTCGATTTTAATAAAAGGAGAAGCCAATATTGACAATAGTTTCATCACTGGAGAAGCGGCTTTGGTTCCTAAAAAAGCTGGTGACAAAATTTTTGCTGGTGGTAAGCAAAGTGGACCAATCTTGGAGTTGGAAGTTATTAAAAACGTGGATCAAAGTTACTTAACACAACTTTGGAACAAGGAAGCCTTCAAAAAAACAGAAACGGGACTCGATACAATTACCAATAAAATCAGCAAATATTTCACAATTGTTATTTTGACGATTACCGCGATTGCCGCAATATATTGGTCACAAGAGAATTTTGAAAAAATGTTCCAAGTGGTTGCCGCAATTTTAATTATTGCTTGTCCGTGTGCCTTAGCGCTTTCGGCACCGTTCACCTTTGGGCACATTATGCGAATTTTGGGCAGAAATAAATTTTACGTTAAAGATACTTTGACCATTGAAAGACTCTCAAAAATTGACAGTTTAGTTTTTGACAAAACTGGAACGATTACAGAAAATAAAAAGTTAAATATTAATTATTCTGGACAAGATATTGCCGAGTTTGATTTGAAAAACATTAAAAGCTTATTAAAAAATTCGAATCACCCTCTTTCAAAATCTTTATATGATTTTATTGACACTAAAGATGATTATTTCCCGATCGAAAATTTTGTAGAAATACCTGGAAAAGGTTATTCTGCAAGCGTTAGAGGCAAGCTTTACAAAATAGGCTCTGCGAATTTCACAGGACAAAAATCTGAGAACTTAGAAACCGCTGTTTTCGTACAAGTCGGCGACGAATTTTTGGGGAAATATATTTTTAAGAACGAATACAGAAAAGATTTAGAGACCCTTTTTACACATCTTAAATCTTACCAAATTAATATCTTAAGTGGCGACAACGCATCGGAAGAACAGCAACTTAAAAAGATGATCCCGAATGTTTCGCAGATGCGTTTTAATCAAAGTCCAGAAGACAAATTAGAATTTATACAAGAACTTCAAAACCAACATTATAAAGTAGCGATGCTTGGCGATGGTCTTAACGACGCAGGCGCACTAAAGCAAAGTGATGTAGGCATTGCCATTTCTGACGACACTAACGCCTTTACGCCATCATCCGACGTTATAATGGATGGTAGCAAAATCCCAGAATTAGATAAGTATTTAAAATTCTCAAAAGACGCCATAAGCATCGTAAAATTAACGTTTGCAATTAGTTTATTCTACAACGTTATTGGGGTAACATTTGCGGTTATGGGCAAGGTTTCGCCATTATTTGCAGCCATTATAATGCCTATAAGTTCGATAAGTGTTGTTGCTTTTACAACTTTATCAACGTGGTACCATAGTACAAAGTATTTCAAGCTGTTAAAATAGAATCATCTATTTAGATAAATTATAAATTAATTAATTTAAATTCATTCTGACTAAAGTCATTAATTTTAACTAAATTTGGGAACTTTAATTAGTGTAAATTTGTCTCAGTTATGGAGATTCTCTATTTAATGATCATATGCAGCGTGTCTTTAGCTGTGGTTTTCTTAATAATTTTTATTATTGGAGCTAAAAAAGGGCACTTCGAGGATGACGAAAGTCCGGCTGTACGTATCCTAATGGACGACGAAATTAAGGAGGAAAAATCTGACAACAACAAACAAGAAGAAAAAGATAATAGTGATTTGTAGATATGGAAACACAAAAGTTTAGTTATGACAATAGTATCGTTAGGGCTTTCCTGATTGCAACTATGGCCTTTGGTCTAGTTGGATTCTTGCTTGGTCTGATAGCGGCACTTATGCTTTTTTATCCCGAACTTCCAGAGTTCTTCTTCGGAACGGATGATACGACAATTGCCAGTTTAAGAAGCGGCGATATGTCTGGACTTATCAGTTCTCACGGAGCGTTTGGATTCGGTAGAATCAGAATGTTGCACACAAGTGCAGTTATTTTCGCTTTTGTAGGTAATAGTATTTTCGCTGGTGCTTACTATTCTTTGCAAAGGTTATTGAAAACAAGAATGTGGAGTGACACTGTGTCTTGGTTACACTTCTGGACATGGCAGATTATGATTGTGTCTGTAGTTATTACTTTCTTGATGGGTATTAATACATCAAAAGAATACGCAGAGCATGAATGGCCAATTGACATCCTAATTACCATTTCTTGGGTATTATTTGGAGTTAATATGTTCGGAACAATTGCTAAGAGAAGAGTTAGACACTTGTATGTTGCTATTTGGTTCTATCTAGGAACTTGGGTTGCTGTAGCAATGCTACACATCTTTAACAACCTTGAGATACCATTAACAATGTGGAAATCTTACTCTATTTATTCAGGTGTTAAAGATGCTCTTGTACAATGGTGGTATGGTCACAATGCGGTAGCATTCTTCTTGACAACCCCAGTATTAGGTTTGATGTATTACTTCTTACCAAAAGCTGCTGATAGACCTGTATTCTCATACAAACTTTCAATCATCCACTTTTGGTCCTTGATTTTCGTATATATCTGGGCTGGTCCTCACCACTTACAGTATACTTCATTACCTGCGTGGGCACAGGCTGTAGGCACAGGCTTCTCAATTATGCTTATTGCACCATCTTGGGGTGGGATGCTTAATGGTTTATTAACATTGAGAGGTTCATGGGATAAAGTACGCGAAAATCCTATTCTTAAGTTTTTCGTTGTAGCTGTCACATGTTATGGTATGGCAACTTTTGAAGGTCCTCTTTTAGCCACCAAAACTTTAAATAAAATTGGTCACTTTACAGACTGGGTTATTGGTCACGTACATTTAGGAGCTCTTGGATGGAATGGTTTTATGGCATTCGGGGTTATTTATTACTTGGTTCCAGTAATGTGGAGAACAAAATTGTACTCCACTAAAATGGCTAACTGGCATTTTTGGCTAGGTACATTTGGTATTATTTTCTACGCTGTTCCTTTATATATCGCAGGATTCACACAAGGTTTGATGTGGAAACAATTTAACCCAGATGGTACTTTAGTTTATAAAAACTGGTTAGATACTGTTACGGCAATTCTTCCTTATTATAAAATGAGATTTGTTGGAGGTTTATTCTATATCTCAGGTGCAATCTTGATGGTGGTTAACGTAATATTAACTGCAAAACAAGGATCATTCCTTAAAGATGTTCCTGCAGAAGCGCCTGCTTTAGCAAAAACTATTAAAGGTAGAAAACAAGGTGAGAGCTTCCATTTATGGTTAGAAAGAACACCTTTATATTTAACAATTGGAGCTTTTATAGCTGTTGCTATTGGTGGTGCTATTGAGATTCTACCTACTATATTTGTTAAAAATAATGTACCAACAATTTCTGCTGTTAAGCCTTACAGTCCACTAGAATTAGAAGGTAGAGATATTTATATTAGAGAAGGCTGTAATGCTTGTCACTCTCAAATGATTAGACCATTCCGTGATGAAGTTGTTAGATTTAACGGTAAAAATGGCCAATACTCAAAAGCTGGAGAATTCGTATATGATCATCCATTCTTGTGGGGATCTAAAAGAACAGGTCCAGACTTACAGAGAGAAGGTGGTGTTAGACCAGATTCTTGGCATTTTAAGCACATGTACAACCCTAGATCTACCTCAGCAGGATCTATCATGCCTCGTTATCCTTGGTTAATTACAAGTACACTAGACAGGTCATTAACCAAAGCTAAATTAGAATTGATGAAAAATTCTTTAGATGTACCATACACTAAAGCACAAATCGACTCAGCAGATTCTTGGATGAATAACCAAGCAGCTGCTATCGTGAAAAACATCTATTCTGAAGCAGCCGACGTTAAAGATCAATTTGCTAAACAGCAACAAACACAAGGAGCTAGCTTTGTTCCGCTTGAGAAAAGAGAAATTACAGCACTTATTTCTTACCTACAAAGATTAGGTACAGATATTAAGACAACTGAAGTTAAAACAGCGAGCAACTAATAATAATTACGAATGATTCCGCAAAGTTTTAAAGATATTATTTCTAATGTTGAGTATGCAGGATTACTGAATACCCTTTCGCTAATCCTGTTCATTATAGTTTTTGTAGGGATAACATTGTATGTGTTTAATAGACCTAAAAAATATTACGAGGAAGAAGAGAATGCTCCTCTTAATGATGACCTAGACATGGATGATGATGAGAATAGAACTTCGCACTAAAACATTTTAAAATCATGAAAAGAAGAACACCCGTATATATTAACATCCTTATCGTCTTAGGATTATTGCTTGTCGTATTTTACATGTTTGCACAGTCTTCCGATTTCTTTGGTACAAAGTATTTCTGGGCTGCTGCTATAGTGAGTATCATTGTTGTATTTATCCAATCAGCAATTGGTGATTTGATCGAGAATGAAAAATTCAAAAAGCTAACAGACGAAGAGAAGAAAACCTACCTAGCAGAAACCAAGGTTCCTTACTTCAAATACCTTTGGAATTCCGCTTCCAAAAAGCAAACTGCAAAGGAGGAAGAAGACATACTTATCGATCATGGCTTCGATGGTATCATGGAGTTGGATAATCAACTTCCAAAATGGTGGTTAGGTCTCTTTTACTTTGGTGTTGCTTATTGTATTCTTTACATTGTTTCATTTAGTTTTACAGATTTTGCCCACCCAGATGTTGAATACAACATAGAGCATAAAGAGCAAATTGCTGCAATTGACGAGTATAACAAAAGTGTCCCTCCTGTAACTATTGAAACTGCGGTTTTCTCAGAAGATAATGTTGCAGAAGGAGAACAGATATTCAACACCAACTGTACTGCTTGTCATATGGATGCTGGAAAAGGCGGTATTGGTCCGAACTTAACTGACAACTCTTGGATTAACCAACCAGAGAAGACATTGTTTAAAAACATTTTCCATGTGGTATATAATGGTAGTCCGAACAATCCAACAATGCAAGCTTGGGGTAAAAATGGTGTGTTAACTGGAAAAGATATCGAAAAAGTTTCGGCTTACGTATATCATATCAACCAAGAAAAGGCACCTATTACACAAGCACAAGGCGGTGCAGCACCTCAAGGTACAGAAGCGCATTGGGAGAAATAGATTTTTAACAAAACATACTAAAAGAGATTGTCAAAATGTATCGGTTCAATTTTTGTAAATGAGCTGATATGGGAGAAACTAATTTTTCCGGGCAATCTCTTTTTTTATTTATAAATGAATGATATGAGCAACTCTAACAAACCTGACATTGGAGGCCAAGGCCAAATAATAGAGGCAGAAACATTTAGAGATTCTGTCGGGACAATGGATAATACTGGGAAGCGTAAATGGGTCTTCCCGCGCAAACCAAAAGGAAAATACACTAACTACAGAAATATTGTAAGTGTTATTCTTTTAATGATTTTTTTTATTCTTCCTTTTATTAAAATTAACGGAAATCCGTTTTTGATGATTAATATTCTAGATCGTCAATTCTTTATAATTGGGCAACCATTTTATCCACAAGACTTTTTCATACTCGCACTAGGAGCCATTGCTTCGCTAGTATTTATTATTCTTTTTACAGTTGTTTTTGGTAGAATATTTTGTGGATGGATTTGTCCCCAAACTATTTTTCTAGAAATGATTTTCAGAAAAATTGAATACGCGATAGAAGGTGACAGAAACAAACAAATACGCCTAGATCAACAACCTTGGAATTCCGAAAAAATATGGAAAAGAGGTCTTAAATGGAGCATTTTTCTTTTGATATCACTTATCATAACGCACTTTATGTTCATGTATATTGTAGGTTATGAAGAGGTTTTCAGAATCATGAAAGAAGGTCCATTTGCACGACCAACCAACTTCTTGGTAATGATAATGTTCACAGCGGCATTCTACTTTGTATTTGCATGGTTTAGAGAACAAGTTTGTACACTAGTCTGTCCTTATGGTCGTCTACAAGGCGTACTTATCGACAAAGAAACCATTAATGTTTTCTACGATTATCAACGTGGCGAAAACCGATCTAAATGGAGAAAAGGCGAAGATCGAGCTGCAGCTGGCAAAGGAGATTGTATCGATTGTCATCAATGCGTTGTTGTGTGTCCAACAGGTATCGACATCCGTAATGGTCAACAATTAGAATGTATTAACTGTACTGCATGTATAGATGCTTGCGACGAAGTAATGGAGAAAGTTGGTTTACCAAAAGGCCTTATCCGTTATGCGTCTATCAACCAAATCGAAAAAAAGGAAAGTTTTAAATTTACCAACAGAATGAAAGCTTCAACTGTCATTTTAGCTTTATTAATGGTATTTTTGGGCTTTTTATTAAACAACAGAGGAACTATGGAAGCAAAATTCCTAAAACCTCCTGGATCTACTTTCTTTGTTAGAGATGGTCAAATTACAAACACTTACAATTACACCTTCCTTAATAAGTCTAATAAGACGATGACGGTTACTATAAAGGTATTAGAGCCTAACAACGGAACAATTAATGTAAGTGGTGGTAACAAGATTGTTTTGAAAAGAGACGCAATGTTAAAAGGTACAATCAATGTAAGTTTTCCTGAAAAGCAAATTACACTATCTAAACAAAATGTAACAATTGGCGTTTATGATATGGACGGAAAACTTCTTGACTCTTTCCAAACCTATTTTGAAGGCCCGTTTAAGTTTCAATTTTAAAAATTAAATATGTTCAAGAAATTATCGTGGGGACATGCAGTGGTTATAGCTTTAGGTAGTTTTATCGCATTTATTTTATACTTAATTCTCATCTTCCCAATGGGAAAACAAAATGCAGAAATGATATCTAATAACTATTACGAAGAAGAATTAGTCTATCAAGATGTTATCGATGCTAAAAAAAGAGCGATGGAACTAGAAGTGCATCCAGTCTATTCTCAAGACAAAAATGGAATCAAACTTCATTTTCCGGAGGACAGAAAAGTTGACAAAAAAGAGATTGACTTTGTACTTTTCCGTACCGATGATTCGACTTTAGATTTAAAAAAAGTAGAATTTTTGGATGGGACTAACTCGATGCTAATCCCTGCTAGAGTTTTGGTTCCTGGATCTTATACATTAAAAACTAAATGGAAAGAAAATAATCAATTGTACCAAATTGATTATGATGTATTATGGAAATAGCCTTGCTTTTTTCAGCATTATTTCTAGGATTTGCGTCGGGCTTTCATTGCGTTGGTATGTGTGGCCCGATTGCCCTTTCCATGGGATTAACGCGCGAACAAAAGATTAATTTCTACCTTCAGAATTTTACCTACAATTTGGGCCGAATTATCACCTATTCTATCCTTGGCGCTATTATCGGTATTGTTGGCGAAAGTTTTCAATTTGCAGGATTACAAACCACTTTGAGTATTGTTGTTGGGATTTTATTAATTTTAATGGCGTTATTTTCATTTGGAGGAAAAGACTTCGCAACCAAAATCCCATTCATTAATAAAGCTTTATTACAAGTTAAATTAAAACTATCAAAACTCCTTACCAAAGCCGATCTTAGCTCACGTTTTACAACAGGATTGCTGAATGGTCTATTACCATGCGGAATGGTCTATATGGCGTTAACGGCATCCATAGCAGCTGGCGGAATCTGGCAAAGTGCGCTGTATATGCTATTTTTCGGATTGGGGACTTTTCCTTTTATGTTCGCTATCGTACTTATCGGTAATTTTCTTAACCAAAATATGCGTCTTAAAATTGTAAAAATCGTCCCAATTGTTTTGATACTTCTTGGTGGACTATTTATACTTCGAGGTTTAGAATTGGGCATTCCTTATTTGTCACCGAAAAAAGAAGCTTTACAAATTAAAACTCACAATCATGGTACTGATCCTAACGATCATACCATGTGTCACTAAATAAAAAAACCTCCCGAATGCTCGAGAGGTTTTGCTTTATGATTCAATTTTATTAAAAATCGACATCTGCAGTTTCTTTCCCTTTTTGGAAGTTAACCGTTTTTAGATTGCCTTTATAAGAAACGTTTACAATATTAACTTGTTTAGGATAAACATTAGTCAAAATTGAATTCTTAATTCTAAGACTTGATACATCACTAACGCCAGTTGCTTCATAATACACGAAAACCGACTCACCATTAACCTGACTTCCTGTAAAAGTTAAAGTCTTGTTAGTCCCATTAACTGCTACTGCAACGTTGGCATTAACATACTTTTTAACATCAGCATCGAAACCTGCTGTATTTGGGTCAATACCTACTGCTTTAGAAATATGAGAGGTGTTAAGTTTAGTTGTAAATTTTAAGGTTTTACTACCTTCCACAAACTCAACCTTCGTCATCGAAGAAAACATCTCCAATCCAGTAAAACTCATTGCAATAAGCAATAGTAAAACCCCAAAAATGTTGAAATACTTTTTCATAACAATTGATTTTTATATTTAGCTCAAATAACATGCCATGCGGCAGTATTTAGAAATTCACGTTTACAGAATATTTATCATAGAAGGCTTTAATGTGAGCAACCGCTTCATCTGCAGTATCTACAACTCGGAACAATAATAGATCTTCTTCATTTATTAATTTATTCTCAAGAAGTGTATTTTTGAACCAATCCAAAAGTCCACTCCAAAAATCTGATCCTACCAAAACAATCGGAAAACGTCCAATTTTTTTTGTCTGAATTAAAGTCAATGCTTCCATCAACTCGTCCAAAGTCCCAAAACCTCCAGGCATTACAATAAAACCTTGAGAATACTTTACAAACATCACTTTTCTAACAAAGAAATAATCGAAGTCCATATTGTAACCCTTGTCAATATACGGATTAAAATGCTGTTCAAAAGGTAAATCGATATTTAAACCAATAGAACTTCCATGTCCGAAAGCGCCTCTGTTACCAGCTTCCATAATACCAGGACCGCCGCCAGTTATCACACCAAATCCTATTTCGGTGATTTTCTTAGCAATTTCGCTAGCCATTTTATAATAATAGTCCTCTTCCTTCAGACGAGCGGATCCAAAAATAGAAACACAAGGTCCTATTCTACTCATTTTTTCGTAACCATCTACGAATTCTGACATGACTTTAAAAACCATCCAGCTGTCTTTGGTAATGGTTTCGTCCCAAGTTTTTCTACGAAAACTCTCATGTAACTTTTTATCTAAATCTTGATTATCGTCAATCATAAAAATATTTTTTCTGCTTCTGTAATAGATTCTGGTTTTCCAACATCAATAAGATTCGCGTGATGCTCGTAACCAACAATCTGTTCTGTCATCATCATATCGAGATATTCCTCCATGATGGAGAATTTGCCAGTTCTTTTAATTTTATTAAAAATCGCTGAATTAATGCAATGGATTCCGCTAAAAGCCAATTCTTTAAATCCTACATTTGTGCTTGCCATTCTGGTTTCGGCAGTCCCAACATTCTTCCAACCTTTCAAAATCATATGATCGTCGAAAAATAATTTTCGAGAACTTTTTCTATCCGAAACCGCTAAAGTAACAAAATTCTCAGATTCGAGATGTGACTTAATAAAATCTGAAATATTAAGATCTGTGAGGATGTCCGCATTCATAATGAGGAAATCTTCTTCTGATGATAAAAAATCTTTTGCAAAAAGCAAACCACCACCAGTTTCCAAGAGTTCATTTCGCTCGTCAGAAATTTCAATATTGGCTCCGAAATTATTTTTAAGTTTTAAAAAATCAACAATTTGTTCTCCAAAATGATGAATATTAATAACAAAATCATTGATGCCGAAAGATTGCAAATATTTGATATTACGTTCTAACAACGGGCTTCCGTTAACTTCGGCTAAAGCTTTCGGATGCGAATTGGTGAAAGGTTGCAAACGTGTCCCCTTTCCTGCCGCAAAAATTAGAGCTTTCATCAATCAATTTATTTATTAAGTTGTGGTTGCTCATCATGATTAATCACCACTTCGACTTCAGGATATTTTTCTTTAATAAATTCTGCAATTTTTATCGCTGAATATACCGAACGATGTTGTCCACCAGTACAACCAAAATTAATTTGCAAATTTTCAAAACCTCGTGCTAAATAATCTTCAATATTAATGGAAACGATAGATTTAATCGCGTTTAAGAAATGTGGCATCTGCGTTTTCTCTTCCAAATAATCTTGGACAGCGACATCATTACCTGTTTGGATTTTGTATTCTTCGATACGTCCCGGATTGAGAATTCCACGACAATCAAAGACAAATCCGCCACCATTCCCAGAATTATCTTTCGGTATTCCTTCTTTTTTATATGAGAAACTATGTATTTCAACTTTCAAAGTATTGGACATCATTTTTTAATTTTTGTAAAAATAGTTTTTTTAATATGCTTAACGCAAAAAGAAATGATGTAATTTTGCAGCATCAAAGCTTCTATACTATGCAAAACATTGCAATATAGTAGATTAACAACAATTTTTGTATATTAGATTTCTAACTAAAAAAACATAGATATGAAATTCTTCCGTTACCTTTTATTTGCAAGTTTAGTCCTTGTGATGTCTTGTAAAAAAACAAGTGTAGATGGTGCTAACAGAAAAGCTTTCCAAGAAAGTATCAACGATATGACCTCATCGTTACCAACACTTAAGCAAATAAAATTCAATGAAGCTTTATATATTCTTAAAACTTTTGGTGTAGAAGCCGATGGCGATATTGCAGAAATTGAAGCTTTAGGAAAACTTCTTAACGGAAAAAAAGTTCCTGACATTTTGAAAATGGCGGACGAAGTGGCTCAAAAAAATAACATTACTTGGTCTAGCACTGCTCCACCATCATTAGGAACCATGAATATCTTCGGTGATGAAAAAGCATCGGAAGTTGACCCGAACGACGTAACAGCTAGCGGACTTAACATTGTTGTTCGTCCTGCGATGTCAGACAGCATCACTGGTCCAAAGGCAATTGTTGTTGTACCGCAATTGGTTGATCAAAACGGTGAAAAAGTAAGTTTCACAGGCGCTGGTCTAGAAACGACACTTGAAGTTTTCAGTAACGGAAACAAATTGCAAACTGCTAAAAACATGATGCAGGACAATAACTTCAAAGGTTTTACTATTAAATTTTCTTCTCTTCCTATTGCAAGTATTGTTGACAACAAATTAGAAGTTAAGGTCAGTGTAAAAACGGCTAAGAAAGTCTATCAAATGATTAAATCTGGAATTGAATTTAATCCTCGTGCAATTGTACAAGCAGCGCCTTCTACAAATATCCCTGAACCAACAGATCCAACTTTAGCTGATCCAAACAACCCAGAAAACCCAACAACTGGAACAGAAAACCCAACAACAGGAACAACTCCAACCACGCCTACGACACCTACTAAACCAGCAGGAGATCCAAAGACAACGGTTTCAAAATTCTTGAGTAGTCTTAATTCTCAAAACTATAAAGCCGCTTTTGACAATGCAGACAACCCAGCTTGGGGAAGTTATGATAAATTTTCAAATCCAAATTCTGGCTTTGGTTCGGTTAAAAGTGTGAAGGTTAATTCGCTTTCTGCACCAGTTACCAAAGACAATGCATCTACGGTTAATGCTAACTACGATGTAACCGACAAAGACGGCAATGTGACTTCGCTTAATGTAACTTATGGACTTAAATCCACTTCTAACGGTTGGAAAATCACAAGCTACAAAATCAATTCATCTAAAAAACAATAATTAAATGGCATCTTCGGAGCTTATCCACGATTTAGAAAAAACAATAACCAATATCCCTGACTTTCCTATTGAAGGCATTCAGTTTAAGGATATTTCACCAATATTTTTACAGCCAAAACTTTACGAAGCGGTTATTAAAGACTTTGTAGAATTTAGCAAAGGAAAAATCGATGTCGTTTGTGGTATCGAAAGTCGCGGGTATCTTTTTGGAATTGCGATTGCGGTTGCGTTAGAAGTTCCATTTATTTTAATTCGTAAAAAAGGAAAACTTCCACCACCATTTATTGGACAAGTTTATGACTTAGAATATGGCACCTCGGAAATTGAGATGAAAACCGACCAACTACAAAAAGGACAACGCGTGTTAATCCACGACGATCTTTTAGCAACTGGCGGCACAACAGAAGCCGCAGCCAAATTAGTTGAAAAGCAAGGTGGCATCCCAGCACAATTCAGTTTTTTGATTTATTTGGAAGGGCTTAACGGCTCCAAAAAACTTGAAAAATTCAACGCAGATATTTATTCAATTTTAAAATATTAATCTATAAAACGCAGTTTTTTTGCATATCACACAGAAAGCATTAAATTTGCATTTCGATTATATAAAAAATATGGCAGACTTAAATAAAAAACAAATCGAGGAAGGTAAAGAAACCGTAGAGTTTTTTAAAGACTTAGACCAAAAAGCTTTCAATGTAGAACAAGGCTTAGAGAAGCATTCTAAAACAATTAGTATTGCTTTCGGAGTTCTTATCCTTGCAGTTTTAGGATTCTTTGGTTACAAACAATTTATCGTTGGACCTCAAAACGAAGAAGCGACTAAATCATTCTTAACAGCTCTTGCTAACCTTTCCAAAGGTGATAACGACTTAGCTTTAGGAGGAAAAAGCGCTGCTAATCCTGGTTTTGTTGGGACTTACAACGAGTATTCTGCTACAGATGCTGGTAAGTTAGCGGCTTATAACGCAGGTCTTATCGAATTCAAAAAAGGAAATTTCCAAAAAGCTTATGACATGTTGGACAAATTCAGCAGCGACAATAAGACTTTAATGGCGATGAAGTACGGTGCAATGGCAGATTGCTCTGCTAACCTTAACCGTAGCGATGACGCAATGTCTAATCTTGACAAAGCAACAACTGCGTCAAAGGATGCTTATACAACTTATTATTTTACAAAAAAAGCAGGGATGTTGGCATTGTCTCTTAACAAAAAGGCAGAAGCTAAAAAATACTTTGCAACAATCGATGAGAAGTATCAAGACTATGACAATGGTCAGTCTGATGCTTATATTGAAATGACTAAATATTACTAAAACATGGCAACGGTTAATCTTTCCGATTACAAGCCACTCAGCCTATCAAATGCCGATGAATATTCTATCGGCATTGTTGTTTCTGAGTGGAATGATTTTGTAACATTCAACATGCGCGATGGCGCGATAGAAGTACTTCAAAAAGAAGGCATTCGTAAAGAAAACATCAAAGTTTTCTACGTCCCGGGCGCTTTCGAACTTAGTTTTGCAGCAATGCAAATGTGCAAATCCAACCGTTTTGCAGCCGTTATCGCTATTGGATGCGTTATTCGTGGCGAGACGCCGCATTTTGACTACGTTTGTTCGGCAGTGGCGCACGGCATCAAAGATTGCAACGTCCTTACCAAGACGCCGACTATTTTCTGCGTTTTAACAGACGACACCAAAGAACAGTCTATTGCAAGAAGTGGTGGTGCATTGGGCAACAAAGGCATCGAAGCAGCCGTTACAGCCATCAAAATGATACAGTTTAACAACAAAGTATAATTTTAGGAGCAGGACCATTCGCCATGCTTTTGACTATTAGTCCCTCTGTCCGCACTCGCTGTTGTAGCCAAAGCAAATCCAAGCTTTACAACGAGCTCAAACAATTGCTCCCATCGGGGCTATTTTAGACGATTTTCCACATTCTTAGAATAAAATTAAATGTAGGTTTCTCACCTACATTTTTTTTGTACTTTTATCACATAAATTTTCAAACTATGAAATGGACTAACGATAGAAGTGACAACGTTGACGACAGACGTGGTTCCGGCGGAGGTGGCGGAATGCTTGTTGGCGGTGGATTGGGCACTTTAATTATTGCTGCTATTGTTTTCTTTTTAGGAGGCGATCCATCAGCAATTTTAGGGACTGCTGTTAACTCTGGCGGACAACAGACCGAACAAAGACAACTTAACCAACAAGAACTTCAAGTTCGTGAGTTTGTACGGATGGTAACAGCCGAGACTGAGAAAACATGGTCACAAATCTTCCAGCAAAACGGAATGACTTATATAGAACCGCATGTTGTACTTTTCGAAGACGTAACGCGCTCTGGTTGCGGTACAGCGCAAGCGGCGATGGGACCTTTCTATTGTCCCGCTGACGAAACAGCCTACATGGACATGAGCTTCTTCAACGAGTTGCAACAACGCTTTGGTGCTAAAGTAACCGAATTTTCTATCGCTTATGTAATGGCGCATGAAGTTGGTCACCATGTACAGACTTTGTTAGGAACGACACAAAAAGTAGATCAACTTAGACAAAGTGGACGTTACTCCGAAGCTGAAATGAATCGTGTATCGGTTGCAACCGAACTACAAGCGGATTTCTACGCTGGTGTATGGGCAAGACAAACGGACAATCGTGAAAAGATATTAGAACCCGGCGACATTGAGTCTGCAATTAGTGCAGCAGAAGCTGTTGGTGACGACAATATCCAAAAAAGATCAAGCGGCTATGTTAATCAAGAAGCTTTTACACATGGTTCTTCTGCTCAACGTAAAGAATGGTTTATGAAAGGTTACAACACAGGCGACATTCGTCAAGGTGACACTTTCAATGCTCTTTTGAAATAGAAAAGTCTACAAAAAATAATGTAACAAAAACAAGCCGCGCGGAACGAAGTTCCGCGCGGCTTTCTTTACTAATATGAAAAAAATAAACTAATTGGGAATTTGCAACTGATAATGCGTCCCTATTTTTGAATGCACATAATAGACGGAAGCTTCTATCTGCTTACTAAGCTCCATCGCCAATTTTAATCCCAAAGAAGGAGAATTTTTAAAATCAATCTCCGAAAAATTTTTGAGACCATTATCTTTAACATCAATAGCTAACTTGCCTGCTTCTTGCTTTACATTAACATTAACTTTTAAGCGCTCCTCTCCAACTGGTTGATGTGCAAAAGCACTTGACATCAACTCATGAACAATAAGCCCAATAAAAGCAAGTTTTTCAACCTCCAATTTTGGATTATGATTGACGCTAAATCTTAGATCAGCATGATTTGACTTCTCATTAATAAAACTTTCAAACATGGACATATATTCCTTCATGTGTAGTTGACTTTGGTTAGATCGCCTCGTTAACTCATTGTGCATTTGTCCAAGATCTGACACTCTATTTTTAATAGCTAATAAAGCAGTATTAACCTCTGGAGAACAGCCAACACCTTCCGCATCAAAAAGTGATTGCATTAAAGAATGTTGATAACTAAAGCGTAAATCTGCATTTCTACTTAAGAATTCATTTTCGGTTTTTAATTTAATAATCTCAGCTGTTGCGCTTTTTCTATGACGTCTGTGTTTTTTAAAAAAGAATAAAAACATTAAAACACATAGCAGAAAAATACCAAAAAACACGTCAATATGCTGATTCCTATACGAAATGTCACGAAAAAAAACAGCAATCGAATTTGTGATGCTTGTATTTTGTGGTAATGGCACTAAAAATTTGACAGTTGACAAAAAAGAAAAGTCTTTATAGAAAAGCTGAGGCGACGAATACACACACTCAGCAAAAGCAAAGCATCTCATATTGATTTCATTTTGGTTATTAGTTTCTCTAATATACTAAATAATAACGCAATAACTAACATTTTTACTAAATAATTTAAAAATCGGAAACAAACAATAAGAAACAGAAGTACTAACCAGTTTTTCTAATACAAATCATATAAATTTCGTAATGTGAATACAAAAACTAAAGAAAAAAGCTTAGAAAACTACTTTTTTATTTAAAAATCCGATAAGTAAAGCGTTAAAGCATCATTTTTATTGAAAAAAAATTGGGTGCAATCAAACAAAATTCTATATTTGACGCTCAAATTAAAATAATTTACAATGAAAGAACTTATTGAAAAGATCAATGCTGAAATCGAAGCTTTCAAAACTGATGCTAGCTTACAAGAAGAAAAAGGAAACAAAGCTGCTGGAGCAAGAGCTAGAAAATCAGCTTTAGAATTAACAAAATTATTCAAAGAATTCAGAAAAGTTTCTGTAGAAGAATCTAAAAAGTAATTTTTGAATTGTGCAAGTTATAAAAGTCCTCTGTTGAGGGCTTTTTTGTTTTTAAATATAAGGTAATGGCTATTTAATATTCCTTAAGATCATGCATTCTAATAGCTGAAAAGACGCCAATAGGTTTATTAAATATAAGCTTCAAAAAAAAACATCTCATCCTAAAACAAAAAAGACCGATAATCAATGATTATCAGTCTTCTTATGTACCCCAGACGGGACTACCATAATACTTTTCTCAATTTTTCTTGTTTTTAATCCACTTATATTCAGTATATTTGATTAACAAAGGGAAATGGAACTATGCTATTTTTTTAATTTTAGTTAAGTTAATTTCAAATTTAGCCACCCTTTTAGCCACCCTTTATTATTTTTTATTAAATTAAATTTCACAATGAAGATAGTTTTTGAATTAAGAAAAGAAAAAATAGCTCAAAATGGTTTAATTCCAATTCAACTCGTTCTAAGACACGATGGAAAAAGAATCAGAAAAAACACTGGATTTTCTGTTTTAGAAAGCCATTGGAATGGACATAGAGTTAAACCCAACCTTAAAAAAGAACCTAACAACAATTATGAAATAACAAATAATGAGTTACAATTAATTGAAGAAAAAGTAAACAAGTTATTTCTTTTTTTAAAGGGTAATGATATTCCTTTTTCAGTCGAAAAATTCAATGAAATATTTGAAAAAAAAGAAGAACCTTCGGATAATAAATTTGATTTCTTTTCTTGCTTTAAAGAATACATTGAAAAAGGAAAACTAACAAAAACACCAAATACAATAAAAGGTCAAATTACAGTAAAAAATTATTTAGAGCTCTTTTGTAAAGAAAAAAACATTTCGCTTTCTTTTGATGAAGTAAATAATGATTTTTTTGACTCATTAAGAGATTACTCCTATGAAGTAAAAAAAATGAAACAGAACTACTTTGCTAAAGTAATTAAGGTTTTAAAATCATTTCTGAATTGGGCGATAGAAAAAGGATACAACACTAATCGTGAATTTGAAAAATTCAAAGCTGCTGAACATGATATTGACATTGTTTTTTTGACTTTTGAAGAATTAATGAACTTATACAATTATCAATTTGAAAGTGATAGACTTTCTCAAGCAAGAGATTTCTATTGTATGGGTTGTTTTACAGGATTAAGATTTTCTGATTTGTCAAAACTACACCTAGCTAATATTTCCGAGGATCATATTGTCCTTTCTATCCAAAAAACGAAAACCCAAAACCACGCCATTAAACTCAATAAATACGCAAAAGCTATTTTGGGAAAATACAAAGGAACAATCTATGAACCGTTACCTATAATTTCCTCTCAAAAATTTAATGAATACATCAAGGAATGTTGTGAGTTAGTGGAAATCAATCAACTTTTTACTATTCATTGGTTTGTTGGTAATAAGAAAAAATCTTTAACTCAACCAAAATATAAATTTATTACAAGCCATACTGCAAGAAAAACATTCATAACCAATTCTCTACTTTTGGGAATGGAACCGAAAGCCATTAAGAAAATTGCAAACATCAAAAAAGATGCAGTTTTAGACAAATACATGAAAGTAACAGAAGCTTTTACAGATGAACAAATGGATAAAGCATGGAGATAAAGTTATTGCATATTGCGATATGCAATAACGCTAATTTGTAATTCAATTTTTTTTTATTAATATTGCATATCGCAATATGCAATATATGAAGAATTCAAAGCAAAATATGAAACCACAGGACATCGTTTTGTTACTAAAAATTATTAGCCTCGATAATGATTCGTGGAATCAATCTTCCGTTGCGGCAGATTTAGGAATAAGCCAAGCTGAAATAAGCGAATCGGTTGCAAGGTCAAAAAACTCAGGCTTATTAGACCCAAAAGGAAAAGTAGTAATGAAGTATGCTCTTGCCGAGTTTCTACAATATGGGATAAGATATGTTTTTCCTCAGAAGCCGGGAGCAATAGTCAGAGGAATTCCAACCGCTCATAGTGCTTTACCTCTCAATAATGAAATCCAAAGTAATGAAAAGTATGTTTGGGCTTATGCAAAAGGAAATACAAGAGGTCAAAGTATAGAACCACTTTATCCATCGGTTCCAGAAGCAGTATTGAAAGATGAAAAATTATATGAATTACTTGCAATCACAGATGCGATTCGTGTTGGGCGAACAAGAGAAAAAGAAATAGCCGTAGAATACCTAAAAAAATATTTAAAAATTGTATAATAAGACCATAAATATAGGAGTTGTAGCGAAAGTAGCAGAAGGTTTACAACAATATAGGGAGCAAGTAGTGTTCGTCGGTGGAGCTGTTATCAGTCTTTATACAGATGACCCAGCAGCCGACGAAATACGTCCCACGAAAGACATTGATTTTACAATTAATATCGTAAATGTAGGAGAATTTCTCAAAACAATCGAGGAATTGGGAAAATTAGGTTTTCATCCAGACCCTTATGGAACATCTATTTGCAGTTACACATACAAAAAATATCCAGTAGATATAATTCCTGCCGAAGACAACGCCTTTGGTTCAACCAATCGCTGGTATAAAATAGGTTTTGAGGACTTATGGAAAGTGAAAGCAAAAAATCAGGAAATTTACATCTTATCAGCACCTTGTTTTCTTGCAACAAAGTTTGAAGCATTCAATAGTAGGGGAAAAGATTACAGAACCAGCCATGATATTGAGGACATTATCTACATCATTGATAACAGAATCAGCATTGTAGATGAAATAGCAAAGTGCGATGAGAGAATTTTAGAATTTATTAAATCTGAATTGCAAAAAATCATTGATAAAGGTCTTTTAGAAGAACTCTTGCAAACACATATACACCCATTGATTATTGATGAAAGGATTGAAATTGTAAAAGAAAAAATCAACAGCATTATGAATGCCTGAAAATATTGACGATGGATAGTTCTTGTATTTTAATCAAAAAACAACACTCTTTATTTTTGAATCAAGTAAAAAAACGTTAAACTTTGTTAAAGTAGAAGTATTTTAGTTAAAATTTGTTAAAACATAAGATTTATTGAAAAGACTAATCTGGATTAATTTAGATTAATCTGGATTGCAAAAAAATTATTCTGGACTAATTTGGATTAATTTAGACTGTTCTGGACGAATCACAACTATTTGATTTTCAATAATTAAGTTGATATTATTGCATTTGAATTTAAAATAATTAAAATACAATCAAATGTCAGTACAACTTTTTTCACATTCCAAAGCAGATTTGGAAAAAGCGGTTGAAATTATTCTAAAAAAAGCAACCGACTTCACATTACCCGTTAAAAAAACAGAAGAACAACCCGAAGATTTAATTTCTCAAATCGAAGCCACAAAATTTCTGCACATTTCTGTTCCGACCATTATTGACTGGCGGAAAAATAAGAGTCTGCCTCATTACAATTTTAATGGGCGATACTACTATTCTAAAAAGGAACTTTTGGAATACGGAAAAAACCGAAGAATGTAACCTCTGTTCGAGCATTACAATTTCTATTGTTTAACAATTTCGTATTAAAATCATTCTTAAAATGAACAAAAAAATTCCCTATTTACGAGTAGGCACAACATACTACAAAACCATAGAAAAACCATTAATTTCAGGTGATAAAATTTCCATACTAGTTCGTTGGAATCGGGAAACCATTATCAGCGACTACGGAAAAACCTATCTTTCACAAATTCCGAAACACGATGGTTTTTGCTGTATTCCCAGTCATCTGAATTATGAAAAAATAATCGAAGGGTTTTACAATATGTACAATGAAATCCCACATCAACCAATTGAAGAAAGCTTAAATTCCGATGCACTAAAAGAAAAAATTAAGTTTTCTCTGAATTTTATGGAACATATTTTCGGCGAACAATTGGAGTTAGGATTAGATTACATAAAAATATTACTTGAGAAACCCACACAAATGCTTCCGATTCTATGTTTGGTAAGCAAGGAGCGTTCTACAGGAAAATCCACTTTTATCAAATGGCTAAAATCCATTTTCGGGTTGAATATGACTTACATTAAAGGAGATTCCTTTAACAGTCAATTTAATTCAGATTGGGCGTCAATGCTCATTGTAGCTATTGATGAGGTGTTTTTCGACAAAAAAGAGATTACTGAGCGCCTTAAGCACCTTTCCACAACAGATAAAGATAAGAAAGAAGCGAAAGGAAAAGATCGTGAGGAAGTTGAATTTTTTGGAAAATTCATTCTTTGTTCCAACAATGAAGACAATTTTATTCAGATTGATGAAGAAGAAATTCGGTTCTGGATTATCAAAGTTAAATCTATAAAAACAGAGAATACTGAATTCCTTCAAAACCTAATTAAAGAAATTCCCTATTTCCTTCGCTATCTGATTCAAAGATCGTTCTGTAGCCAGAAACAAACCCGAATGTGGTTTACTGATTCTGAGATAAGAACAAAGGCGTTACAAAAATTGGTTTGGAAAAACAATAACAAACTTGAATCAAAAATTATTGAGCTCTTGTATGAGTTTTTTGAGAGTACCGAAGAAAATGAAATCCAAGTCATTCCGCAGGATATTTTCAATATGCTCGGAAGAATGTTCAGAAACCATTATTGGACTGTAAACGACATCCGAAAGCTTCTAAAAGAAACATGGAAACTTGAACCACAAAATAATTCTTTGGCATACATCAAATACGACATTGATTATTCAGGAAGTTTTTATCAAAATAATAAAACTGGACGCTATTTCACAATTAAAAAAGATTTCATTCTTCAAAAATTTGATGAAATGATGAATTAATTGATAATGAAAACAAAATCAATGGTTTATATCTCATCAAAACTCTTATCAAAATATAAAACCTTGATTTTTGATGAGAAACTGATGAGCAAAAAATTTGAAGTTTGATGAGATGATGAGTCTTTGATGAGAATGTAATCTTTTAAAATACAGCAACATATACGGCTATCTCATCAATTCATCAAAATATTTGCGAAAATTAAACCCTAACATTTTTCATCTATGAACTGCAAACAATTCAACTCTGTAAAGTTGGAAGAAATCCTTGTTTCACTCGGACACCATCCAACAAAACAAAATGAAAAAGAAGCTTGGTTTCTCAATCCTTTTTACACAGAAACACAAGCCTCTTTTAAAATTAATAAAAATCTGAATTATTGGTATTTACACTCCGAAGGAATTGGCGGAAACAATGTCGATTTTATGAAAAAATATCTAAACGAATCAGTAAAAGAAGTTTTAGAATGGGCAGAAAAGCAAAATTTTTCTTCTTTTCAACAGCAGAATGTTATTCATTCAATAAATTCAAAACCAAATTATCAAATCACCGAAATCAAAAAACTCCAAAACGAACATCTTAAAAGCTATCTTCATCAAAGAGGACTTTCAAAAGTAGTATATCCGTTAGTTAAAGAAATTCATTTTACCATTGGAGAAAAGAAACTCTACGCTATAGGTTTTGAAAATTTTTCTGGAGGTTGGGAACTTAGAAATTCATTTTACAAAGGTTCATTACAGAAGAAAGACATTTCGCTCATTAATCTGAATAATCAGACAGAAAATAAAAATGTAGCCGTTTTTGAAGGCTTTACCGATGCTTTATCTTTTGTTGAAATGAAGCCGTTTTTCAATGGTGATTTGTTGGTGATGAATTCTATTTCATTGTTGAATAGAACAAAAGAATATTTAAAAAACTACTCCGAAATCAACTTGTTTTTAGACAATGACAAAGCAGGAGAAACTTGTAAAAATTCAATTCTGAAATCTTTTCCCGAAGCCAAAAATCATTCTGAAATTTATGCTCTTCATAAAGATTTGAACGACTATTTACAATTCAAAAACAACACTGAAATCGAAAAAAAACAGCAGATAGACTTGAAATCAAAACAAGAACAAGAGGAAAGTGAAATATATCAAACTTACAAAAGAAAACGCTGATTATGTGGGTTACCTATTTTTATCAACTATCGGCGAAAGTTAGGAGCTCATTCGCAACTTTGAAGGTCGATACTCTCCCAACAAAGTTTCTACTTCGCTCTGCGAGGCTTTAACCTGAGTAAAATAAATACAGGTGCCTTTTTTCAGAAATTACAAAAATAATAAATCGTCATTTTATAGCCTGGTTAAAAAAGAATCAAGATGTAAAGTAACTGAGTAAAAAAGATACAGGTAGAATTTTTATTTAATTAAAAAAATGAAGACATCAATTAACTTCAAAGCCGTAAAATCTGATTCTGAAATTCATAATTTCAGAAAAAAATCATTTGACTATATCCGCAAAGATTTAACTCATAAAAATGAATATTGGATGGAACAAAAGATTGCGGATCGACTGTTAAAAATAGAAGCTTTTTGTAAAGAAAAATCTGGAAGAAAATTACAGAAAAATGCAATGCCAGTTCGAGAAGCGGTAGTTGTCATTAAAGAAAATACAACGATGCAGGATTTGCATAACCTATCAAAAAGATTGGAAGAAGAACTTAAAATCCGAATTTTTCAAATTGCCATACACAAAGATGAAGGGCATTATGATAAAGACACCAAAGAGTGGAAACCAAATTATCACGCTAATTTGGTCGCAGATTGGCAAGATTTGCAAACTGGAAAAACGCTGAAACATCAATCATTTCATTATTCCAAAATGCAGGATTTGGCAGCAGAATGTCTCGAAATGGAAAGAGGTGTTTCAGGTTCATTAGCAAGATTGGAAGCGGTAGAATTTAAAATCAAGAAAAAAGAAGAAGATTTGAAAATTTTGGAAGAACGCTATCAAGAAATGCAACAAGAAATGGAATCTAAAAAGTCTGAAGAGTTAATTGTAAAAGAATCAGATTTTCTTGGTTTTCAGAAAATAAAAACGGACAAAACCATTGAAAACTACAAAAAGGCAATCAAAACGAATAATATTCAACTTCTCAAAAACAAAACAGAACTGGAATCCAAAGAAAAACAAATTGTAGAATTAAAAACCAACATTGAAAGTCTTAAAAAAGAGGTTTCCTTCTTCAAAAGCAAAAACTCCGCTCTGTTAACCAATGAAACTATTTTTGCTGTTGAAAAGAAAAAATATTTGGATTCGGTAGAAAACACACTTAAAAAAGCGATTCTACAGGAAAGTATAAATATTCCGAATCTGCAAAATCTAAATGATGCTGAACGAAAAGATAAAATGATTGAGCTATTGGAAAAAACATCAAAAGAAAATCAAATCCCTTTTTTGGCTATAGAGGAGGTTTTTAAAGACTCTCATAAAGCAACTTATCTTTTAAGTTTGTTAGGCATTGGTAAAAGTAATAAACAATCACAGGAAGTAGAGAATGTTCAAAGTACTATAAAATCAAGGAGATAATTGTGATTATTAATTAAAAAAAAACAAAGCATTAAATAAAAAAATATCTTTTTATGATCTTGACAAGATTTTTTTTTCTAGCAATTTTCATTACAATATATTGAATATCATATATAACTCAATAAATCTAATATTAGATGTGAAAAACCACTAAAATGAATCATACTTTAGTTTCTGAAGATTTTAGAGTGTAAGAATATTAGAAAATCTGACAAACTTAATCTTAACAATTAAAAAGCAACCTTCCAAACCCAATCTCCTTTCCTGAAAAGTGGAAGGGATTTTTTATATGATAAAAAGTATAAATGATTACGCCAAAAATTTAGTATTTTAGCAAAACTTTGGGGTTTCAAAATCCTTAATTTAATAACACACATTTTTCAAATGTCAGAAGAACAAAAGAAAATACTAGAACAACAGCTCTGGAATATAGCCAACACGCTACGTGGAAAAATGAATGCCGATGAATTCCGAGATTATATTTTGGGATTTATTTTTTATAAATATTTGGCTGAAAAAATGGAAATTTTCGCCAATTCCATTTTAAAAGAAGATAAAATCCAATTCAGAGAAATAAAAGAAGATACCGTAGAAGGTTCAGCATACATTGATGCGATTAGAGAAGAAGCATTGGAAACCTTAGGATACTTTCTAAAACCTTCTGAACTTTTTAGCGAAATAGCCAAACGTGGAAATAGTGATACCAACACATTTATTCTAGAAGATTTACAAAAAATATTGACCAATATTCAGTTGAGTACAATGGGAACACAAAGCGAAGAAGATTTTGATAATCTCTTTGAAGATATGGATCTCAACAGTACCAAACTGGGCAAAACCGCCGATGCAAGAAACGAAATTATTGTAAAGGTTTTATTACATTTGGATGAAATTGATTTTCAACTCAATGATACCGAATTAGATGTTTTAGGCGATGCTTACGAGTATTTAATTGGTCAGTTTGCAAGCGGAGCAGGAAAAAAAGCAGGCGAGTTTTATACGCCTCAGGAAGTTTCTAAAATTTTAGCAAAAATTGTTACTACAGGTAAGAATAGGTTGAAATCGGTTTACGATCCCACTTGTGGATCAGGATCGTTGTTATTGAGGGTTGCAAGAGAAGTAAAAGATGTAAGCAATTTTTACGGACAAGAAATGAACCGCACCACGTACAATCTTGCCCGAATGAATATGATTCTTCACGGCGTACATTATCTTCAGTTTGATATTAAGCAAGAAGATACGCTGGAACATCCACAGCATTTGAACGATATGCCTTTTGAAGCCATTGTAGCTAATCCTCCTTTTTCGGCGAATTGGAGCGCGAATCCTTTATTTTTAAATGATGACCGTTTTAGTCAGTACGGAAAATTAGCTCCTTCTAGTAAAGCCG
Organism: Soonwooa sp.; assembly: GCF_032062245.1. Classification (NCBI taxonomy): domain Bacteria; kingdom Pseudomonadati; phylum Bacteroidota; class Flavobacteriia; order Flavobacteriales; family Weeksellaceae; genus Soonwooa; species Soonwooa sp. The sequence goes on from NZ_DAMBQF010000001.1 coordinate 116,988, forward strand.
ATTTTGCTTTCGTTCAGCATATGATTTATCATTTGGCAGAAAACGGAACAATGGCTATTGTGTTACCACACGGTGTGCTTTTTCGTGGTGCAGCCGAATTGCATATTCGTAAATATTTGATTGAACAGAAAAATTATTTAGATGCCGTAATTGGTTTACCTGCCAATATTTTCTACGGAACCAGTATTCCTACTTGTATTTTGGTGTTTAAAAAATGTAAAGAAGATCCTGAACACATTTTGTTTATTGATGCCAGTAAAGAATTTGAAAAGGTAAAAAACCAAAATATGCTGAGGGAAGAACATATCAATAAAATTGTAGAAACCTTTCGCAATAGAACAGTTATTGAAAAATACAGTCATTTGGCAACCTTACAAGAAGTGGCAGATAATGATTACAATCTTAACATTCCTCGTTATGTAGATACTTTTGAAGCCGAAGAAGAAATTGACATTCAAGCGGTAATGCAAGAAATAAAATCTCTGGAAGCAAAACGTGCAGCGTTGGACAAAGAGATTGATGTGTATTTTAAAGAATTAGGACTTGTTTTTTAAATTTTTATGATGAAGCCAACAATCAATATATATTGTGACGAAAGTTGTCATTTGCAAAATGACAAAGAACCTGTAATGGTTATCGGTGCGGTTTATTGCCCAATCGAAAAGAAGGAAGAAATTTTTGAGCGATTATATAGCTTTAAAGTTAAGCACAATCTTATTCCTAAAAATAAAAAGAATGACAAAGACAATCGTCCCTATTATGAATTAAAATGGAACAAAGTCTCTAAATCAAAAATTGAGTACTACAAAGATGTAATTAATTATTTTTTTGATGATGATGATTTACAGTTTCGGGTGCTTGTAGTTTCTAACAAAACCGACATAGATTACGAAAAGTTCAACCATACGCACGATACGTTTTACTATAAAATGTATTTTGGGATGTTAAAAGCCATTCTAAATCCTGAAAACTCGCATCATATTTACATTGATATTAAAGATACCAAAAGCAAAGAAAAAGTTCACAAACTGGAACAAGTTTTAAGGAATGATAAATATGATTATTCTAAGGAAATCATTAAAAAAGTACAGCAGGTAAGATCTCATGAAGTAGAAATTTTGCAATTGGCAGATTTGTTAGTGGGAGCTACCGCTTATGTGAATAGAGGATTAGCAAACAGTAAAGCAAAAAATGAATTAATCAATCTCATTAAACACCGTTCTAAATATTCCTTAACAAAATCTACTTTGCTAAAAGAGAGAAAGTTCAATGTTTTTATTTGGGAACCACAAAAACCTTATTTTGTATGAGTTTAGTATTTCCCGAATTAATACCATTTAGTGATTTTGGTGGTGATTTCACGTCATATTTTGAAGCAGTTTATTTGGTTTTTCATAATGATTTTATTAAAACTCAACCCAATTATGAAGGGCTAAAAGTAGCTGTAAGAAAATATCCTGAAGTGGACGGAATGCATCGTACATTTTACCATATTACCCACGAAGGAGAAGACGAAGCTAATAGACAACCAGATTTTAGAAGAATGGAACGTATCCGTTTTCCAAAGTTTGTTATAGAATACTTTGAACACGAAGAAATCCTCATCTGGAAAAACGTAAGAGGTAAAGACGAACGTATTGTTTTGTTTAATGAAACCGAAAATTATATTGTGATTTTAACCGACAGAGGAGAATATTATATGTTCATAACGGCTTATTATATTGAAACAGAACATAGAAAAAGAAAGCTATTAAAAGAATACGAAGCGTATAAAAAAGCCAAAACCGCTTAGCGGAACTAAACGGCTTCTTATACTCCTTTAACACTTACAACCAATAAAGGAATGGTTACTGAGCTTTTGCAAAGATACGCAATAAAAATAAAAAAGCAAATAGATTAAATCCTTAATGCTGAAAAAGAAGATAATAGTATGACCGATATACAAAAAGAAAATAAAAGTGGTGGTAAAGTTCCAAATTTGAGATTTCCAAACTTTGAAGGAGTGTGGGAAGTGAAGAAGTTGGGAGAGATTTGTGAAATGCGTGCTGGGAAATTTATTGTAGCCTCGGAAATATATGATAAGCCTAATGATTCCTTATTTCCTTGTTTCGGAGGAAATGGCTTAAGAGGATATACTAAATCATTTAATAAAGAGGGAACATATTCCTTGATTGGTCGGCAAGGAGCGCTTTGTGGAAACGTAACTCTTGCTAATGGAAAATTTTATGCAACGGAACACGCAGTTATTGTTGAGCCAAACGAAAATGCAGACACTATTTGGATGTTCTACTTATTGACATATCTAAATTTGAATCAATATGCGACAGGAATGGCACAACCAGGTTTATCAGTTCAAAATTTAGAAAAGATAGAAATAGTATATCCAAAATCTAAAAAGGAGCAACAAAAAACAGCATCTTTTCTCTCTAAAATCGACGAACGCATCCAAACCCAAAGCAAAATAATTAAGGGTTTGAAAAAATTAAAGGTTGCAACTGCAAAAAAAATATTTTCACAAGAGTTGAGGTTTAAAGATAATAATGGAAATGAGTTTCCGGAATGGGAGGAAGTTTTATTAGGAGATGCTTTGGATTATGAACAGCCTACTAATTATTTAGTTTCAAGTACAGAATATGATGATAGTTTTGAAACTCCTGTTGTAACTGCTGGAAAAACGTTTATTTTAGGATATACTGACGAAAAAAATGGAGTATTTGAAAAAGAAAAACTTCCTGTGATTATTTTTGATGATTTTACTACTGCAAGCCAATTTGTAGATTTTTCTTTTAAGGCAAAATCATCTGCAATGAAAATTTTAAAAGCTAAAAACGGTACCAATATTAGATTTATTTTTGAAGCGTTACAAATGATTAATTATGAAGTTGGAGGGCACGGAAGGCATTGGATTTCGGTATTTTCAAACTTAAGCATTTCTGTTCCCTCACTTCCCGAACAAACCAAAATCGCCAATTTCCTTTCCGCTATCGACTTTAAAATTGATATTGAAAACCAACTTTTGCAAAAATTAGAAGAACAGAAAAAGTTTTTGCTGCAAAATATTTTTGTTTAGAATGTTAAACAAACATTTGCTGTAATAGATATTTTTTTTGCATTTCCAGCTGTTCTAAAATGGTTTTTTCAGTTTGGATTTTTTGGTCAATTTTGGTCAAAAAAGATGATATTTGAATTTGCTCTTCAAGTGATGGAATCGATATATTCATCTTTATCAAATTTTCATAACTCAAAGTATTTCTTACGCTACCCTCAAACGAATTATTCATTTGTTTAGTAAATTCGATAGTCTTAAACCAATACAATAAAAAAGTATCTATTAGAAAAATATTCTCAGCTTTAAAGCTAATATACAATGGACTTATTATAGAAATTTTATCATCAAATTTATAAGCAAGAGAGCCTACATTTATTCTTGATGGATTGTAAGCAAAACAGCCCTTATCTATTACATAGTAGTTGGAAGTATCAACACTTGCAACACGCCTATCTTCAAAAATATCTTCTTGATTAATGAAGCCATATTTATTACTAACACTTTGGACAGTTGAATATCTTTGATTTTTGTTTTTGGTTGAATTTTTTAGCAAAACATCTCCTAGTTTCTTAGTTTTCCAATCATCTGCAAAATCTCCGAATCTTATTTTTTGAGAAAAAAGATTATCCTTAATGCCCTTAAAATAGAACTCTATTTGTTCTATTATTTTGCTTTGGGTTTGAATTCTTTCATCAAGTAAAGCCAAAAACGATGATATTTTGCTTTGCTCTTCTACAGAAGGAAAAGACAATTCAACTTTTGAAATTCTTCCAACATTAATACTTAAAACTTTTGAGCCTTGAGATTCTTTTTGAATTTGGGTTCTGACAGAATTAGATTTAAACAAATAACCACTAAAACCTAAATGAAAAATATCTTTTTTTGGTCTTGCTAATAAAGTATGCAATCCTGAAAGTAATTTTTCTCCATTGGTATTTATAATCTCAATGCTTTTACCAACATCATTTAGATCTTCTGAAGCATCTGCGAATATAATATCTCCATTTTTACAATAATTTTCATCCGAAATTCTACTAATATCTATTTCTTGATTGATGAAAGGAACTGATTCACAATTAATATCAAATAAAGTTTGAAATTTCGTATGAATATCTCCGTAATGAATGTTTTTGACTGTTCCATATTCATAATTCAGATTTTCACGAGAAAAAGAATTGGTTACTTTAAAATCCATAACCTCCCCCAACTTCTTCACTTCCCACTCTCCTTCGAACTCAGGAAATCTAAGATTAGAGATTTTCTTTGGGTTATTTGGAACAAAGGTGGGTACTTACAAATTTTAAACCCTCAATCCTTAAATGTTTTCCTTTGTAAGTAAAAATCTTTAATTCAAAAAAATGAACAAAAAACAACTCTCAGAAGTCATTGCACTATGGAAAGCAGACAAAAAAAATTATGTAAAAAAATCTACATTTTCGGCGTATGTATTACTCATCGAAAATCATTTATTGCCGTCTTTTGGCAATCAATACGAAATTCAGGAAGCCGATGTACAAACTTTTGTATTGCAAAAATTAGAAGCTGGTTTAAGCCAAAAAACCATCAAAGACATTTTAATCGTTTTGAAAATGGTGCTGAAATTTGGTGCTAAAAACAAATGGATTGCTTATGAACCTTTCGAAATTCAATATCCTACCATTCGCGAAAATCAGCAAATAGAAGTGCTTTCCAGAACGCATCAGAAAAAAATAATGAATTACATACAAGAACATTTTACCTTTCGGAATTTAGGTGTTTTAATCTGTTTATCCTCAGGAATGCGAATTGGCGAGATATGTGCTTTAACTTGGGAGGACATTGATACCGACAACGGAGTAATCAGCGTGAATCGTACCATTCAAAGAATCTACGTAATAGAAGACGGAACCCGAAAAACAGAACTCATTTTAGACACGCCAAAAACCAAAAATTCCATTCGCGAAATCCCGATGAACCGAGACTTGATTCGATTGATAAAACCCATCAAAAAAATAGTAAATCCCTCATTTTTTGTACTCACCAATGATGCCAAACCTACAGAACCTAGAACGTACAGAAGTTTTTACAAAAACCTAATGCGTTATTTAGAAATCCCAGAAATAAAATTTCACGGATTAAGACACAGTTTCGCCACACGCTGTATTGAAAGTAATTGCGATTACAAAACAGTAAGTGTATTACTCGGACATTCCAACATCAGTACAACTTTAAATTTATATGTTCACCCAAATATGGAACAAAAGAAGAAAGCCATTGAGCAGATGTTTAAGACATTGAGATAAGTTCTAAATTATGAATTGGGAGAATATTTTATTTTACTAAATTTGTAAGTAGTTGAAAAACCATAATAACCTCCTAATTCATAATTATTTTGAGTAAACAATCAGAACATATATTGGAAGAACAACTGTTAATCCAACTTCAAAAAATAGGGTATCAATATGTTTCCATAAAAGATGAAAAAGCTTTATTGGTAAACCTTAAAACACAATTAGAAAAGCACAATCATATCCAATTTACTGTCAGTGAATTTGAGAAAGTTCTAAATATTCTCAACAAAGGTTCTGTCTTTGAAAAAGCGAAACTACTAAGAGAAAAGAAACATCATATCATTCGTGATAATGGGGATAATCTGTATTTTGAGTTTTTGAATGTAGAACACTGGTGTCAAAACGAATATCAGGTAACCAACCAGATTACGCAAGAAGGAAAATATGAAAACCGTTACGATGTGACGCTGTTGATTAATGGATTGCCATTGGTTCAAATAGAATTGAAACGTAGAGGATTGGAAATGAAGGAAGCGTTCAATCAAATCAATCGTTATCAAAAGCACAGTTTTGGTGCAGGAAAAGGATTGTTCCATTTTGTACAATTGTTCATTATCAGTAATGGAGTCAACACTAAATATTTCAGCAACTTTGGTTTGCATCCACAAGAATTTTTGCAAACTTTTCATTGGACAGATGAGGAGAACAAACCACTCAATAATCTATTGGAAGAATTTACAGATGCCTTTTTAGAACCTTGCCACATCAGTAAAATGATCTGTAAATACATTGTACTGAATGAAACCGCCAAAGCGTTGATGGTGCTTCGTCCATACCAATATTACGCCGTAGAAAGTATCATCAAAAAAGTAAAAGAAAACGAAATACTAAACGGTTACAACATTGATAAGAACGGTTATATTTGGCATACTACGGGAAGCGGTAAAACATTAACCAGTTTCAAAGCCAGTCAAATATTATCAAAAATTCCTGCTATTAAAAAAGTGGTTTTTGTGGTGGATAGAAAAGATTTGGATTATCAAACCAATCAGGAATATGATAAATTCAGCAAAGGTTCGGTAAGTTCTGCCACCAATACCGATGATTTAATCAAGAAGTTTAACGACCCGAATGTTCGCATTATTGTTACCACCATTCAGAAACTGAACAACGCTATTTCGGGCAGAAATTTATTGAAAATGAAATCAATTCAGAACGAAAGAATGGTTTTTATTTTTGACGAATGTCATCGTTCGCAATTTGGGGATACGCATAAAAACATTGTCAGTTATTTTACCAATATTCAACTGTTTGGCTTTACAGGAACACCTATTTTAGCAGAAAACGCAAACGGCGAAAAAACCACAGCAAGTTTGTTTGGAAAATGCTTGCATAAATATGTGATTACCGATGCTATTCGAGATGAAAATGTGTTGAAATTTTCGGTAGAATACATTCAAACCTTCAAGCAGAAAGAACAAATTATTGATTTGAAAGTAGAGCAAATCAACGAAACAGAAGTTTTTGAAGCACCTGAACGTAAAGAAGCCATTGTAGATTATATCATTCTACATCACGATCAAAAAACACAAAGCAGAAAATTCTGTGCAATGATGTGTGTGCAAGATATTGATGCGGTGATTCAGTACTATGAAATTTTCAAACGCAAAAAACAAAACGGAGAACATAATTTAAAACTTGCCACCATTTTTAGTTTTGGTCAAAATGAAGACGAAATGGAAGACGCAACTTCTTCTCAACTCGCTATGGTTGCAGAAGACCAAGCAGAATATGGCAATCCAAAGCCACATCGTAGAGAAGTTTTAGAACATTATGTAGAAGATTTTAATGAACTATTTGGAGAAAAACACAACATCAATGACACCGAAAGCTTTTACAATTATTACAATGCTGTTGCCAAAAAATCGAAGCAAAACGAAACGGATATTTTGTTAGTCGCCAATATGTTTTTGACAGGTTTCGACAGCAAACATCTGAACACATTGTATGTAGATAAAAATTTACAATATCACGGATTGATACAAGCATTCAGTAGAACCAATCGGATTTTAGATAAGAACAAAACACAAGGAAATATCGTTTGTTTCCGAAATTTAAAAGATAAAACAGACGAAGCCATTGCGTTATTCAGCAACAAAGAAGCAATTGATGAAATTATTGTAGAGCCTTATGAAAAATATGTAGAGCAATTTAATGAAGCAGTAGAAAAATTACTAACCATTGTTCCGGAAGTGAAATCGGTGGACGGATTGTTTACCGAAGAAGATCAGTTGCAGTTTATTTTGGCGTTCCGTAACTTAATGCGTTTGCACAAAAAAATGAGCCATTACACCGAATTTACTTGGGAGGATTTGCAAATGGAAGAGCAGCTTTTTGCTGATTATACCAGTAAATATCTTGATCTAAAAGAAAAAATTGGTCCTCATTCTTCACCAGAAAAAACATCAATTCTGAATGATATTGATTTTGAATTGGAACTAATAAGGCGTGATACCATTAATGTAACCTACATTGTTCAGTTATTGATTAATTTGAAGTCAAAACACAGTAAAAAAGACAAAGAAAGTATTGAAAAAGATATTTTCAACTTACTAAACACAGATGTTTCACTAAGAAGCAAAAGAGCGTTAATTGAAAAATTTATTCAAGAAAATTTGCCATATATTGAAGATACAGACACTATATCGGAAGAGTTTGAAAAATTCTGGAGCGTTGAACAAGAAAAAGCACTCAAAGAATTAATCGAAACAGAAAATTTAACGAAAGAAAAAACAGAAAGGTTAATAGAAAACTATCTTTTTACAGAACGAGAGCCCATACGTCAAGAAATTTTGGATTTAAGAAATGAGGGAAGACCAAGTGTTTTACAATCTAAAGAAATCGGAGACAGAATCTTACATAAAATAATCAGTTTTGTAGATACTTTTGTGAATGGAATATCTGGGAATTAAAAACGAATTACTAAAAAGCCACCCTTTTAGCCACCCCTAAAAAACAAAAACGCTGAAAATCAAATGATTAACAGCGTTTTTTGTACCCCAGACGGGACTTGAACCCGTACGCCAAAAGAGGCACAGGATTTTAAGTCCTGCGTGTCTACCAGTTCCACCACCAGGGCATGGTGTGGAGCGAAAAACGGGATTCGAACCCGCGACCCCAACCTTGGCAAGGTTGTGCTCTACCAGCTGAGCTATTTTCGCATAGTGCGGATGAAGGGACTCGAACCCCCACGCCGTGAAGCACCAGATCCTAAGTCTGGCGTGGCTACCAATTACACCACATCCGCTTTATTTAAAGAACTTCTTACCTGTTGTTTTGTGGTTGCAAATATAGAGACTTTTTATTTTACCAACCAAATATTTTTTAAAACTTTTTAATATTTTTTTTCTTCACCTTTTTTAGACCCAAAAATTTTTAATCTATTTTCGTTTTTATTACCTTTACCCACATAAATTTATTTTAACATGGAGTTACAAGGCACTATTAAAAAACTTTCTGATTTACAGACATTTGCAAGTGGTTTTCAAAAAAAAGAAATGGTATTATTAACTGAGGAACAGTATCCACAGCCGATTAACATCGAATTTCTTTCAGAAAAAGTTGACTTACTTAATGCCTACAACGAAGGAGATAAAGTGAAAGTTTCTATCAACATAAGAGGACGCGAATGGACTTCACCACAAGGAGAAGTTAAGTATTTCAACTCTATTAACGGTTGGAGAATCGAAAAACTAGACAGTGGTAGCTTTAATGAGCCTACATCTGCGGCTGGCGCTCCAGCAAGCTCTAGTCAAAACACAAATGTTTTCGCAGACGAAGAAGACGATCTTCCTTTCTAAACAAAAGAAAACAACTAAAATAAAATCCTGCTAACAAGTAGGATTTTTTTATCCCAATGATTAGACTAGACGCCGACGATATTTCGTTTCCTGATCCGATGTTGTATAATCCTGACCAAGGCGTTATTGCTATTGGCGGAGATCTACGTCCAGAACGGCTGTATTTTGCATATCAACTAGGGATTTTCCCTTGGTACAACGACGATTCGGAAATATTATGGTGGTGCCCAGATCCGAGATTTATTTTAATTCCGAATGAGTTAAAAATCTCAAAGTCGATGTCAAAAATCCTAAATCGAAATGTTTTTAGTTTTACTGAAAATAAAAACTTCGAAGCAGTGATAAAGGCTTGTCAAACAACTTATCGACCTGACCAAGACGGAACTTGGCTTAATGATGATTTAATAAATTCTTTTATTGAGCTCCATAAACATGGTATTGCCCACAGCATTGAGGTTTGGCAAAACGAAGAGTTGGTTGGCGGATTTTACGGCATTAAAATCGGGCGTGTTTTTTGTGGCGAAAGTATGTTTTCTAAAGTTAGTAATGCGTCCAAAGCTGGTTTTATTAATTTTTGTAAAACACATGCTGGCGAATTTGATTTAATCGATTGTCAAGTTCATAGCGAGCATTTAGAAAGTTTGGGTGCCAAAATGATTTCGAAAAAAGAGTATTTAACAGTTCTATACCAATCATCAAATGTCGAATGATAAACTAAAATGGATTCTACTCATCGTACTTTCCTTAATCTGGGGTTCTTCATTTATTTTAATAAAAAAATCTCTTATCTACTTTAATCCTTATCAAGTTGGCGGTTTAAGGGTTCTAATTTCGGGTTTGGTTTTATTGCCTTTTGCAATTAAAGAAATCAAAAAATTCCCGAAAGACAGAGTAAAATGGTTAATTATTGCTGCATTGTGCGGTAACTTTTTTCCGATGTTCTTATTCCCGATGGCCGAAGAACATATTAGCAGCAGTATTGCGGGGATTATCAACTCTATGATGCCGATTTTTGTGATTATTGTTGGAAGTTTAGCATGGGGAATAGCAACGACGAAATCGCAGCTTTACGGGATTCTTATAAGTTTTACAGGTGCTTGTATTTTAGCATTCGGAAATTTAAACTTTGGAGAATTCAAACTCTATCCAATTTTACTGCTTCTTTTAGCAACTTTAATGTACGCAGTCAGCACTACAACAGTCAAAGCAAAATTACATAATGTTGAGCCCAAAATATTATCAGCTTTTGTATTTTCGATTGTGCTGCTAATTCCGTCATTTTTGTCCTTAATTTTCTCTGGATTTTTTACTAAATTAAATTCTGGCGAAGAAATTCCATGGCACGGCTTTATGTACGTTGGGACATTATCGATTGTTGGAACTGGACTTGCAATGATGCTCAACTACAAATTATTACATATTTCGACGCCGTTATTCGCTTCTACAACAACGCTGGTTATGCCGATAGTTGCAGTTATTTGGGGATTATTAGATGGCGAACATTTAACATGGATACAATATTTCGGGGCAGCTTTAATATTAGGCGGATTAATATTTCTGAGAAGTGCACCAACAAAAAAAATCATCTCAGATTGAGATGATTTTTAATTTTATTTCTTTTTAGTCTTAACTTTTTTGACGGCCTCTTTTATAAACGGATACTTTTGTCCCATATCTTCGGAGATTTCGGGATCCATTTCTAAAGCTTGTTTCAAGGCTTCATTTCCTTCTTTATTTAAATTAAGATGGAAATAACAGTTACTCTTTTGATAATGCAATTCTGCGCGGTTATGCAACTGAATTGCCTTTGCTAAAAGCGCTAAAGCATCTTCGTATTCGCCAATCAGCATCAAAACTTCCGAATAAGCGTACCAATTATAAAATCTTGAAGGCTCAACAGCAATCAATTTTTTAAAACAAGCTAAACTTTCTTCAAACTTACCAGATTCGATATACAGAAATGCTAAACGTTTTTGATACTCAATATTATTTTCGTTTAACAAAACACTTTCTTTAGCAAAATGAAGCGCTTCTTTTAATTTGCCCATATCTTCGTAGATGTAAGATTGCTCCATCATTGACAAATAAAATTGAGGATCTTCTATTAACGACTTCTGAAAATAAGCCAACGCCTGAATCGGCATTTTGTTTTCTTTATAACAAAGTCCTATTTTGTAATAAGTGAAAGCCTTGGTGTATTCCAAATCCAACATCTCTTCATAGACTTCGATAGCGCGTGCCCAATCTCCCAAAGCCTCATAACAAGCTGCTTTGTTAGCGTAAACCCCCACCGAATTTGGATTAATCGCCAAAAGATAATCGAAACCTTTGATAGCTTCCAGATAATTCTTTTTGTTAAAATGCAATTGTCCATACTCGAACCAAGCCATTTCCGAGAACGGATACTTGTCCAAATATTGATTAATAAAACCTAAAGCCTCTTGGAAACGATTAAGCTTCGTATAACAAGCCATCGCATTTTCCAAAGAATATTCGTCTTGCGGATCAAATTGCAAAGCTTTAGAATAATGTTTCAAAGCATTGAATGGATCGTCAAGATTCACATATTCATCCGCGATAAAATTGTGTAAGAAGTTCTCTTCTTCTTCCAATTCCAAAGCCTTTTCGCAATATTCAATTGAGCGTTTTGGATTCCCAAGGTTAGAATAATATTTAGCACAACACACTAAAAAGTCTGTCATTTCCATACAAGATGGCTTCAACTCATCAATAAGTTCTTTAGCCTTTGTATAGCGCTCTAACTCTAGGAAAACCTCTAGTTGTTTTGTTTTTAATTCGATTGAAGTTGGATGGAGTTTCAGCGCATATTTTGTTGCCAATTCTGCGTAAGAAATGTCGCCAAGTTCCAAATAATAAATAATGATATCCTCGTATTCTTCGGTATCGAAGTAGAGTTCTTCATTATTTTCAATCATGTCTTCGAACTTTTTAGCAAGTTCGTTTTCAAAAAATTCTTCCAATATATTTATAAACGTACTATCGAACTGAGAAAAAGTTTTACAAACTTCGATAGACTTTAATTAATAAAACATATAGTCTGTCTAAAACCGACTATTAAATTTAATAAAAAAATATTAAATCAAACTTTTAATTTTAGCGATGATATCATCACCCAATTTATCAGCTTCCTGCTGAGATTTAGCTTCTGTATAAATTCTGATAATCGGCTCTGTATTTGACTTTCTAAGATGAACCCAATTTTCAGCGAAATCTATTTTAACACCATCAACAGTAGAAACCTCTTCATTTTGATACTCTTTTTCCATTTTAGTTAAAAGATCATCAACATTAATTTCTGGCGTCAATTCAATTTTCTTTTTCCCCATAAAATATGCTGGATAAGTTGCCCTAAGCTCGGAAACTGTTTTGTTTTCTTTTGCTAAATGTGTTAAAAACAAAGCAACACCAACTAAAGAATCTCTTCCGTAATGTAAATCTGGATAGATAATTCCACCATTACCTTCGCCACCAATAACCGCATCTTTTTCCTTCATCAAATTAACCACATTAACCTCTCCTACTGCACTTGCGAAATATTCTGAACCATGACTTTGCGCCACATCACGAAGCGCTCTACTTGATGACAAGTTAGAAATCGCTGCACCTTTTTTATGTTTTAAAAGATAATCTGCAACAGCAACCAAGGTGTATTCTTCACCAAACATTTCACCTTTTTCATCAATTAAAGCCAATCTGTCAACATCCGGATCTACCACAACGCCAACATCAGCTTTTTCTTTAATCATCAGTTCGCAAATATCTCCAAGATGCTCCTTCAAAGGTTCTGGATTGTGCGGGAAATGACCGTTTGGCTCGCAATAAAGTTTAACAACATCACAACCAAGTTTTTCTAATAACATCGGAATTGCTAAACCACCCGTTGAGTTAACAGCATCCAAAACAACTTTGAATTTTTTAGCTTTAATAGCTTCTGCATCAACCATTGGCAATGCCAAAATCTTTTGAATATGAATATTGAATGCCTCTGTGTTAACTTCATAATTTCCTAAATCATCAACTTCTGCATAATTGAAATCTTCTTTCTCTGCCAATTCTAAAACTTTAGCACCTTCCTCAGCATTGATGAATTCGCCTTTGTGATTAAGAAGTTTTAGCGCATTCCATTGTTTCGGATTGTGAGAAGCCGTTAAGATAATTCCGCCATCAGCATTTAGTTCTGGCACCATCACCTCCACAGTTGGCGTTGTTGACATTCCTAAATCGATAACATCGATACCCAAACCTTGCAAAGTTGCCGTCACCAAAGACGAACACATTTGCCCAGAAATACGAGCATCGCGACCGATTACAAGTTTTAGATTTTTTTTGTTTTTAGTATTTTGAAGCCAAGTTCCGAATGCGGAAGCGAATTTTACGATGTCTAAAGGAGTTAAGTTATCATTGACTTGTCCACCTATCGTTCCGCGAATACCAGAGATACTTTTTATTAATGACATTAAATAAATTTTTATGCAAAATTACATAAAAAATAACTGCCAAATGTTAATCAAAAATGATATTACGAACAACCGCAATTGGTATCGCAACCACCGCCTTTTTTTGACCTTCTAAAAGCGTTTCGTAAATTTCTGAAAAGTGCATAAACAATAGCAAAAATCAAAACACCAATCAATGTATATTGAATTACGAGAGAATCCATTTTGTTTAAATTTTTAGAAGTTATTTTAAAATCTGATACGTAAGTAACGACACAAAGTATGCCAAGAAACACATGACAACAGTTTGTGTTGCCGTTAACTTCCAACTTCCTGTCTCACGATATACAACCGCAATAGTTGTGAAGCATTGCATCGCAAATGCGTAGAACATAAGTAATGAAATACCTGTGGCTAAAGTGAAAACCTTCTCACCATTCGGATAAGTATCGTGATGCATTTTGTCGAGCAACTTCCCTTTTGGCGCTTCGTCATCTAGACTATATAAAGTTGACATCGTACCAACAAAAACCTCCCTTGCTGCAAAACTTGATAACAGGCCGATTCCCATTTTCCAATCGTAACCCAAAGGTCGAATGGCTGGCTCTATAAAATGTCCAACTTTACCAAGATATGAATCCTGAAGACTCACTTCACTTGCTACAAATTGATTTGGTTGCTGTTTTGGACCAAAATAACTCAGAGCCCACAAGATAACACTAACTGCAAAAATAACTTTACCAGCACCCGTCACAAATCCCCAAACTTTCTCCAACATCAACTTTACATTGTAACCCCAAAGTGGCATTTTGTATGTTGGCAAATCCATAACCAAAAAACTTTTAGTTTTAGATTTAATAAAAAACTTTGAAACCAAAGCTGCTAAAAGTGCCAGAACAAAGCCTAATAGATACATAGCCATCAAAGCCAATGCATGATATCCAAAACCTAAAAATGTCTTATCTGGAATAACCAAGGTTATCAAAATACTGTACACTGGTATTCTAGCAGCACAAGTCATAAAAGGTGTCGCTAAAATAGTAATTAATCGTTCTTTTGTATTTTCGATGTTTCTTGTAGACATAATTGCAGGAATCGCACAAGCAACACCAGAAACCAAAGGCACAATACTTTTACCGTTCAAGCCAAAAGGTCGCAAAAATTTATCCATCAAAAATACGACGCGCGCCATATAACCCGAATCCTCTAACAGATAAAGGAAATAAAGCATAATACCAATTTGAGGTGCGAAAACCAAAATCCCGCCAACACCAGGAATAATTCCCGTGGTTATAAGACTATTAATTGGTCCTGGAGGAATAGTTGCCGCAGCCCAATCTGTCAACCACGCAAATCCATCTTCGATCCACGCCATCGGGAATTCTGCTAGGAAAAATACGCTTTCGAAAACCAACATCAAAATCAAAAAAAAGAAAACATAACCCCAAACTTTATGCACTAAAACTTTATCTAGTTTTTCTGTTAAAAGTTCTTTAAAAGCCGGTTTTTTCTGAACGATTTGAGATAACACTTCATCAATAACTTGATAGCGTCTAATGGTCTCTTGGACTTGCAAACGTTTCGGAACATGGCAACTTACATCTTCTTTTTTAAGAATCTCGTTGATGTTATTAAGTTTCCCGATATAATTATTAGCCGCCAAAAGCGTCCATACTCGATATTGATTCGCCTCATGCGTTTGGTCAGAAATCCGAGTTACAATCTCTTTTTGCTCGACAGGGATTTCAAAACTAATTTTTTCGGTGGTTGTAAACTCAGAGTTTTTAACCGCTTTTTTAATTTCTTCGAGACCAATATTTTTTTTAGCATTCGATTTAAAAACAGGAACATTGAGAAGTTCTGAAAGTTTTTTAATATCGATATTAATTTCTCTTTTTTCGGCTTCGTCAATCTGGTTAATCACCATAATTGCAGGAATACCGTAATCACGAATCTGTTGAAAAAGCAGTAAACTTCGTCGCAAATTAATAGCATCAGCAACGTAAATAACGCCTTCGTAAGTATCGCGCTCTTCTACCAAATATTTTGAAAAAATAGCTTCATCCTCAGAAGTTGGATAAATACTGTAAGAACCTGGAAGATCGACAATCTCTACATTTTCGCCTTCGTATTCGTATTGTCCAGAATGACTAGCAACTGTTACACCTGCGTAATTACCAGTTTTTTGTTTTTTCTTAGAAAGTCCATTAAAAATAGTTGATTTTCCAACATTTGGATTTCCGACTAAAAGGACTTTTTTGCCCGGATTTTTTTGATTTTCCATAACTACATCATCTCTACCTCAATAAATCTTGCTTCTTCAATTCTTAACGCAAGTCTAGATCGCTCCTCTCCATATTCGATATACAAAGGCCCATCAAAAGGCGCTTGATACAAAATCTTAAAACTCGTTTTTGGCAACAGTCCCATTTCCAAAATTTTGGTTGGCATTTTCAATTCATCATTAAACCCACGAATTTTCCCTAATGTATTTTTAGGGAAACAACATAATGTTCCAGATATTTTTTTTGTCAAAACGAGTAATTTAGAATTGCAAAGATAGCTTATTTTAATTAAATCTAAATAACAAACTAAAACAGAAAAGCCGAGCTATCACCCGACTTTTATCATGTTATCAATAATATAAAACTATTTTTTCTTCTTCGCTGCGGTTTCTGTAATCTCAATTGGATTATCGTTAGCACCAAAAAAATCTTTCAACATTTTTTCTTGATTTTTCATCATTTCACCAATTGTCAAATCACTTCCTGGCATTTTCATACTCAACATATTTTCAGGAACGCGAGTTCTTGCCTCCGCCATTGGATCTTGTTTAAAAGCTAAATATGCTTTATCAAATTTCTCTTTAGTAATTAATTTCATTTCATTACTAACGCCATATTTAGCGTTTGCTTCTTCAGCATAGCTCAGCTCTTTCCAATCTTTTAGTTGTTTATTCCCTTTTAATTCCCAAGAATAATTTTTAGCATCATCTTCTATTTTAACAATTAAACCCGGAAGTCCATAGAATTTGTATGGCCCATCTTGGAAAGGCAAATCTGCACTAAACCAAGCTGTCCATTTTCTTCCTCCGAATTCTGTGGTTGCTTTTTGAGTATTGTATTTCCCAATCATTTGTTTGTCATTAGAAATTTTCCAATCGAATTTCACAGACTCTTCATACCCAAAAAGATTCATACTAATTCTATCTTGATACGTCTCAAGCATGGATGGATAGGACTTGTAAATCTTATAACTAAACTTTGGCATCTTAAGCGACTTGCTCAAATCTTTAAAAGTTTTCGTTCTTTCCATTTCTTCAACTGCGGATTTTATAATTGAATCTTGAGCGGGAAAAGTAAAATCCTGATAAATAGACTTTGTACTTGTAATATCCAAAATCGTCATGACTTTGTCAATTTTTGCAGAATCTTTTTTTGGTTTAAAACTTAATTCGTAGAAAAAACGGTTCGCATTTTCTTGCGCCGAAAGTAATCCTACAAACAAGATAAAACTAAGACTGATTAATTTTTTAATATTCATTTTGTATTGTTTTTAAATGTAATATCCAATTAGTAGCGAGTCTCGAATTTTGTTACAAAATATTTTAATCCAAATTGTACATTTTTTGGATCGAGGCATTCATAACTTCATAAACTGCCAATTGCTCAAGGTTTTTGATAAGTTCTTTATGCGCTTCCAAAATCCTCTTATCATTTCTAACCGCAGGTCCAGTTTGCGCGTCTTTTGGATTTACAGATTTAATTTTATCAAAAGTTTCTTCTATTAAAGGCATAAAACAATCAAACGAAATCTGTTGCGAATCCGAAATTTCTTTAGCTCGAGCAAAAAGATGATTCACAAAATTGCATGCAAAAACTGCTGTTAAATGGACATATTTTCGTTTTTCAAAATCAGCAATTTCGACATGTTTAGAAATTTTTGAAGCAACTTCTCTTAGAACCGTTTCAACATCTTTATTTTCGGCCTCAATAAAAAATGGAATCCCTGCATAATCTAAATCTTTCGACTTCGAAAAAGTTTGCAGTGGATAAAAGCTTGCTTTTTTGTAATCACCATTTAATATTTCTTTTGGTAAAGAACCTGAGGTGTGAGCAACAATTGCATTAGGATTTTTTATAATTTCTGAAACATCCTCAACCGAAGAATCGCTCACCGATACAACATATAAATCTGCATCCGCCAACTCGTTAGTCGACACAGGAATATCTAATTCTTTTGAAATAGAATTTAAAACTTCTTGGTTTCTTCCGAAAATTTGGACTAAATTTTGTTCAGTTTGTTTTAAGGCTTTTGCAAGATGATAAGCCACATTTCCGGAGCCGACGATAACGATTTTCACGATATTGAATTTAATATTTGTTGCAATTTAGTAGAATTTACAGACAATTTCGAGACTACAAATCAAAAATTTGAAAAACAATTTTAACTTTGGCTTGTTAAAAGTATCCAACTAACGAAACATCTCAATGAAGCTCAACGACGACGACATTCTCAAGCTAATGTTACAGCCAAAAACTGTAGAAAAGGGGCTTCGCGCATTGATGGATACACACCAAAGTCGATTGTATTGGCATATTCGACGACTTATTGTGGATCACGATTTGGCGCAAGATGTATTGCAGGAAACGTTTATTAAAGCTTACCAGAATTTTCATCAATTCAAACAAGATAGTAAGTTGTACACTTGGCTTTATAGGATTGCAACCAACGAAGCGCTTCAACAACTTAACAAAATGAAAAAGATGAAAAAAGCGGATGAAGATGCAGATTACTACATGCAGAATTTGGTAGCTGATAACGCAGAAAAAGACGCCGACGAGATTCAACTTTTGTTACAGAAAGCTATACAAAGCCTTCCTGAGAAACAAAAATTGGTTTTCACGATGCGATATTATGACGATTTGCCATACGAAGAAATTTCAAAAATTGTTGACATGTCCGTTGGCACGCTAAAAACGAACTATCACTACGCGAAAGAAAAAATTGAAACTTTTATTAAAGACAACTATTCTAGCGAATTTTAGTAAAATAAATAGATGATGAAAAATTTTGATATAGAAAATCTTGAACGTAAAAACAGTTTTGCAACACCGCCAGATTTCTTTGCGGAAATGCAGAATAATGTTTTGGACAAGGCTATTCCTCAAAAGAAAGAAGCTAAAATAATTCCACTGAATTTTAAATGGGCAGCCGCAGCAGCAATAGTAGCTATCGGAGGTCTTGGCATCTGGAGTATTAGCAATAAAAACACCGATCAACAGACAACTATTGCAAAAAACAAAGACATTGTTGATAGCAGTTATACAATAAAAAATGATGAAGCTTTAGCTGTATATAATGTGCCACAAGCTAAATCAACTCCACAAGAAAACCTTACAACAGAAAGCAAACATCCTACTGCAACTGAAAACAATAATAGGATTACAAATAAACCGACTGAACGTCAAAATCTAGCTTATATCAAAGTTAATGCGACAACGGCAAAAGCTACTTTTGCAAAAGCTAATAAATCGGATGCGAAAATTACACAAGTTCTTGCGGTTATGACGCCTGACCAAGTCAGCGACCTTGATAAAACTGTGGACCAGGATGTTTATCTTGACCTTTACAATTAGTTGAAAAAAGAGAGTTATGAAAAAATTATTTTTTAGTTTAATATTAATTTCTTCGATGTCGCAAATTAATGCGCAAACCGAGCGCCGTGGAGGAAGTACAGATAGAAATCGTACGTCATCAGAAAACCTTGGCAACACCTCGCAAAGAGGAAGTCTTGGCACAACAAGTCTTTTGCCAATACAAAATGACAGAGTCCGAAGTGCACCAAACCAAACGCAAAACATGTCCAACTGGCAAGGCATGAATAAAGAAGAACGTCACGAAATGATGAAAAACATGAGTCCTCGTGAGCGGTCACAATTTATGCAAACGGTAAAACAACATATTTTCCTTGACGAATTGGATATCCCTGAAGCATCACAAGCGGAGTTTAAAGAAATTTTTGAGCAATACACTAATAGTCAAAAACAGATTAAAGACAAATTTAAAGGATCGGTTAACATCGAAAAACTTAGTAACGATGAGGCTAAGCAAAAACTTGATGAAAGTTTTGAGATTGGAAAACAACTTTTAGACAACAGAAAATTATATGCTGATAAGTTTTTAAAAATATTAACTCCACAACAAGTTCTTAAACTCTTCCAAACAGAAGGAAAAGTGCGCGACAAGATTATGGATAAAAAATATGGCGGTCAATAAGCATTAAAATTGAAAATATATCAGCCATCGAAAATTATTTTTTCGGTGGCTTTTTCATAAAAGACTTTTAGGAATGATAAAAGTTTAAAACAAATTTTTCATTTTAGTTCAAAAATATGTATTTTCGCGGATTGATTATAAACACATAACAAAAAATGGCAGTTTTAGGAGAGATTAGAAAACGACCTTGGTTATTGATGGGTGTTATTGCCTTAGCTTTATTAGCTTTCTTGGTAAATCCAGATTCTATCGATAAAATTTTTGGTAAAAACCCTAGCATTCTAGGAAAAGTTAATGGTGAAGAAATTAGCCGTGACGAGTTTAACGACCAATTATTTGTACTTCAGCAGCAAGCGCAACAACAAGGACAACCTCAAAATGGACTTGAAGAGCAAGCTTGGCAAGTTTTGGTACAATCAAAATTGATTAAACAAGAATTTGAAAAACTTGGTCTTGAGTTAACGGACGACATGTTCTGGAGTCAACTGCAGTACGATCCAATGTTTGCACAAAACCCGTCTAACTTCGACGAAAAAGGAAACTTCAAACTTCAAGACATCAAAAAACAAATCGAAGGTTTACAAGAAGCTGGTCAAGCAGAAATGTACAATGCTTGGATTAGAAACAAAAAATCTATCGAGTACAGAATGATGGCAAGAATCCTTTTCGGAAACTTAGGAAATGGTATTACTGCTAGCAAAAAAGAAGCTGACCTTGTTATCAAACAACGTGACGAAATCGCAAACGTTGATTATGTAAAAGTAGATTATACAAGTTTCGAGAAAACAAATCCTACAAAAGTAACAACACAAGATCTTACAGATTACATCAAGTTACATCCAACAAGATTCAAAGTTGATGCTAACCGTAACATTGGTTATGTATACTTCCCAGCGACACCAAGCGCACAGGATGAGGCAGCATCTCTTAACGAACTTAACAAATTATTCTTAAAAGGGTCTGATGCTTCTAACGGAACTGAGAACTTCCAAAATACAAAGAACGACTCAATGTTTGTGGAACTAAACTCTGACGTTCCTTACATGCCTCAATATCTAAAGCCTGAGCAATTGCCAACAGCTTTAAAAGATAAAATCTCTGGCGCTACAGTTGGACAAACTTTTGGACCTTATAAAGAGCAAAATTATTATATCGTTTCAAAATTACTAGACAAGAAGCCGACGGATTCTACAATGTCTAGCCATATCTTAATCGGCTACAAAGGCGCTGAAAGATCAACTGCAACAAGAACTAAAGAGCAAGCAAAAAAATTAGCTGACAGCATCTTAGCTGATGTTAAATCTAACGCTGCTAATTTTGATAAAGATCTTAAATTCTCTGATGAGCCTAACGCTGTAGAAAGAAAAGGTAGTGTGGGTTGGACGACACCAGAATCTCAATTTGCGCCAGGATATCTTAATTTCTTAGCCAACAACAGCAAAGGATCTATTGGTCTTGCTGAGACGCAATTCGGTTACCACATCATAAAAGTGGATGATAAAAAATCTGGTGCTATGGCTTACAAAGTAGCGCATTTAGCAA
The DNA here is from genome assembly GCF_032062245.1 of Soonwooa sp. NCBI lineage: Bacteria > Pseudomonadati > Bacteroidota > Flavobacteriia > Flavobacteriales > Weeksellaceae > Soonwooa > Soonwooa sp. Next base: position 138,445 of record NZ_DAMBQF010000001.1, read on the forward strand.
AAGCGATCAAAGCTTCTGACAAAACAGAAAGCGACGTACATAACAAAGCAACTAGATTCATCCAACAAATCCAAGGTAAGAGCTTTAATGAGTTTAGTAACATTGCTAAGAAGGGAGGTTTCAACATGCAAAATCCTAAAGCAGTTACAAGATTCCAAGGACAATTACCAGGTTTAGGAACTGATAAAGACGGCGAAATCTTAACTTGGGCATTTGACAAGAAAAGAGAAATTGGCGATAGCGACATCTTCACTGTTGACGGTACAGGCGATCGTATTGTTGCTTACCTAGTTGGTAAACAAGATGCTGGTCTTGCTAACCCAGAAAGTGTAAGAGAACAAATCGAACCGATTGTTAAAAATAAATTACTAGCTAAAAAGATCATTGACAAAATAAATGCAGCGAAAGCGGGAAGCCTAGATCAAATTGCGAAATTGTTTAACACAACAAAAGCAAATTCTGACATCAACTTCTTCAATGCCAACATTGGTGGATCTATGGAATCTAGAGTTGCAGGTGCTGCATTCGGTGTTGCAAACAACAAAATCTCTCAACCTATTGAAGGCATGGCAGGTGTTTTTGTTGTACAACGAAAGTCAATCAGGAGCAACAAAATGCCTGGCGATGCTAAGCAAGTTTTAGATGCAATCCAACAACAAAACAGTAATATGTTCGGACAAGGTTATCTTAAATCTCTCCAAGATAACGCTGACATCAAAGATTACAGAATTGAAGTTTGGGACAAAACAGGACATCAATAGTAAGAAATTACTCAAAATTATAAAGAAAGCGGCTTGCAATTTGCAGGTCGCTTTCTTGTTTTTATTTAGAAAGAATATTAACTGCAATATTCTTATATTTGTAACCTAAAAAATATTATTTACGTGAAGTTTAGTAAAGAATTAAAAGCTGGTCTTATTGCAATTTTTGCGATTATTTCCTTTACCATATTGTTTCAATTCATGAAAGGGAAAAATATCTTTTCTACAGACAATCAATATTATATCAAATATGATAATGTAGAAGGATTAGCAAAGTCAAACCCAGTTTCTATAAATGGTTTACGTGTTGGACAAGTTTCTGAGATTAAACCAGTACCAACCGCTAATGGCGATATACATTTTGTCGTTCAGATTACTGTTGATGACAAATTTGAATTTACAAAAAATTCTAATGTAGAAATTTTTGAACCAGGCCTTATGTCTGGCAAAGAGCTTAGAATAAATCTTGCAAAAGGAAATGTTTTAGCAAAAGATGGTGATACACTTAAAGGCAACTTCCGTTTATCAATGCTTAACTCATTGGCATCGCAAGTTGGTCCTGTTAAAGATCAAATATCAAGTGTTTTGACAAAATTAGATTCGACAATTGTAAGCGCTAATAAGATTGTAGATGAGCAAAATCGTCAACAAATAAAAGTGCTTTTAGCAAACCTTAACCACACTGTTTCGGCTTTTAAAGTTACCGCTGACCAAACCAACAGAATGTTAGCAAATAACGAAGCTGGTGTTAAGTCAGTTTTGGATAACACGAATGACGCTGTTAAATCGACAAAAGTTACAGTAGAAAAGTTTGGGAATGTTGCAGACAATGTAGATGTTAAAAAACTTAACTCTGCGATTGACAATCTTAGCACGACTGCTGACAAACTGAATTCTGTTATTGCAGGCATACAAAATGGCGAAGGTTCTCTTGGAAAACTTACCAAAGATGAAGACCTTTACAACAACCTCAACAAGACATCTAGTAACCTTAATGCTTTAATAGAAGACCTTAAAGCAAATCCTAAGCGTTATATCAACTTTTCCGTTTTTGGTAAAAAATAATTTTTGATTGATATGCAGTATATTGACAACATCATTTTTGTAATTCTCCTTATCGTTGGCTTTGGCATGTTTGCGAAAAGCTTACAAAAGATTTACAGAAATATCAACCTTGGTAGAGACATTAACAGATCCGACAGAAGATCCGAACGTTGGGCAACCATGACACGTGTTGCGCTTGGACAAAGCAAAATGGGACAACGTCGTGTTGCTGGGATTCTTCACCTATTTGTCTATGTTGGTTTTGTCATCATAAATATCGAACTTTTAGAAATTATCGTTGATGGTGTTTTCGGGACGCACCGTTTTTTACATTCAATTTTAGGAGACACGATTTATGATTTCTTCACTGCGACATTAGAAGTTTTGGCGTTATTGGTAGTTATTGCAGTGGTCGTTTTCTTTATTAGAAGAAATTTTTACGGTGTTAAACGTCTTAACATGAAAGAACTTTTCGGTTGGCCAAAAGATGACGCTAACTGGATTTTGATTATCGAATTTGCGCTAATGATGGCTTTCTTCAAGTTGAATGCGTCAGAGTCTATTCTACAAGCTAGAGGTGTTTATCATGCGGTGGGATCTTTCCCAATTAGTAATGTATTCATTGTTCCAATTTTGGAATGGTTTAGTTTTGATAATGGTTTTTTAATCTTTGTTGAAAAGGCCGCTTGGTGGTTCCATTTTGTGGGGATTTTATTCTTCATGAATTATCTTTATTATTCTAAGCACTTACATATTATTTTGGCGTTCCCAAGTACTTGGTATGCTAAATTAAACCAGAAAGGAGAATTCAATAATTTGGAATCAGTTACTAAAGAAATCAAATTGATGATGGATCCAAACGCTGATCCTTACGCAGCGCCAGCTGAAGGTGCAGAAGAAGCGCCAGCAAAATTCGGTGCAGAAGATATTTTTGATTTAAATAAAGTTCAGCTTCTTAATGCCTATTCGTGTACCGAATGTGGTCGTTGTACAGCGAGCTGCCCTGCAAACATTACAGGTAAAGAACTTTCGCCTCGTCTCATCATGATGAAAACGCGTGACCGTCTAGAAGAAGTGAGCAAAAACATGGATGCGAATGGTGGTAAATTTGTTGATGATGGCAAAAAGTTGTTAAACGATTATATTACTAAAGAAGAACTTTGGGCGTGTACAACTTGTAACGCTTGTACAGAAGCTTGTCCTATCCTACTCGATCCGTTATCTATCATTTTTGAAATGAGAAGATTCTTGGTGATGGAGCAATCTGCTGCGCCGACAGAACTTAACTTAATGATGACCAATATCGAAAACAATGCTGCACCATGGCAATACAACCAAGGCGACAGATTGAATTGGGCAACAGAATAATGTAATAATTAAATAATTTAACGATCTACCAATCATGATTTTTGTTTTTAAGATATTGGTAAATTGTTACTCTGATACATTAATAAATTAAAAAAATGGATTTCACTATAAAAACAATGGCAGAATATGCTGCCGAAGGAAAATCTCCAGAAGTTTTGTTTTGGGTTGGTTGCGCAGGAAGTTTTGACGATCGTGCAAAAAAAATCACCAAAGCTTTTTGTAAAATCTTGCATAAAATAGGTGTAGAATTTGCTGTTCTAGGCCAAGAAGAATCTTGTACTGGTGATCCTGCAAAACGCGCTGGTAACGAGTTCATCTTCCAGATGATGGCATTAACCAACATCGAAATTCTTAATGCTTATGATGTTAAGAAAATCGTAACGGCTTGTCCGCATTGTTTTAATACTTTAAAAAACGAATATCCAAGTTTAGGTGGGAAATTCGAAGTGCTTCACCATACGCAATTCCTTAAGCAGTTGATGGAAGAAGGTCGTCTAAAAATCGAAGGAGGACAATTTAAAGGGAAAAGAATTACCTTCCACGATCCATGTTATTTAGGTCGCGGCAATGACGAATATGAAGCGCCAAGAATGCTTTTAGAAAAGCTTGACGCCGAATTGGTTGAGATGAAGCGTTGCAAAACCAACGGACTTTGTTGTGGTGCTGGTGGTGCGCAGATGTTCAAAGAGCCAGAAAAAGGTAATAAAGACATCAATGTTGAAAGAACAGAAGAAGCGCTTAAAGAAGAACCGAAAGTTATCGCAACAGGTTGTCCTTTCTGCAACACGATGATGACCGACGGTGTTAAACATTTCAACAAAAATGAAGAAGTACAAGTTAAAGACATTGTCGAACTTCTTGCCGAAGCAGACGATTTGTAGACTTCAATAAGTTTAATAATACTATTAAAACTCAGGCTTTGCTTGGGTTTTATTTTTGTCAATATTAAAACTAAATAATAATTCGTAATTTTATACTTTAATTTTAAAACCATTCTGATATGAAAATTGAAGAATCTAGCATTGTAGAAACCAACGACTACAGAGTCATTATATATCCTGCATCGCGTCCTTTCTCACCAAAAGAAGCAAAAGACATTGCAGAACGTTTGTACGAATTTTTATCAACTTGGGCTGCACATGGCAAACCGCTGGAAGCGTCTTTCAAGATTGAAAAAAATCAATTCATCATTGTATGTGTTGATGAAGAAAAAGAAATGGCTTCTGGCTGTAGTATTGATGCGCTTGGAGGACTTATGCGAGAATTTGATAAAGAATACAAGCTTGGACTATTCGACAGAATGAAAGCTAGCTACGTTGAAAACGGCGAAGTAAAAACTTTGAAACTTCTTGATTTTAAAAACAAAATAAGATCGGGTGAACTTTCTCGCGACATCGAAGTTTTTGATTTTTCAAAAAACACTTATTTAGATTTTTTAAGCCATTTTTTACAACCACTTAGCAGAAGTTGGGCGCATAATATCTAGTAGCATTTGAAAGTTCTTTTTATTTCTTCTTGGTATCCAAACAAATTGGAACCCACCAACGGAAATTTCGTACAACGCCACGCAGAAGCCGTGGCTTTGCAACATCATGTAGAAGTACTTCATGCGATTGGTGATCCTAACCAAAAGGAAAAATTTCTATTCGATGAAAAAGTAATTAATGGTCTTAAAACTTTGATCGTTTATTATCGAAATACGAAGAATCCGCTTATCAATTTTAGAAGAAGAATGAAAGCTTATACATTAGGTTTTCAAAATATGCAAAAACCCGACATCGTCCATGCGAATGTGATGCATAATAACATGCTTTTTGCGGTTCATGTAAAAAAGAAATATAAGATACCATATGTTGTAACAGAGCATTGGACAGCTTTTCAAGAGAATGCAACCGACTCAAGTGGTTATTTTGGGAAAAGCATTGCGAAAAGAATCGCTACTAATGCCAATCATATTCTTCCAGTATGTGATCGACTGAAAAGAGGCATAAGAAGTATGGGAGTCAAAACCCCAATTTCTATTGTGCCAAATGTTGTTGATACAGACATTTTTTCAAAAAGGAAAATTGAATCTCGGCCTACCCAATTTTTACATATTTCGAGTTTAACTTATATGAAAAATATACCTGCAATTTTAGAAACATTTTTAAAACTACATAATGCAGGTTACAACTTTAGACTTTCAATAGGTGGTGATGGAGATATTAAGCCAATCCTAGAATTCATCAAAAAAAATAATTTAGATTCCAAAATTTCTGTTTTCGGAACGTTATCTCACACAGAAGTTGCTGCAAAAATGCAAGCTTCAGATGCCTTCATCCTTTTCAGTAGATACGAAAATCAGCCTTGTGTGATTAATGAATCTATGAGTGTTGGTCTCTTTGTATTTAGTTCTGATGTGGGAGGAATTTCGGAATTCTTTCCAGAAAAATTTGGCGTCTTAATTCCAAAGGAAAATAACGATATATTTTACGCTTCGCTAACACAATATTTAGATAATAAATTAGAAACTGCAAGTATAGAAGAAATGCATACCTATGCCGTCCAAACCTTCGGAAAAGAATCTATTTCGAATCAATTTACTAAAATTTACAACGAGTGTTTTAATCCATGAAAAGCTTCATCCAAGATTTCGTCGCAAAAAAAGGAATTTGGGTTGGCGCATCCTTATTTGTATCCAGAATTTCGTCATTTCTTATAAGTCTTTTTGGAGCGCGAATGTTGACAATGGAGGAGTTTGGGATGGCCACTTTTGCATTAAATTTTTTAGGAATATTTTTAGCAATCTCAGGATTTGGAGCAGCACAAGGTGTTTTAAAATACGGTCCAACAATACATGATCAAAAAGAAAAAGAGCGTTTTTTTTCTTATGCTTTTTCTTATGGATTGATTTACAATTTCGTACTTACCGCAATTATGTTTCTCGTTGCAGGATTTCTGTACTGGGATGAACATTCAAAAATATATCTTATTACCTTATTTCTCATTCGCTTTCTTGGCTTCTATCTATCTGAACAGAAAAAAGCAGAGTATCGAGCCAATCTCGATAACGAATCTTATGCTAAACTAGACATTTTTATTTCTGTTTTAAGTTTGATTTTAAGTTTGGCGCTTACTTATTTTTGGCATTTCGAAGGCTTTATTATTAGTTTGGTTATTGCACCTTTCTCGTATCTTTTGTTTGATCGAAAGTTTAATTTAAGTTTTAAAAGCAATCATTTACAGAATTTTAATAAAAAAGAATTTTGGAATTTTTCTTCGACAACGGCTTTAACAACGCAAGTTGGCGAGCTGGTTTTTATCCTTGATATTTTTTTTATTGGCTGGTTGATGACCGATGCCGATGTTGCACATTACAAAGTTAGTACGATGATCCCAATGAATATTTTAGTTTTAGGTTTTATTTTTATGCAAACTGAATATCCAAAACTTTGTCAGCACCATAGAGACCGAAAATACCAATACCACTTTGTATTTAATTACTTGAAATTATTTAGCATTGTTGGTGTTGCTATATATTTAGTTGGCTATTTTTTCAGTAAACAAGTTCTAGGAATTTTCGGAAAGCAATATGCAGATACAATAATTTATAACATTCTACTATTGGGGGCAGTTATGTCCTTAATTTTCCGAGTTTTGTTTGTGTACATGCTAGCTTCTATCGGAAAATCGATGTGGAACTTAAAAATTTCCGTATTAATGCTCCTTTTGACTTCAGTTTCATTATACTTAATAATTCCGAAATTTGGGTTAATTGGTGTCGCATACATCACATTTGGGTGTCTTACATTATCCGGAATTCTACCAGCAATTGCTTATTTTTACGAATCAAAAAAACTTTCCTAATGTGCGGTATCACTGGTTATTTTTCAATTAATAAAAAGCTTTCTTCCAAAAATATTTTGGAAATGAATAAAGCTATTGCGCACCGTGGTCCCGATGACGAAGGTTTTTGGCTTGGTGACCTCAACAATGGATGTTTCTTTTCGGGAACTGATAGCATTTCAGAAATTAAATCAAAACAGACACTTCTTACAGAAGGCGAAAACTCCAATATTGCAATTGGTTTTAGAAGACTTGCGATTTTGGATTTATCAGAAAGAGGTCATCAACCAATGTCTACGACAGATGGCAAATGCATCATTAACTTTAATGGTGAGATTTATAATTTTAAAAAAATCCGTGTCGAACTAGAAAATTTGGGTTATCAATTTTTAAGTCAAACTGACACAGAAGTTATTCTCAAAGGCTATCTACATTGGAAAGAAGCTATTTTTGAAAAATTAGATGGGATGTTCGCCATCAGCATCATCGATTTAGAAAGAAAAAAATTATTGCTGGCAAGAGATAGAATGGGGTTAAAGCCGCTTTTCTATTCACTAAAAAAAGACGAAAGTATTATTTGGGCTTCAGAAATAAAAGCAATATTAAAAGCGGATTGGATAAAACCTGAAATCAATTGGCGTGGCGTGTACAGCAATTTTTTATTCCAAACAACCTTGGCTCCTGACACCTGTTTTGAAGAGATTTATTCTTTGAAACCAGCCCATTGGATGTCGATAGACTTAGAGAATTTTGAAACAAAAACCCAATCTTTTTGGGAACTTTCAACTATTAAAAATACAAATATTAGCTCAGAAGAAGCGCAAAAACAAGTTGATCAATTATTAAGGGAAAGCGTCGACGAACAGCTTTTTGCAGATGTGCCTGTGGCAAGTATGATGAGTGGTGGTATCGATTCTACTTTAATAACTGCGAAGTCGAAAGCATTTCATAATGATATTACGGCGTTCACAATTTCGTATAAATTCTCCGATCAAGAAGTTGAAAATGCAAGTTTGGTTGCAAAAACTTTAGAAATACCTCATCTTATAAAAAAAGTTGATGACGAGGAAGTGCTCAACAATTTGAAATACAATATTCAACATTTTGAAGAGCCTTATTGCAGTCTCGAAGTATTAATAAATGCTGCTCAATTTGCAAATCAGAAAGGCTACAAAGTGGTATTAAGTGGCAATGGCGCGGACGAACTTTTTGGCGGTTACGAGCATTCTTTAAAACTGGGAAAATGGCAAAAACTTAAAAAACTCAACTTTGTTAAGAAATTTATTTTTACAAATGATAAGTTTTCACAAAAAGTAAAAAACTATTTTTCTCAAGATTCAATGTTTGATTTCTTCCGTCAAAGTCAATCCGGAATGCGTCCAGCTGAAGCAATGTCTGTATTTTCAGACGATATCAAATCGAAAAATAATTTTAATTTAAACGAATTTCATTTAAACAATAAAGAAAATTACGAAGGCCTTTTCGAATACGATATAGCCTACTCTTTGGCTTCCCATCACGTTTTTAGAGACGACCTTAGCGCCATGAAGTATGGCATCGAATTTCGTTATCCCTATCTAAGTAACAAACTGATAGATTATGTTGCGCAATTGCCTATCCACATTCGTTATAATGGCATTATCAATAAACCTTTATTAAGAAAAGTTGCACAAAACTTTCTCCCAAAAGAAGTTTTAGAAATGCCCAAAAAAGGATTTAGTTTTCCACTTGCCTATTTTATTCAGTCTAATGATAAAGCAAAAAACTTTATTTCGGAAAATTTAAAAAGTCTAAAAACTCGTGGATTCTTTAATTCTGATATCATTGATAAATGGCAGCAAGAAGCGCAAGAACCAATGGATTACGTAAGACTTTGGCAACTTGTCACTTTCGAATTATGGTATCAAAAATATTTTGAAAACTAAGTTATTCGTTCATATCTTTTTATCTTTGTCGTGATGAAACAAAAAATTTCAATTTTTCTTATCGCCGTTTTTTGTCTTTTGGCTTGTCGTCAAGACGAAGAGTCTACCCAACAGATTGACCAAGTGCTTAATATCTATGTTAAAAATGCAGAGGGTACAGACTTGTTAAAACCGAAAGTTGCAGGCAACTACACAAGTGTTGCATTACTAGATCTATTGGCTGATACGGATCAGAAACCTGTTAATTCTTCGATTTTAATAAATAGCGATTCCATCCGCTATGTCGAATATGTTGCTGGTGCAACGCGCTTGATAAAAGATTCGATCAATCCGGATTCCAAAAGTTATTATTCGAGTATGATTATGCGTTTCACAAAAAAACTAACAGAAACACAAAATTCTATCGACGATGACACCATAAGAATCGAATACAATTGGACACCACAAAAATTTGAAGTTTCCAAAATGTGGCATTCTAAAAAACTGGTATTCACAAAATCTGACACTCAGCCGAATATTGTCAACATCGTGAAATAAAAATCACTAATTTTGCAATCTTAACTGATGTTTTAGTTTTTTTATAACCATTTTTTTTTAAACAGAAAACATCAACAACATCAATATACTAACAACAAAATTATGTTACAAGTTAATTTTTTACGCGATGAAAAGGAGCGCGTTATTGAAGGTTTAAAGAAACGTCATTTCAAAAATCTAGAATTGGTAGATGCTGCCATTTCCGCAGACGACAACAGAAAAAAACTTCAGTTTGACCTTGACTCCCAACTTGCTGAAATGAACAAAATTTCGAAAGAAATTGGCATCATGATGAAAGAAGGTAGAAAAGACGACGCCGAAGCTGCTAAATCTCAAACAGCGCAGTACAAAGAATCGAGTAAAGAATTACAACAACAACTTAATGACGCCGAAAAAGCCTTGTTAGATATTCTTTATCAAATCCCGAACATTCCTTACGAAAAGGTTGTTGCTGGTATTTCTGCTGACGACAACGAAAATATCTTCCAATCAACACCCGTTGAAGGACTTGGAGAAGGCGCAATTCCGCATTGGGAATTGGCGAAGAAATACAACCTCATCGATTTTGAATTAGGTGTTAAAATTGCTGGCGCTGGCTTCCCTGTTTATCTTGGAAAAGGAGCTAGATTGCAACGTGCTTTGGTACAATATTTCTTGGACAAAAACACTGATGCCGGATATCTGGAAGTTAATCCGCCACATGTTGTTAACGAAGCTTCTGGCTACGGAACGGGACAATTACCAGATAAAGAAGGGCAAATGTATTATATCAGTGCAGATGATTTGTATCTTATCCCAACGGCTGAAGTTCCGGTGACGAATATCTATCGTGATGTTATCTTGGACGAAAAAGAGCTTCCTATTAAAAACACAGCATTTTCGCAATGTTACAGAAGAGAAGCTGGAAGTTATGGCGCGCACGTGAGAGGCCTTAACCGTCTTCACCAGTTCGAAAAGGTTGAAATCGTTAGAATCGAAAAACCTGAAAACTCTTATGCTGTTCTAGAAGAAATGGTAGAACACATCAAATCAATTCTTGAAGATCTTGAATTGCCTTACAGAATTTTGAGACTTTGTGGTGGCGATACAGGTTTTGCTGCAGCGATGACTTATGACTTTGAAGTTTGGAGTGCTGCTCAAGAAAAATGGTTAGAAGTATCTTCAGTTTCGAATTTTGAAACTTTCCAAGCGAACAGACTTAAGTGTCGTTATAAAGCAGATGGAAAAACACAATTGGTACATACGCTAAATGGTTCTGCAATGGCTCTTCCAAGAATTATGGCAGCTTTACTGGAAAACAATCAAACATCTGAAGGTATTAAATTACCAAAGAAAATTGCTGAATATGCAAGATTCGAATTGATTAATTAATTTTCAAATTTTTCTCAATAAAACAAAGGCGGACATTTCTACGAAATGTCCGCCTTTTTTCATGTTTACTACCATTCATACATACATAGGACTTCGTCCTATTCTTAGTTAAATCGTTCCTTCGGAACTTATAAGAAAAACACACAACAATTCAATAGGACTTCATCCTATTCTAAGTTAAATCGTTCCTGCGGAACTTTTTCAAATAAATTTAATACTCCATTTTTCGAAGTTTTGGCGATGTGGAAGCAATGAATATTGCGGTACCAAGCGTCAACGCACCACCAATAACCACTGATCTGGCAACACCAAAAATCTTAGCCATAACGCCGCTTTCGAATTGTCCCAACTCATTACTCGACATAATAAAAATTGAATTAACGCTCATCACACGACCGCGCAATTCGTCAGGTGTTTTGAGTTGTACAATAGTCCCGCGGATGACAACGCTGATACCATCGAGCATTCCGCTCAGCATTAAGAATCCGAAACTTAACCAATAGAGTTTTGACAAACCAAATCCAATAATACAAAGTCCAAATCCTGCGGCAACGCATAACAATATTTTGCCTTGATTTTTCTTTAATGGAACTAAAGACAAGAAGATAATAATACACATCGATCCAATATCTGAAGCGGCATTTAACAATCCAAAACCTTCGGAACCGACTTTGAGAATGTCGCTTGCAAAAACAGGAATCATCGCAACTGCGCCACCAAACAGCACTGCAAACATATCAAGCATTTGTGCGCCAAGAATCTCTTTTGTTCGGACAATAAAAGAAAGACCTTCTGTGATGCTTTTCCAGACTTCTGGCTTCTCGTCGTGTTTAACAACAGGAAATTGTTTGTTCAAACTCCAAAAGAAGAACGACGCGATAATCATACTACAGATTATAACAACCAAAGTATATTTGATGCTGATTAAAGCAATTAAAAAACCACCAATGGCATGTCCCGAAACTGACGCCGTTAAAAACGTTGCCTGATTCATAGTGACTGCATAAGGAAGGTTTTCCATTTTCACGATTTTGGGAATCATCGAAGGAATAAGCGGTCCTAAAAACGCACGACAAATCCCTGTGAAGAATATAATTCCGTAAATAAAATAGGTGATTTCATGTCCTGAAAAATGTAGTCGATGTCCTAAAAATGCCGGAATTAAAAGAAAGCTTATCAGAAAAACGTAAGCGTAATTACACATCAAAAGCATTTTCTTTTTTTCATTATTGTCGATAACATGTCCCGCGTATAATGCGCTACCAACTGCGGGAATAACTTCGGAAAGCCCGATAAGTCCAATAGACAAAGGATCTTTTGTCAATTGATAAACCCACCAACCTAGCAAAGTCGCCAACATACGAAAGGCTATAATCAAAAAGAATCTTCCCGAAAGAAGATTTCTGTATTCTTGGTTTTTTAAAACCTTTAATGGTTCAAATGAAATCATTTAACAAAGAAAAATATTTAAGTTAAATCTCGAATTGATTTAGATTAAGAAAAATATATATTCATAATTTTAATCTGAGTAGTGATAGCCTAAACCACGCCCAATTTCTGCCATACCATTAAGTGAGTATGCCATTCCGCCAATAAATCCGCCAACGCCCACTAGCAATGCCGCAGTTCCTGCAGGACTATCTTTTTTGATAATTCTAATATCCTTTTTTGCAATTCCAACATTTTCTTTGTGCCGAATCCCGAAAATACTGTCTTTCTCAACACTTGTCACAGCCATTTTAAACTCGCCATTCGAAAAAGTTTTAAAATGATATTTGGATCCGGCTTTGACTCCCAAAAAATTACTTCCCCACTCCTGCTTATACTTTGTCGTTCTACAAGAATTTAGCAACGAACAAACTATAACTAAAATCGGAAATACTTTTTTCATAAGCTTAGAGTTTTTCTAGAAAGTCAGCAATTTTTCTATCATTCGCTAATCTAGGAATTTTATTCTGACCTCCAAGCTTACCTTCGGCTTTTGCATAATCTTGAAACGCATTCTTTTTTAAACTTTTAATTTTTAAAACTTGAAGAATATTTCCTGAAATTAAATCATCATAATATGTATTTCGTTGTCTTAATTGTTGATCCAATTCTACTCGAAATTTCTCTAAATCATTAGGTTCTTTAGCAAACTCGATAAACCATTCGTGATATGGCAATCCTTCTTCAGGATTAACTTGTGGCGCCAAATGAAATTCTGTAATCTGACACGGAAATTTCTCAACCGTCGCCTTCATGGCTTCTTCAACTTCATAAGCAATAACGTGTTCACCAAATGCAGACGTAAAATGTTTGGTCCTTCCACTCACCAAAACACGATGCGGATTTTTGGCAATAAATCTCACAACATCGCCAATCGAATATGCCCAAAGTCCCGAATTGGTTGTCAAAATCATTGCATAATCTTTATTAAGTTCTACCTCGCCTATTGTCAAACGTCGCGCATCTGGTTTTCCAAATTCTTCCAAAGGGACAAATTCGAAGAAAATTCCGTGATTGGTCAATAGCAAAAGACCTTCCTTTTGATAATCATCTTGAAATGCAAAAAAACCTTCGGAAGCTGGAAAAGTTTGTACAATGTCAACTGGCTTTCCTAACAAATCATTCATCTTTTCGCGATAAGGTTCGTAGTTAACGCCGCCAGTAATAATCAATTGAAGATTCGGGAAAATTTGGGTAATTTTCTTGTTATGTTTTTCTGTCAGTTTTTCAAAATACATAATCAACCAAGGCGGAATGCCAGAAATCAACGTCATATTTTGAGTTTCGGTTTCTTCAACAATTTTATCAACCTTGGTTTCCCAATCTTCGATGCAATTGGTTTCCCAACTCGGCAAACGACTTTTTTGTAAATAATTGGGAATATGATGTGCAACAATCCCAGAAAGTCGTCCGGTTTTAACGCCGTTAACTTCTTCCAATTCAGGTGAACCTTGTAGGAAAATCATTTTACCGTTGACGAAATCGGCATTTCCTTTTTGAGCGATGTAATGAAATATTGCGCTTTGCGCCGCAGCAACTTGATAAGGCATTCCCTCTTTGGAAATTGGAATATACTTAGCTCCAGACGTTGTACCAGAAGTTTTAGCAAAATATTCGGGAAGATTTGGCCAAAGAATTTTGGCTTGACCGCGTTTTACTTTTTCGATGTAAGGTTTCAGATCTTCGTAATCTGAAATAGGAACAAGTTTTTGAAAATCCTCGATAGACTTGATGTTTTCGAATTGATGCTCGCGTCCGAATAATGTTTTTTCGGCGGTTTTGATCAAATCTAAAAGAAGTGCTTCTTGGTCTTTCGCCGCATTATTTTTAAAAGCTTGGGTTTTGGCAACATGTTTTTTTGCCCAGACTTTGGCAATATTTTTCTTGATAAAATTTAGCATTGATAAAATTTTCAATGCTCAAATTTATTGAGATTAATTAAGATTATTAGATTAAATATAAAATTGTTTTGTGAAAGAGATTTTGTAATAATTCGAAATTTGAGATTTGAGATTCTAATTGATGATAAGGCTCTCTCAGTCTGAAACTTTGAAAGCTTTGTATTTTTTCCACGAGACTGTCGCAGCCCGACCTGAGTGGAGCTCATTTTTTTGGCTTGGCTAAGGCTTGAAAAAAAATAGCGGGAACGGAGGGCGGAAATGCTGCCCCAAATAAAAATAAAAAGTACTGAGCATCAAATATTTGAAAAAAGTGAAATAAATATTGTGCTTGTTAAATAAATTGTCTACTTTTGCACCTCGAATAATTATATAAAAATCATAAACAATGTTTGCAATTGTAGAAATAGCAGGGCTTCAATATAAAGTTGAGCAAGACCAAAAGTTGTTTGTAAACCGTCTAGCAGGAGAAAAAGGATCAAAAGTATCTTTTGATAAAGTTCTTATGACTGTTAACGGAGCAGTAACTGTTGGCGCCCCAGCTGTAAGCGGTATCGCTGTAGAAGTAGAAATCCTTGACCACGTTCAGGCTGACAAAGTAATCATTTTCAAAAAGAAAAGAAGAAAAGGTTATGCTAAGAAAAACGGTCATAGACAACAATTAACTCAAATCCAAGTTGTTTCTATCACTGGTTTTGATGCAGCTAAACCAAAGGCTAAAAAAGAATCTAAAGCGACTGAAGCTGCAGAAGAAAAAGCGCCTAAAGCTAAAAAGACTACTAAAAAAGAGGAGTCTGCTGAGTAATTAATTAATACCCAAAAAACATTAAAGTAAGATGGCACATAAGAAAGGGGTTGGTAGCTCCAAAAACGGTAGAGAATCTCACTCTAAGAGATTAGGTGTTAAAATCTTCGGTGGTCAAGAAGCTATCGCTGGTAACATCATCGTAAGACAAAGAGGTACGCAACACCACCCAGGTGAAAACGTAGGTATCGGTAAAGATCATACTTTGTTCGCTCTAGTTGACGGAAAAGTTGTTTTTACAAAAAAAGCAAATAATAGATCTTTCGTATCTATCGAAGTTAATGCTTAATTCTTAGCATTTGAACAATATAAAAACCCAATCTTCGGATTGGGTTTTTTGTTTTTTTTTGAGAACTAAAAAAGACCTAATAATTTGTTAGGTCTTTTGGTTAATTTAATATAAAAATTTATCCAGCTAGATAATCTTCCATTTTGCTGCGGAGTTTGTACCAATCTTTTGGTTGAATGCCGCCACTTTCGAAGCGGACGAAAACGATAAATTAGCTTTCTTCAAAAAAAGCTATTAACAATATATTCTTTAGTTAAAAACAAAATGATATAAAGAAAACCATCGAAAACGATAGCTTCATTTCATCAAGTTGTTAATCTTGGCTGAATAAGTTTTGCAACCGTCGCTGTCCACCCCGTTTGATGCGAAGCGCCGACGCCACGACCATTATCGCCATGGAAATATTCGTAAAACAAAATATAATCTTTAAAATTAGGATCTTGATTCATCTTTTCGTTTCCACCATTAAAAGCACGATTTCCGTTTTCATCTTTTAAGAAGATACTGCAAAGTCGGCGTGACAGATCTTTAGAAATCTCATCAAGATTACGTTCTACTCCACTTCCTTTAGGATATTCGATTTTCAAACTATCACCATAGAAAAAGTGAAAACGCTGCAAGCTTTCCACAATCAGGAAATTAATCGGAAACCAAATCGGTCCTCGCCAGTTGCTATTTCCACCAAACATTCGGCTGTCACTTTCGGCAGGCGTATAATACACCACATAATCGTGACCTCCAACATTGAAACTAAAAGGCGTGTTTTCATAAATTTTCGACAAAGCACGAATCCCATAATCACTCAAAAACTCAGCTTCATCGACCATTCTGTTTAAGACTTTAGTCAAACGAGTTTTGCGCATAATGCTCATCAAATGTTTGTTACCTTCACCTTCCACATACCATTGCGACACCAACTTAGTCAAATCAGTTTTGTTGCGTAACACCCAATCCATTCGTTTTTTAAAATTCGGCAATTTCTCCAAAAGGCTATGTTCGATAACCTCAACAGCGAACATTGGGATAAGCCCAACGATGCTTCGTAACTTTAAATTGACGCTATTTCCGTCTGACAATTTTAACAAATCATAGAAGAAACCATCTTCCTCATTCCAAAGTCCAATATTATCTTCACCCAAATTCTCCATCGCTTCGGCAATGTATAAGAAGTGTTCAAAAAACTTAATCGCCATATCTTCGTAGACAGGATTGTATGTCGCCAACTCCATCGCGATGCGCATCATGTTAAGCGCATACATCGCCATCCAACTTGTACCATCGGCTTGCTCCAAAGTTTGACCAGCATCCAATTCCATATTGCGGTCAAAAGCACCAATGTTATCAAGACCTAGGAAACCGCCACCAAAAATATTATTGCCTTTAACGTCTTTTCGGTTAACCCACCAAGTAAAATTGAGTAGCAACTTCTGGAACACATTTTCTAAGAAAAACAAATCTGCTTTACCATTATGTTTTTCATCGATTTTAAAAACCCTGAAAGTCGCCCAAGCATGTACGGGCGGATTAACATCGCTAAAATTCCATTCGTAGGCTGGCTGTTGTCCGTTCGGATGTAGATTCCATTCTTTGGTCAAAAGCATCAATTGATTTTTCGCAAAAGCTGCATCTATCAGACTAAAACTCACACAATGAAATGCCAAATCCCAAGTCGCGTACCACGGATACTCCCATTTATCAGGCATCGAAATAATATCTTTATTATGAAGATGCTGCCAATCGACATTTCTTACAAAACCTTGTCGTTCTACAGGATGGTTAGGATCGCCTTTTAGCCATTTTCCAACATTGTAATGATAGAATTGTTTATTCCAAAGAAGTCCTGCAAACGCTTGTCGTTGCACATTTTTTTCGTCCTCGTCTTTTATGTCTTGTTGAATGCCTGCGTAGAAATCATTCGCTTCTTGAATTCGATGATTGAACTGATCTTCAAAATCCCAGAACGCATCATCCATAATATATGGCGACAATCGGAATTCAAAAGTTTTATTGCCTTTCGCAGGAATCATCTCCTCACATCGAAAAGCCGATTTTGTCCCAACTCGATTTGGATTAACAGAAGTTCCGCCGCGTAAAACATAATCGTTAATACCGTCTTTATAAAACCTACCAGTTGTAACTTCACCGAAAAGTTTCGGTCTATTGGTTTCATTATCACAAAAAAGAGGTTCTACGTTGCGACTTCTCGAGTACAATTTCTTTATTGACAAACTATCATGATGAACATCGATTTCTGCATCTTTCGAAAAACCTAGATTTGGCTTATAAGTATTATAACCCCAGGACCAGTTATTGCGATACCAAAGCGTCGGCAGCACCACCAAAGGCGCATCCTTGTCGCTTCTATTATGGACATCAACTCTGATCAAAAAATCATCTTCTCTAACTTTCGCATATTCAATAAAAATATCAAAATAAGCATCTTTGTCAAAAACGCCAGTGTCAAAAATCTCATATTCCATTTCCTTGTTAGATCGTTGGGCATTGGTCGCCACCAAATCATCGTACGGAAAAGCATTTATCGGATATTTGTACACCATTTTCATATAGCTGTGCGACGGCGTATTGTCAATATAGTAGAAAATCTCTTTAATATCTTCGCCGTGGTTACCTTGGTAATTGCTTAGCCCAAAGAAGCGTTCTTTGATCATTTTGTCATTTTTATTCCAAAACGAAAGCGCAAAACACAACATTTGCTTATCGTCAGAAATTCCCGCAATTCCTTCTTCCGCCCAACGATAAGTCCAACTTTCGGCGCGATCATGCGTTGTATAACCCCATGCATCGCCATTGCTACTATAATCTTCTCGCACATTTCCCCATTGGCGGTGGCTCACATACGGCCCCCACTTTTTCCAATTTGGATTATTGAGTTTATCTTGTTCTGTCATATAATTTTATTTCTGAAGCTTTTCAGATTCATTTTTAGGAGCATCGAGATTATTGAATTCTTAGACATCAAATCTCGCTGTCACTACTCGCTATTATATTTTTAAAAAAAATATAATGAGCTCAAACATACCGTTCCATCGGGGCTATATTTGAAGATTTTTCATTCTCTTGACTATTAAAAAGAACCATTCCAAAATACTGTTTTCTGTTATCCATTATCCGAAAAACTCTCTAACGTTGACATTCCACCATCGATGTAGATGCTTGCTCCCGTAATATAATCTGAAAAGTCGCTTGATAAAAATACTGCTAAATTTCCAATATCTTCTGCTTTTCCGATTCTATTATAAGGCATCAAAGTCATCAATGCATTAAAAGAAGCTTCGTTATCCCATGCCGATTTGTTAATAGGCGTTTAGATGGCTCCCGAACAAATATTGTTGATTCGGATTTTATCTTTTCCATATTCCTGAGCCAAAGTTTGCATCAATATTCGCAGGGCACCTTTACTAGAAGCGTATTAGCCTGTCCCGCCCAAGGAATATTTTCGTGGACACGGCTGATGTTTACGATTTTCCCTAACGAAATAGATTTATCATTCATCCCCCTTTTCAAAAACTCCCGAATCGCCTCGCGTGCGCACAGAAACTGACCAGTAAGATTAACATCAATTACCTTTTGCCATTGCGCTAAAGTCATATCAATAAATTTTGCGTCTTGTTGTAATCCAGCATTGTTTACAAGAATTTCAACTGTTCCGTATGTATCAATCGTCTTTTGAAAGATCGCCTAGACTTCAACTTCTTTATTTACATCACATTGACTTAGCATGCCTTGTTCGCCTTTAACAAAAATATCATCAAGAATGATTTGTGCAGCTTCTTTCGAGTGTTCCGAAGAATGATTAACAATGACAATGGCGCCAGAAGCCGCTAAACATTTTACAATTCCTTCTCCTATTCCACTTCTAAAACAAGTTACGATTGCAACTTGTCCATTTAGTTTTATTTCCATTTTATGTTTTTTAGAATTCTTTTTTATCAAAAATCATACGAGAAAATTTAATTTCTTTAAAAAATTTGCCAGATTAAAATAATTTAATTTTAAAAGGAAAAATCTCAAAACCCCGATAAATACTAACAATTGTTAGCTGATTATTTTAAATTATTATTGTGAAATATCATTTAATAACAATAATTTATTCTAAAAATGGAAATATTTTAGAATATTTTATTGAATTATCAAAATTTTCATATATTTGCATTACCGTTCTTTCACATATTGAAAATGTTATCCAGAAAGGTTGAGGGATTAGACCCTATGAAACCTTAGCAACCCTTTGCAAAAGCCAAGAAGGTGCTACGTTCTACCAAGATATTTGGACAGATAACAACTGAAGTTCTTTACTCAGCCATTCTTAGAGGCATTTTCAATGAAAAAAAATATTAAAGCATTGAAAAAAGAACTTTTAACCACAGACATTAAGTACAAATCCTTTTCAGGACAGAATTTTGATATCCCTTTAAGCTACGAAGTATTCGGGAAAGCCCTAGGCACCGCACCTATCGTATTGGTTAACCACGCTTTGACTGGCAACTCTACAGTGTCTGGCAGCAAAGGTTGGTGGAAAAACATAATTGGTCCACAAAAAATAATTTCTACCAAAAAGTATAGTATTATTAGTTTTAACATCCCTGGTAACGGTTACAATGATTTCTTTATCGATAATTATGAAGATCTCACAACCAAAGATATTGCAGCGATTTTTTTGCAAGGTTTAGAAAATTTAGAAATAAAAACGTTACACAGTATTATTGGTGGTTCGTTAGGAGGTTCTATCGGTTGGGAAATGCTAGCCATCAACCCTAAAATCAGCGAAAACTTTATCCCAATTGCCTCGGATTACAAAACCCACGATTGGTTACACGCACAATGTTTGGTTCAAAAATATCTTTTAGACTCACCTGAAAAACCACTAGAAAAAGCAAGAGCACACGCCATGCTTTGCTACAGAACGCCAGAATCGCTTAATGAAAGATTTGAGGGTAAATTAACAAAAGAAAATACTAGGCGCGAGTCCGAAGATTGGTTAATCTACCACGGAAAAAGTCTCAACGAAAGATTTAGTTTAAAAGCTTACAAATTGATGAATCATCTTCTGATGACCGTTGATACTAACGAAAAAGTGTTATCCAAAATAAAAGCAAACATTAACCTCATTGCGATTAACACAGATTTGTTTTTTCCAGCTTCGGAAATCAAAAAATGTTACGAAAAAATAAAAACACATAAGAAAGATATTTTCTACGACGAAATTGTTTCTATCCACGGCCACGACGCATTTTTAATAGAGTATGAACAATTGCAAGAATTATTAAAACCTATTTATTAGAACAAAATGACAGACCAAAATCCAATTAGTATATACAGAAAGAAAGCTTTAGTCAACTTTGAAGGCAAAGACTTTCTTGGACAAATCGGCATCGACTCTCGAATCTTTACAACACTTAACAAAGGTGGCATCAGCGTTGGGGTTATTTCTCAACAAGCCATCGAAAATGGTGTTTCAGTTTTGGTTGATGAGAAAGATGCCGAGGACGCCGTGGCATTATTGAAGAAAGAATTCCAAAATGAAAAAGCAGCTGGCATAGTGAGTAATATTTACAGCATTGACAATCTTTGCGTTCTTGGATTTGTTTCGGAACAAAATGCTAAAATCATGTCGGAACTTCAACGCAACAAGATTTATCCTTTGTTGCTTAACCAAGTGTCATCGACTGGTAGAGTTAACATTGTTGTAACTGACAATCAAACCGAAATCACTCAAAATATTATTGAAACCGAACTTTTCGGAAAACCTAAAGTTGTTCACTTAGCTTTAATTGGTCACGGAAACGTTGGTTCAACACTTATCGAACAGATTTTAGATTCGGCTTACGATATTTTGAACAGAAAAAGAATTGATCTTAAAGTCGTTGCGATTTCTAATTCCAAAAAAATGGCTTTAAACAAATCTGGTTTTGGCAGCGATTGGAGACAAAAAATAAACTATTCGAACACTAAAAGTAATATCTCAGAACTTATCAGTTACACAAAAGAGCACAACTTAGAAAACCTAATTGTTGTGGACAATACCGCGAGTCCAGCTTTTGTAAAAAACTATACCAAATTTGTCGAAAACGGTTTTGATGTGGTTTCATCAAATAAAATCTTCAATACTTTACCTATTTCAGATTATCGAAATTTCAGAACGCAACTTGCAAAAAATAATAAAAAATATTTATACGAAACCAATGTTGGTGCAGGTTTACCATTAATTGATACGCTTAAATTACTGCATTTATCGGGAGAAGATATCACCAGAATAAAAGGGGTTTTCTCAGGAACATTAAGTTATGTCTTCAACCAATTTTCTGTTCGTAATGAGAAATTTTCAACCATCGTAAAAGAAGCAATGAACAAAGGTTTTACAGAGCCAGATCCGCGCGAAGACCTTTCTGGAAACGATGTTGCAAGAAAACTTTTGATCCTTGCTCGCGAATTAGATTTAATGAACGAATTCGAAGATATCAATATCAAAAACCTAGTTACAGAACCGCTTCTTCCAATTTCAAAAGACGAATTTTTGACACGAATAGATGAGTTGGACGAAACTTTCCAAAAGATAAAAGACGAACAAGAACCCTATCATGTTTTACGTTACGTTGGCGATTTGCATGGCGATTTAAGTCAAGACAAAGGCGAACTGGATGTAAAATTAATTTCCGTTCCTGCCAATTCTGCTTTGGGACAATTAAAAGGTTCCGATTCTATTTTTGAAATCTACACAGAAAGTTACGGCGAAAATCCGATTGTTATTATGGGCGCTGGAGCTGGAGCAAAAGTTACTGCCCGCGGCGTTTTCGGTGATATTTTAAGAGTCAGTGAGACAAAATAGATGCTAGAATCAAGAATCAAGAGCCAAGAACCAAGAAGCAAGACAAATTTAATATTGAAAAAATGTCAGAAAACATACCAACAACCAGCAACCAACAACCAACAACCAACTTTGAAACCCTCGCCATCAGAACTCAAACCGAAAGAAGCCAGTTTGATGAGCATTCAACGCCGTTATATTTAACTTCAAGTTTCGTTTTTGAAGATGCCGAAGATATGCGTGCAAGCTTCGCCGAGGAAAAAGACAAAAACTTATACAGCCGATTTTCGAACCCAAATGTCACCGAATTCATCGATAAAATCGCATTAATGGAAGGGGCAGAATCGGGCTATGCTTTTGCAACTGGAATGGCGGCAATTTATTCCACTTTCGTGGCATTATTGAATGCGGGCGATCATATTGTGAGCTGTCAATCGGTGTTTGGTTCTACGCATACTTTGTTCACAAAATATTTCCCAAAATGGAATATCGAAACAACCTATTTCAAAGCCGAAGACGCACAAAATGTCGAAAAATACATCCAACCGAACACCAAAATTTTATATTTAGAAACGCCTACCAATCCCGCAATTGAAGTTTTAGATTTGGAATTTTTCGGTCAAATTGCAAAGAAGCACAATCTCATTTTTATTGTGGACAATTGCTTTGCGACACCGTATTTACAGAAACCGATAAAGTATGGAGCAGATATCGTCGTACATTCCGCAACCAAATTAATCGATGGTCAAGGTCGAGTTTTAGGTGGCGTGGCAGTTGGCAAGGCAGATTTGATTCGTGAAATTTATCTTTTCGCGAGAAACACCGGACCTGCGATGTCGCCGTTCAACGCTTGGATTTTGAGCAAAAGTTTGGAAACTCTGGCAATTCGTGTTGAAAAACATTGTGAAAATGCAATCAAAGTTGCGGAATTTTTAGAATCACATCCAAATGTCGATTTGGTGAAATATCCGTTTTTAAAGTCCCATACAAGTTACGAAATCGCAAAAAAGCAAATGAAATTAGGAGGAAATATCGTCGCTTTCGAAATTAAAGGAGGCATCGAAGGCGGTCGCAATTTCCTCAACAAAATCAAGATGTGTTCGCTTTCCGCGAACCTTGGTGACACGAGGACGATTGTTACGCATCCCGCTTCCACAACGCATTCCAAGCTTTCGGACGAAGAAAGAAATGAAGTCGGAATCACGGCAGGTTTGGTGCGCTGCTCCGTAGGTTTAGAAAATGTGGACGACATCATTGCGGACTTAAAACAAGCATTAGATTAGTTTTTTAGGAGCATCAAGATTTCAGCTTCGAAAGAAAAATTTAACCCGCATTACGCTATATCTTCTTTGATTTAGAAAACGAAAACATAAAAAGAAAGATTAGTAAAAAGCAAAAAAGGATGTCGCTTCAATCGGGGCTAAATAGAAAGTTTCCCTCATAATAACAAAACAAAAAAAATGGATACTCAAGATAAAAACCAACTTCAAGAAACAAGAAACCAAGCTTTATACAAAGCCCTTTGCGAACGAATTCTCGTTTTGGATGGCGCAATGGGAACCATGCTTCAGCGCTATGGTTTCGAGGAAGAAGATTATCGCGGCGAGCGTTTCAAAGATTGGAAATCTCCAGTGAAAGGCAACAACGATTTACTGTCTTTAACGCAACCACAAGCTATTGAAGAGGTTCACAGACAATATTTAGAAGCAGGTGCAGATATTTTGGAAACCAATACTTTTTCGGGGACAACCATTGCGATGGCAGATTACCACATGGAAGAATTGGTTTACGAATTAAATTACGAATCTGCTAAAATTGCTCGTAAAGTTTGTGACGAATTTACGGCGCAAAATCCCGACAAACCGAGATTTGTAGCAGGTTCAATTGGACCGACTAATAAAACCGCAAGTTTAAGTCCAGATGTTAATGACCCTGGATTCCGTGCGATTACATTTGATGAATTAAGAATAGCTTACAAGCAACAAGCAGAAGCTTTGTTAGACGGTGGTTCAGACATTCTTTTAGTGGAAACCATATTTGACACACTAAATGCAAAAGCGGCACTTTTTGCCATCGACGAAATCGCAGAAGAACGCAACATCCGAATTCCCATCATGGTTTCAGGAACAATTACTGACGCTTCTGGCCGAACATTGAGTGGACAAACAGCGGAAGCCTTTTTAATTTCGGTGTCGCATTTAGATTTGTTAAGTGTAGGTTTCAACTGTGCTTTAGGAGCGAAACAGTTGACTCCTTATTTGGAAACCATTTCTAGCAACTCGGAGTTTTTTATTTCGGCGTATCCAAATGCAGGTTTACCCAATGCTTTTGGTCAATATGACGAAACTCCCGAACAAATGGCAGCTCAGATTAAAGAATACGTAGACAAAAATCTCATCAATATCATCGGAGGTTGCTGTGGAACAACGCCGCCACACATAAAAGCCATTGCTGATTTGATGAAAGATTATAAACCGAGAAAAATCAATGTGATAATTTGATAATGAGTTAATGCGATAATTTTTCACAACATTATCTAATTTTCAAATTACCTTATTATCTCAATTTAAAATATGAAATATTTAAAACTTAGCGGATTAGAACCGCTCATCATAACACCAGAAAGTAACTTTATCAACGTTGGTGAAAGAACCAATGTTGCAGGTTCCAAAAAGTTTCTTCGTTTGATAAAGGAAGAAAAATTTGCGGAAGCTTTGGATATTGCCAGAAATCAAGTTGAAGGTGGCGCCCAGATTTTGGATGTCAATTTCGATGATGGATTATTGGACGGAAAAGCCTCCATGGTGAAGTTCCTTAATCTTATCGCTTCCGAGCCTGATATTGCTAGAATTCCGATTATGATAGACTCTTCAAAATGGGAAATTTTGGAGGCTGGACTTCAAGTGGTTCAAGGGAAACCTGTCGTGAATTCCATTTCGTTGAAAGAAGGTGAAGAAGAATTCATCAAACATGCAAAAGCCATAAAACGTTATGGTGCAGCGGCGATTATCATGGCGTTTGACGAAGTTGGACAAGCTGATAATTACGAACGACGAATAGAAATCTCGAAGCGTTCGTATGATATTTTGGTGAACAAAGTTGGCTTCCCCGCCGAGGATATTATTTTCGATTTAAATATTTTCCCTGTAGCAACGGGAATGGAAGAACATCGTCGAAATGCAATTGATTTTATTGAAGCAACAAAATGGGTTCGCGAAAACCTTCCACATGTTTCGGTGAGTGGTGGCGTTTCCAATGTTTCGTTTTCGTTTCGTGGGAATGATGGTGTGAGAGAAGCGATGCACTCGGTTTTCTTGTATCATGCCATCAAAAACGGGATGAATATGGGAATTGTAAATCCAACTATGTTGGCAGTTTACGACGAAATTCCAAAAGAATTATTGGAATTGGTAGAAGATGTTATGCTTGATCGTCGAGATGATGCCACTGAAAGACTTCTTGATTATTCTGAAACGCACAAATCAACAAAGAAAGAAAAAGTCGAAGATTTATCTTGGCGAGAACTTCCTTTGCAAGACCGAATTACACACGCTTTGGTGAAAGGAATCGACCGATTCATCGAGGAAGATGTGGAAATTGCACGTCAGCAAGCAGAAAAACCGCTTCACGTTATCGAGATTAATTTGATGACAGGAATGGGCGTCGTTGGTGATCTCTTCGGAAGCGGAAAAATGTTTTTGCCGCAAGTCGTAAAGTCGGCGCGAGTGATGAAACGCGCAGTTGGGTATCTACAACCATTTATTGAAGCTGCAAAAGATATTAGCAAACCTACTAACGGAAAAGTTTTGATGGCAACTGTAAAAGGCGATGTTCACGATATTGGAAAAAATATTGTGAGCGTGGTTTTGGGTTGTAACAATTACGAGATCGTGGATTTGGGTGTAATGGTTCCGGCGGAAAAGATTATTCAGACTGCGATTGATGAAAATGTGGATGTTATTGGTTTGAGTGGTTTGATTACGCCAAGTTTGGACGAAATGGTGCATATCGCCGCAGAATTGGAAAGACAAAACCTTGATTTCCCTTTGATGATTGGTGGTGCAACAACTTCCAAAGCGCACACTGCGGTAAAAATTGACCCAAAATATAAAAATACAGTTATCCATGTTAATGATGCTTCACGAGCGGTTAACGTAGTAAGTTCTTTATTAAATAAGGAAAAATCCAATGTTTATGGTTTGGATTTGAAAAAAGAATACGAAGATTTCCGCGAAAAATTCTTGAATCGTCAAGTCGATAAAGAATATGTTTCGATTGAGGAAGCGCGGGAACAAAAGTTTAAAATTGATTGGGAAAACGAAAAGATTTCGATTCCAAAAAAATTGGGAATCACGATTATTGAAGACCAAAAATTGGATGATTTAATTGACTTTATCGACTGGTCGCCGTTTTTCAGAAGTTGGCAGTTGTTTGGAAAATTTCCAGATATTTTGACAGATGAAATAGTTGGCGAACAAGCAACAATACTTTTTGATGAAGCAAAATTAATGCTCAAAAAAATCCTTGAAGAAAAGAGTTTTAAAGCAAAAGGTATTTTCGGAATTTTCCCTGCGAACGCTAATGAACAAGACGATATTTTGGTGTATGACGAGAATCAAAATGTAATTTCAACATTCCGAACGTTGAGACAGCAACATAAAAAATCGGCTGGTAAAGAATATTTCGCATTATCCGATTTTGTGGCGCCAAAAAACATCGGTAAGCAAGATTATTTCGGAGTTTTTTGTGTTTGTACTGGTTTTGGAGCAGACGAATTAGCGAAAGAATACGAAGATAAAAACGACGACTACAACGCAATTATGGTGAAAGCTTTGGCTGACCGTTTTGCAGAAGCCTTTGCCGAATATCTGCACAAAAAAGTGAGAACGGAATATTGGGGTTATTCGGAAGACGAAACTTTGGATAACGAAGATTTGATTAAAGAAAAATATTTAGGAATTCGTCCAGCTCCCGGCTATCCAGCTTGTCCAGACCACTTGGAAAAACTGACGATTTGGGATTTATTAAAAGTAGAAGAAAATATCGGCGTTAGCTTGACAGAAAGTTTGGCAATGTGGCCAACAGCAGCGGTTTCGGGATATTATTTTGGAAATCCTAAATCTAAATATTTCGGGGTTGGAAAAATTTCGGAAGACCAATTGAAAGATTACGCCGAACGAAAAGATGTGGATATAGAATTTGCAAGAAAATGGTTAGCTCCGAATCTTTCGGAGGTGTAATGAGTTTAAAATTTAGGTTTGAAGTTTAATGTTGAAAGTTTTCTGGTTGATCTTGGGAAGAACGAAGATTCAACTTAAAACTCGAAACTTGAAACTCGAAACTTGAAAACGCGCATCTCACACCTCAAACCGCGTAAGCGATGGTAGCGGATATCCTTTTTTTGATGACTGAGCGGAGTCGAAGTCACCAAAAAAAGATAGCAGCGAACGTAGCGACCCGAGCGGCTGGAAAAGCTTGGCGAGGGATACGCCCAAATAAAAAACAAAAAAAATGAAAGTAACTGAACATATTGAAAAAGCGAACGGAAAAACATTGTTTTCCTTTGAAATATTGCCGCCTTTGAAAGGGCAAAACATAAAGTCGATTTTTGATGGAATTGACCCGTTGATGGAGTTTAATCCTGCATTTATCGACGTGACTTATCATCGTGAAGAATATGAGTATATCGAGCGTCAAGACGGACTTTTGGAGAAGCGTGTGGTAAGAAAACGCCCCGGAACTGTTGGGATTTGCGCGGCAATCCAAAATAAGTACAAAGTGGATGCGGTACCCCATATTTTGTGCGGTGGTTTTAGCCGCGAAGATACCGAAAATTTCCTGATTGATTTGGATTTTTTGGGTATCGAAAATGTGGTAGCACTTCGTGGAGATGCCGTGAAATCTGAGATTTATTTTAAGCCCGAGAAAAACGGTCATGCCAATGCAAGTGACTTGGTGAAACAGATTCAAGGTTTGAATTTGGGTGCTTATTTGGATGAATCTTTGGAGAATTCTTGTCCGACCACTTTTTGCATCGGCGTTGCTGGTTATCCCGAAAAACACATGGAAGCGGCGAGTCTTTCGCAGGATTTGCAATACTTGAAAAAGAAAGTGGAAGCTGGCGCGGATTACATCGTGACGCAAATGTTTTTTGATAACGAAAAGTATTTTGAATTCGTGGAAAAATGCCGTGAGGAAGGAATAAATGTTCCAATTATTCCGGGTTTGAAACCTTTGGTTACTAAAAGCCAATTGAGTATGATTCCGCACCGTTTTAAGGTAGATATTCCGAACGATTTAGTGATTGAAGTTGCGAAAAGTAAAGACAATAAAGCTGTAAAAGAAATCGGCATCGAATGGTGTATCCAACAAAGTAAGGAACTTCTGGAAAGAGGTGCTCCGGTTTTGCATTACTACACGATGGGGAAAAGCGAGATTACGAAGAGAATCGCGTCGTCTGTATTTTAAATTTAGGATTCATAATTAAAAAAAGGAGAACTATTTATTTTGTCTTTTTATATTGTGTTGCCATCTCTGCAATAGGGATGGTAGCGTCACATCCAAGATATAGCGAACAGCCCGACCCGAGTAGCTGCTGAGTGATGGGGAGGGAATTGTTCTGAAAAATAGAATTTTAATTCCCGCAATTTTTGACTAAATTTGTAACTATGAGTCAAAAATGGATTTATAAACCAGAACCCGATGAAGACATAGTAGATGGTCTCATTTCCTCAATTGGATTTGGAACTTTAGAATCCAAACTTCTCGTTTTGCGTGGCATCGACAATTATCAAAGTGCTCGCGAATTCTTTAAACCAAACGGAAACGATTTCCACAGTCCTTTTTTGATGGCGGACATGCAAAAAGCGGTTGAACGCATTGCAACAGCTATCGAAATTGGCGAAAAAATATTAGTATACGGCGACTACGACGTGGACGGAACAACCTCTGTGGCGCTAATGTACCTCTACCTCAGCAAAATCGTTGACAAAAAATATCTTGATTTTTATATCCCAGATCGTAACGTTGAAGGCTACGGTATTTCGACGGAAGGCATTGACTTTGCGAAAGAAAATGGGTTTAGCTTGATTATTGCGCTTGACTGCGGAATAAAATCTATCGATAAAATTGAATATGCTAACAAGCTAAAAGTCGATTTTATAATTTGTGATCACCACTTGCCAGGTGACGAAATCCCGAAGGCTGTGGCTGTCCTTGATCCAAAACGTAAAGATTGTCGCTATCCTTATAAAGAACTAAGTGGTTGTGGTGTCGGTTTTAAACTTTGCCAAGGGCTAAATACTATTTACAAAATTCCTGAAAACGAACTTTTCGAATTAACGGATTTACTAGCGATTAGTATCGCTTCCGACATTGTTGCAATGACTGGAGAAAATCGAGTTTTGGCTAAACAAGGGCTTAAATTTTTGCGTAAAACTAGAAAGTTCGGTTTGCGATTGTTGATTCCTGAAGAGAAATTAGCGCATTTTGAAATTTCTAATATTGTCTTTGACATTGCTCCAAAAATAAACGCTGCAGGAAGAATTTCGCACGCAAAAGCGTCTGTGGAACTGATGATCTCTGACAACCTAAAACAAGCACAACAGATTGTAAATGAGATTATTAACCTAAATGATGAACGTCGAGAAATGGATCACACGATTACGCAATCGGCGATGAATCAGGTTGAATCTTCAACTGAAAGCACCTACTCTACTATTGTCTACGATCCGTCTTGGAATAAAGGCGTTATCGGCATCGTGGCTTCGCGATTAATCGAAAGTCACTTTAAGCCAACTTTAGTTTTCACGGACGGTAACAATGGCGAAATGGTTGCTTCGGCAAGATCGGTTTCGGATTTTGATATTCATGCGGCTTTGGACTATTGTTCGGATCTTTTCCAGAAATTTGGAGGACATCAAGCTGCGGCAGGACTATCGATGGACAAAGAGAATTTTGAAGTTTTCAAAATTATGTTTGAAGGTTATGTTCGCGACAACATTCAAGAGCATCAAAAAGAACCATCTATCTACATCGACAGCGTTATCAACATCGATGATCTCAACCGCGAGTTTTATAATTTCCATCGAAAGTTGGCGCCATTTGGACCAAAAAATATGAAACCAGTTTTGGTTTTAAAAGATATAAAAGTCGCTGGATACGTCCGACTAATGGGCAAAGATGGCAATCATCTCAAATTTTTTGTACATCAACCAAGTACCAATCGCAACATCGAATGTATTGGTTTTAAACTGGGCATTTATGCCGAAGATTTCCGTACAAAGTCTTTTGATTTGGCATTTACAGTTGAAGAAAATCACTGGAAAGGTAACGTTTCTTATTTTTTAAACATTAGAGATGTTAAGTTTCATTCTTAAAATTTAAAAATGAAAAAAATCGGTTTGTTTTTCGGTTCGTTTAATCCCATTCATATTGGACATTTGATTTTGGCCAACTATATTCTGGAAAAATCGGATATGGAAGAATTGTGGTTTGTGGTAAGTCCGCAAAATCCTTTTAAAGATAAAAAATCACTTCTTGCCGATCATAATCGATTGGATATGGTGAATTTATCTATTAAACATTATCCAAAAATGCGTGCGTCGGATGTTGAATTTTCGCTTCCAAAACCAAGTTACACCATTGACACTTTAACTTATCTTCACGAAAAATACCCGAATTACCAGTTTAGTTTGATCATGGGTGAAGATAATTTGGCGGGACTTCATAAATGGAAAAACGCTGAAGTTTTAATAAAGAATCATCAAATTATTGTCTATCCAAGGCTGTTTGAAGGTGAAAAGAAAAATAACGACTACACTTCCGAAGGCGAAAATATCATTCTGATCAACGCGCCCATTATCGAATTGTCTGCAACTGACATACGTAACATGATTAAAGAAGGCAAAAATGTCCGTCCAATGCTTCCTCCAGAAGTTTTTGAATACTTAGATGGAAGTAATTTTTATAAATAAGTTTTCAATTATTTGATAATTTGCATTAAATGAAACTTATTTTCAGCATTCTATTTTCATTTGTTTGCTTTGGTATTTCGAAAGCACAAAATCTTTATTCTAAAGCTTATGGCGACAAGAAAAACCCAGCGATTATTTTTATCCATGGTGGACCAAGCGGAAATTCGAATTTGTTCGAAGCAACAACCGCGCAAAAGTTAGCAGACAAAGGTTTTTATGTTATTGTCTATGACAGACGCGGCGAAGGTCGTTCCAAAGATGAGAATGCGACGATGACTTTCCAAGAAAGTTTTGACGACCTCAACCAAATCTACGAGTTGTATCATCTAGAGAAAGCCAACATTTTGGCGCATAGTTTTGGCGGAATTGTTGGGACACTTTACACCAATCATTATCCTGAAAAAGTAAAATCTCTTATACTTGCAGGCGCTTTGGTCTCGCAACAAGAGACTTATGATCATATTTTGGAGAACGCGAAATCAGCTTTTAAAAATGATGAAAATAAACTTCGAGAAATTTCTACGATTGAAAGTCTGAACAAAAACTCAGCGGAATACAGAAAGAAAACTTATGATATTGCTAGTGATTTGGGGTATTTTTCGATGCCAAATCCGACAACAGAAAGTCAAAATTTGAGACAAGAATTTGAAAATTCGGAGTTTTATAAAACTAATTTTAGAAACCATAATTCGCCTTTATTATTTTATAAAAATGAAACTCAAAATAATCTAGATAACAAGGGAGTGCTTTTAGAAATTACGAAAAAGAAAATCCCTCTTTTTGCCATTTATGGACAAAATGACGGCATCTTTTCAGCGAAACAGTTAACGGATTTGCGTAATATTGTAGGAGCAAACAATTTTAGAATTCTTGATAATTGTTCGCATTATTTGTTTATTGATCAGCAAAATCAATTTTTAGATTTTATTAAACTTAAAATAAAAAAATAGTTTCAAAACTTGAGTTATGTATGCTCAAAACTAAACTGAATTATGAATTTCATCGAAAAATACTTTTCAAAATATCCAGAAGAAAAAGTCCTAAAATGGTTTAAGCAGGTTTGCGTTGCAGAAGCGATTTCATGTTTGTTACTTTACGGTTTCGCGCTGATCTGGAAACGTTATGACCAAGAAGGACTTTTGCCAACGATTTTTATCATCATTGTCGGAAATATCCACGGTTTATTTTTCACACTTTATCTTCTATTATGTGTGCCAGCACGCAAAATTTACAATTGGGATGATGAAGATTCTGTCATTGCGCTCATAGCAGCTTTCTTCCCTTTCGCAACGATTTGGGTTGAAAAAAAGTTAGCCCGAAAAGATCGCGAATAGTATTTAATTTTAACATTGAAATTCAAAATAAGCAACACCGAATTTTTTTTCGGTGTTTTTTTGTGCCTTGTTGTAACAAAAATATAAGACTTGTTGTCTAATTGTATAAAGCATTAAATTTTAAACGAAATTTTATTAACTGAAAACCAGTATATTACAGTTAAATAAAAAACATTTTTAGTACTTTGTATTGCATAATACTGATTTTAATATATATCTTTGCTTTGTTCAATATTAAAACATACACACTTCTAAAAAATTACTATTATGAAAACGCCAATATTAATCGCCGCATTATTCTTCAGTGGATTTGCAATTGCTCAACAAAAAATAAATGACACAATCAAATCTCAAAGTACAAAAGAGATTGAAGCTGTTATGATTACAAAACAAGTTTTCAAAAAGCAAAGTGATCGTTTTGTTTACGACGTTGCAGCTTCTCCTGTTGCCAAAGGAAATACAACTTTTGACTTGTTGAAGCAAACGCCTCTTCTTTCTACAACCGACGATAAAACATTGAAAATCGCTGGGAAAAATAACGCGATTGTGTACATCAATGGAAGAAAATCTAATATGGATGCGGAATCTTTGGCTTCTTTTCTAAAAAACACACCTGCAGAAAACATTCAAAAGATTGAAGTTATTACACTTCCTGGAAGCGAATATCAAGTGGAGGCTTCGGATGGCATCATTAACATTGTTTTGAAGAAAAAAATGACGGATGGACTTAACGGAAATTTCAGAATGTCGAACACGCAAAACAAATATAATTCGACATCGAGTAGTGCATCGCTTAACTATAGAAAAGGAAAATTCGGTCTTAACGCCAATATCACAGGAAGTCAAGAAATCGAACCTCAAGAATACATCATCAGAAACGGAAATAAAAACACAGTAACCGAATCTGTTGGTCCTATCGACAGTCCTGAAAAAAACTTGGGCGGTTACATCAACATGGATTATCAATTAACCGACAAAAGTAATCTTGCGTTGTCATGGAATACTTGGGCGAGTAATAATAAAGGCGCGACAATTTTACTTAACAACACGTACAGCAATTACGACGATAACGGAAATCTGACGAATCGTTTTTATAATTTGAGCCGAAATGTGCTCAATAATAGATCTTACAACAATAATTTCAACTTGAATTATGAATTGAAAACCGATGAAGAAGGAAGTAAATTAAATTTGAATGCTGCTTATCTTACCTACAAACGAATTCAAGATTCGGATAACAGAACTTATGCTTCAGACGCCAATTGGAATCAAGGTGCTTTAGCGAATCAAATTATTCAAGATACGCCACAGAATATCAACAATATTTCTGCAATGGCAGATTACATCAAGAAATTTAAAAATGATTTTTCGGTTTCGGTTGGTGGAAATTATAATAAAACGAAAACTGAAAACGACACGAAATACGAAAGCACGAATTTCGCAGCAAACGAAGCAACTAAATACAAACCAAACTTATTTGAATATGATGAAAATATCTATAGTTTCTATTTAACATTAGAAAAGAAATTTTCTGATAAATTTTCCGGAAAAATTGGAACACGTTACGAAATCACCAACAGCATCGGGACTTCGGATAATCCGCCAGCAGAACGACCAGACATGGCACGCGTTTATAAAAATTACAACAATGTTTTGCCATATTTAAGTCTAAACTATGCGATTAATGACAAAAATAACATTTCGTATGCGTTCTCTAGCCGAATGAGAAGACCAAGTTTTTGGGAATTGAATCCCGTACGAAACATCATTACGCAAGACAACTACACGCAGAATAATCCATTTGTAAAAGCGTCTTCGATATACAATCAAGAGTTGACGTATATGTTCAAAAATTCTTATTTCTTGATCCTTAATCACTCGTATTTTAAAGATGTAATTACGATGGTTCCGTTACAAAGAGATGTCGTTCGCGACGGAAATACGTACAGACAATTGGCTTACATCCGCAGCAATTATGGCGACAAACAAGAAATGTCGGCGATGTTAGGAATGCAGAAAAGCTTCTTCAACCAGTATTTAACAACCAATTTTAATATCGGTTTGCAACATAATATCAATAATGGAACTTTGAATTCGGATCCAACAACAGGCGAAATTTTCGATACGTATACCAACACGAAAAAGTCAACAAGTTTACTTATTCAAACCAACAACACGATTCGTTTAGACAAAGCAAAGACTTGGTTTATAGGCGTTAATTTCTTTTATGTAGATAAACAACAAATCGATTTTGGACAGTTGCAAAGTCTTGCAGGATTGGATTTAAGCATCAAAAAACTTTGGAATAATTGGACGTTCGCAGTTAATGTCAACGATGTTTTAAGAACTAATATTGTAAAAATTAAAGATGAACAAGCTAACGGAAATTTCAATTATCTGTCTAATAACTCTTTCCGAAGAGGCTTAACAGCGAGTGTTACCT
The DNA here is from genome assembly GCF_032062245.1 of Soonwooa sp. NCBI lineage: Bacteria > Pseudomonadati > Bacteroidota > Flavobacteriia > Flavobacteriales > Weeksellaceae > Soonwooa > Soonwooa sp. Next base: position 173,334 of record NZ_DAMBQF010000001.1, read on the forward strand.
ATAATTTCGGAAATCAAAAAGTTAAAAAAGTAAGAGACATCGACAGTGCTGCTGGCGACATCAAATCCAGAACACGTTAATCTAAATTATAATTAAACTTTTCAACAAAAAAACTTCAGCCTGTACTGAAGTTTTTTTTTATTAGGAGCTAATCCTGCTGTCCGCTATATCTTTAGCATTGTCGCTCGGACGGCTCCGCTACGCTCCGCCGCCTCACTCCAACGCCAAAGGATGTCGCTTCCATCAGGGCTAGGGAGTTTGTCATCCATAGAAACTAATCCTTCGGTAAGAAAACCTCAGCCAACATACAACGAGCGCTTCCGCCGCCATTGGTTTCAATGGTTTCAAGATCCGAATATATAATTTCGGAATACTTTTCAATTTGATTTATTTGACTATCACTCAAAGACTTATAAGCCGACTGACTCATCACAAGATAAGTTTTTCCTTCATCATTTCTAACTTGCAGCATATTACCAGCAAACTGTTGCATTTGCGCTTCGGTGATTTCAACAATTTCTTTTCCAGAATCTGCGAGGCTGTTCACCACATTTTGTCTTTCGTCCTCGTCATCAATACATTCTAAACAGATTACTGCAAAACGATCCGCAACGCACATCATCACATTAGTATGATAAATAGGAAGTCGCTCATTATCATAACTTTGGAACGAATGAAAAACAACTGGCGTATAATTGTATTTAGCACAAAACTCACGGAACAACTTTTCATCCAATCTTAAAGAAACAGAACCATAAGCAATTTTGTTATCATGATCGAAAATCATACTTCCGGTGCCTTCCAAGAATTTTTCATCTTGTTCGCTTCCGCTAAGATCATCTATTTTACTGATATTAAAACCTTTAGCTTTAACTTGATCTAAAATATCTTGACTACGTTCTACTCTTCTATTTGGAGCAAACATTGGATAAAGTACAACTGTTCCGTCTTCTGCAAAACTCACCCAATTATTCGGAAAAATAGAATCTGGCGTATGCGGCTCCAAAGTATCTTTAATAGTGATTACGTTAATACCTTTACTTCTAAGTTTTTCAACAAAAGCATTAAACTCCGCTAAAGCTTTCTCCTGAACTTCAGCACCTTTTTGCTCTACCTGAAAATAATTATTCTCCGCCGTTTGGGCATTATAACCGAAAGCTATCGGCTCAATCATCAAAACTGTATTCGTTGTCTGCATAATTTTTAGTTAAGTCACAAAAATAGCAAAGTTCCGCAGAATAACTACGGAACTTTTAAAATTATAATTTTGTTTTCAGAATCGTTAAAATGCTTGTTCAAAATCCGCAATAATATCGTCGATATGTTCAATACCAACACTTACTCGGATTTGTCCTGGCGTGATACCCGCTGCTTTTTGTTCGGCATCACTCAACTGCTCGTGCGTTGTTGATGATGGATTGATAACCAACGTTTTAGCATCACCTACGTTTGCAAGATGACTCGCCAATTTTAATGAATTAATAAATTGAACCGCAGAATCTTTTCCTCCTTTTATTTCAAAATTAAGAACACCTCCAAAACCTCGTTTTAGATATTTTTTTGCATTTTCCTTATCAGTGAAACTTTCAAGTCCTGGATAAATTACTTTTTCGACATTTGGATGATTTTCTAAAAACTCTGCTAACTTTTGTGCGTTAGAAACTGTTCTTTCTAAACGAAGTGATAAAGTTTCTAAACCTAACAACAACTGATGAGAATTAAACGGCGAAATCGCAGGACCAAAATCTCTAAGACCTTCTACTCTAGCTTTAATGATAAATGCAATATTCCCAAAATCTGAATTGACACCAAAAACATCTGTAAACACCAAATCATGATAACCAGCCGATGGTTGAGACAACAACGGGAATTTCCCATTTGCCCAATCAAACTTTCCAGAATCTACAATAACGCCGCCAACACTTGTACCATGACCGCCAATCCATTTAGTCGCCGATTCAACAATGATGCTTGCACCATGCTCAAATGGGTTAAACAAATATCCACCAGCTCCAAAAGTATTATCAACAATCAACGGAATGTTATGCTTTCCAGCGACAGCTGCAATAGCCTCGAAATCAGCTACATTCAGCGTCGGATTTCCTATGGTCTCGACATACAAAGCTTTGGTATTTTCATCAATTAAAGCTTCAAAATCTTCAGGATTGTCGTCTTTTGCAAAACGTGCTTCGATTCCAAATTTTGCAAAACTCACTTTAAATTGGTTGTGACTTCCTCCATACAAATAAGGCGATGTCACGAAATTATCACCATTTTGCAAAATATTAGTAATCGCGATAAACTGAGCAGCGTGTCCAGAAGAAACCGACAAAGCGCCAACGCCTCCATACAAAGCGGCAATTCTTTTTTCGAAAACGTCAGTTGTGGGATTCATTAATCGGGTGTAGATATTTCCGAAAGCTTTGAGACCGAAAAGATCCGCAGCATGTTGCGCATCATTAAAAGTATAAGAAGTTGTTTGATAAAGAGGAACTGCGCGACTGTTTGTATCTCTGTCAACGGTTTGTCCTGCGTGCACTTGTAAAGTTTCGAATTTTAAATTGCTCATTTTGTATAAATTTTAAATCGTTAATCAACTAAAAACTTATCCAAGATGTCGAGCAATTGCCGGAAAAATAAAAACTCTTCCGACAAGTCGAAAGAGTTTTTTGAATATTTTTAATAATACTTTTCAAAAAGTGTCTCTGACTTATCTTTCCTCAAATCTTGAGGTTGAATGCGGCACCTTACATTTGCAGGTTGCCAAGATTTCATCGGGTCAATTCCCTCCATCTTTCTGGATAAGTGTAATTCTTATTTCAGAATTACAAAACAAAAGTATTAACTAATTTTTGAATCTGCAAGAAAAATTTTTATTCTCTCACCAAAGGCATAGTAGAACAACGCAACAAACCGCCCATTTTAGAGATTTCTCTGTACGGGATTTCTTCCACCGTAATTCCCCAAACATCACGAAGATGATTGTTCATTCTTGTAAAAGTTTTATCCGAAACAACCACTTCTGGCGAAATTGAAAATACATTAGGAACCATCTCAAACATCTCCTGATCATCAACATGGAAACAGTTTTCTTCTCCAAAAATATCAACAATTAATTGATAATCGCTTTCGTCTACAAAACCATCTTTGTAAATAATGCATTTATCCTTCCCAATCGGATTAAATGTACAATCCAAATGTAAAATTCCTTTATAAGGTTCGGTATCGTTTTTCTTTAATTCAAAATCGAGGATACGTTTTTTTGGAAAATATTCTTTTAGAATTTCGATGGCATATTCGTTAGTTCTAGCGGTTTTAAAACTTCTGTAATCCTGACTATAACAAGTCCCGATAAAAATGAAATCGTCCCAAACAATCACGTCTCCGCCTTCGATATGAGCAGTTTCTGGCAAATTAATGATATTCCGCCAAGCTACTTTTTCGAAAATTTTACGATAAGCTTCCTGCTCATCAGCGCGATCTTCGATAATGTTAGAAATAATCATTTTATCATCAATAACAAAAGCGACGTCACGTGCAAAAACTTGGTTATAATCTTCAATAACTTCTGGACGATAAACTTTGACATTGTGTTTTAGAAGCACCTCTTCGAAAGCCGTCATCTCCGAAACAATATCGACTTCTTTAGGATAAATATTCTTCAGAATAGAATTGTAGGATTTTGCATCATAACTTTCCTCCAATCTTGGTATGCCACCAATGGAATTTGGTTGCCCCAAAACAACAGATTTTAGTCTTCCAGTTTCGTTTTTAATATTAAGCTTCATAAAATTACTCGTCTGTCACAAATATAATGATTGCATAACATTTTCATAGTCGTCTACAGCAGCAATATCATCTATATAAAGCTTAAATAAAAAGAAAATATATCAGCAATAATCAATTTATGGGAAATTTTATCCAAAACCCTTAAAATCAATGGTTAAAACAAACCGTTTAACAAAATTATTGGTTAGTTATAAAAAGCTGTACAATAGACTAAATGTAGACAGTTAGTCGTAGCTTTGCAGCGTTTTAACAACAAAAATGAAGACTCAAGGATATATTTTAGCTGCAATTTCTGCGATTTCGTACGGATTAATTCCCATTTTTATACTTCCGATGAAGCAAATCAACTTTTCGATGGACGTGACATTGTTTTATAGATTTTTGTTTTCAGCAATTATGGTTGGCGTTTATTTAGTTTTTAAAAAAGTGAATTTGAAAATTAATAAAGGGGAATTATTAGTCCTATTAATTCTAGGATTATTTTACGCCTTATCTTCGGAATTTTTGTTCCTTGGTTACGATTATTTATCCGCTGGCATTGCATCAACCGTTTTGTTTGTATATCCAGTTTTGGTAGCATTAGTAATGTTTTTATTTTATGGTGAAAAGCTTTCTAAAATGGGTATCGTCTCGCTTCTGTTGACTTTCTTAGGCGTTATTGTGCTTTGTCTAAAAGGCAACAGTCTCGAAATTAATTTTGTTGGATTAGGCATCGTTTTGTTAAGTGCCTTATTTTATGGACTGTATATCATCATCGTTAATAAAGCGAAAATTAATGTATCAGGAATTAAATTATCATTTTATTCAATGCTGTTTACATCAATATATTTCTTGATGAAATCTTTAGTTTTAAAAGAGAGTTTAACAATTCCGAGTTATTCGATATTCTTCAATTTTGTGACATTTGCATTTGTAACAACTTTAATATCGAGCGTTGCTTTGGTCTTAGCGATTCAAAAAATAGGTTCGACACCAACCGCAATTATGGGCGCTTTAGAACCAGTTATCGCTGTTGCAGTCAGCGTTTTGTTCTTTAATGAAGACTTTACAAGAAATCTCTTAATCGGAATTGTTTTAATATTAATAGGTGTTTCTCTCAACATGTCATCTTCTCCAAAAACTATCAAGTAAAACGACAAAGCTTTCTAGATTTAAACCTTAAAGTCTTACTTAAATGAAAAACTTAATCATAAAAAAACTCCCAAATTACTTTGGGAGTTTTATATTGAAGTTTAAAACTTCTTATCTGTTAGTCATTGCAACGTAATCTCTTACACCTGCGCCTTGATAAACTTGTCTTGGACGACCGATTGGATCTCCGTGAAGTCTCATTTCTTTCCATTGAGAAATCCATCCTGGAAGTCTTCCTAATGCGAACATTACTGTAAACATTTCTGTAGGAATTCCTAATGCTCTGTAGATAATTCCTGAATAGAAATCTACGTTTGGATATAATTTTTTAGATACGAAGTAATCGTCTTCTAACGCTACTTTCTCTAATTGCATTGCGATATCTAAAGCTTTATCTTGGATTCCTAATGCGTTAAGGATATCATCAGCAGCTTTCTTAATGATTTTTGCTCTTGGATCGAAGTTTTTGTAAACTCTGTGTCCGAAGCCCATCAAACGGAAGCTATCTTCTTTGCTCTTCGCTTTTTCTACCCATTTGTTAACGTCTCCACCGTCAGCTTCAATCATTTCTAGCATTTCGATTACTGCTTGGTTTGCACCACCGTGAAGTGGCCCCCAAAGTGCAGAAACACCTGCAGAAATAGAAGCGAATAATCCTGTGTGTGCAGAACCTACCATTCTTACTGTAGATGTAGAACAGTTTTGCTCGTGATCTGCGTGAAGAATTAATAATTTATCTAAAGCACTAACAACAACTGGATCCATTACAAACTCTTCGTTTGGTAATCTGAAAGTCATTCTGTAGAAGTTTTCTACATAGCTTAAGCTGTTATCGCCGTGGTTGATTGGTAAACCTTGAGTTTTTCTGTAAGTCCAAGCACAAAGATGAGAGAATTTAGCAAGCATTAATTCTGCTGCGTGATCCATTTCTTCTTTAGAGTTTACATTTACAGCTTTCGGGTTAAATGCTGTTAACGCAGAAGTAAGAGAAGAAAGAACTCCCATAGGGTGAGCAGAACGAGGGAAAACGTCTAGTATTTTCTTCATTTCGTCTGCTACGAAGTTGTATTTTTTAATATTATTATCGAAAGAAGTAAATTGGCTTTCTGTTGGCAATTCACCGTGAAGTAATAAATACATTACTTCTGTAAAGTTCGATTTTTCTGCGATTTGCTCGATAGGATAACCTCTATAGTACAATTCTCCTTTATCACCGTCCAGGTAAGTGATGTCACTAAGCGTAGCTCCTGTATTTTTGTATCCTAAATCTAAAGTGATAAGACCTGTTTGATCTCTTAGTTTTGAAATATCAATCCCTCTATCACCTAAAGTGCTGTCAACGATTGGATATTCATAAGAATTACCATCGTAATTCAGTATAACTTTATTATCTGACATTATTATATAATTTTGGTTTAAATATACATAAAATAGAACGAACAGCGAAAGTTCGCTCGTTTAAAATTTTGTTAAAACTTATTATCTTTTTACTTTGAAAGCGTCCATTCCTGGGAAAATAGCTGTTTCACCCAAAGCTTCTTCGATTCTAATTAATTGATTGTATTTCGCCATTCTATCAGAACGAGAAGCAGAACCTGTTTTAATTTGACCGCAATTCATAGCAACCGCAAGATCAGCAATTGTTGCATCTTCAGTTTCACCAGATCTGTGAGACATTACAGAAGTATATTTGTTGTTTTGAGCCATTTGTACCGCTGCCATCGTTTCAGAAAGAGAACCAATTTGGTTAACTTTTACCAAGATTGAGTTTGCCGTATCTTCTTTAATTCCTCTTGCTAAACGCTCAACATTAGTAACGAATAAATCATCACCCACCAACTGAACTCTATCACCGATTTTATCTGTCAACATCTTCCAACCTGCCCAATCGTCTTCGTGCATACCATCTTCAATAGAAATAATTGGATATTTAGCACAAAGATCAGCCAAATAAGAAACTTGCTCTTCTCTGCTTCTGTGCGCTCCTTTATCGCCTTCAAATTTTCTGTAATCGTAAGTTCCATCAACGTAGAATTCAGAAGAAGCACAGTCTAAAGCCAACATAACATCGTCACCTGGTTTGTAACCTGCTTTTTCAATCGCTTGTAACAAAGTATCTAAAGCATCTTCTGTACCGTTGAATGTTGGTGCAAAACCACCTTCGTCACCAACAGCTGTTGAAAGATTTCTTCCTTTTAAAATAGATTTTAATGAATGGAAAATTTCTGTTCCTTTTCTCAATGAATCTGAGAAAGATTCTGCTTTCACTGGCATAATCATAAACTCTTGAAATGCAATAGGCGCATCTGAGTGAGAACCTCCATTAATAACATTCATCATCGGAACTGGAAGTGTGTTAGCATTAACACCACCAATATATTTGTAAAGTGGCATTTTTAATTCGTTAGCTGCTGCTTTAGCTGCTGCCAAAGACACACCAAGAATAGCGTTAGCGCCAAGATTTCCTTTATTGTTAGTTCCATCAAGATCAATCATTATTTGATCCAATAGATTTTGCTCAAAAACTGGAAGACCAATTAATTCTGGAGCAATGATTTCTTTTACATTTTCTACGGCTTTAAGAACACCTTTTCCCAAATATAGGCTACCACCGTCTCTTAACTCAACAGCTTCGTGCTCACCAGTCGAAGCACCAGAAGGTACTGCAGCACGTCCCATAGCACCGTTTTCTGTAAATACATCAACCTCCACTGTCGGATTACCTCTAGAGTCTAAAATTTGTCTAGCATCGATAAAAGAAATGTAACTCATTTTTAAATTTTAATTTGATTTAATATTCATTCTTAAATGTTTACAAAAATAATCAATTGAATTGATATTTAATAGAAACTTGTTTAATATTTGATAGAATTATTAAAAGCTTTCAATAGTAAAAAAAAAAAAAACCTTAAACACTTGATTAAGAAAAAGAAAAAAAACTCAAAATAAAATGTATAATGCCTAAAAATATCCATATATTTATTCATATTTTTGTCCAAATAAGAAAGATACTTATTTAATAAGTAAGTTTAATTTAGTACTTTGCATTCAAAAGAGAATGAAGATGAATTTTGAAAATATCATTTTAGAGAAAAAAGAAAAAATTGCGGTTATCACAATTAACAGACCACAAAGTTTAAACGCCTTGAACAAACCTGTATTCACAGAGCTTTCAATGGCTTTGGATACTATTGCAAATGACAAAGAAGTTAGAGCTGTCATCTTAACTGGCTCTGGAGAAAAGGCTTTTGTTGCAGGAGCGGACATTAAGGAATTTATGGATTTTGATGTCGCACAAGCAGAGGCTTTGGCAAGAGATAACCAAGAAATGATTTTTAACAAAATTGAAAACTTTAACAAACCTGTTATTGCAGCGGTTAACGGTTTTGCCTTAGGCGGAGGTCTAGAGTTAGCAATGGCGTGTCATATTCGCTATGCATCCGACAATGCAAAACTTGGTCTACCCGAAGTAACTTTAGGATTGATCCCTGGTTATGGAGGAACACAACGCCTTCCAAAGTTGGTAGGAAAAGGAATAGCTAATGAAATGATTTTCACAGCGAAAATGGTATCTGCGCAACGTGCAAAAGAAATTGGCTTGGTTAACGAAGTCTATTCTCAAGAAGAACTTTTAGCCAAAACAACTGAGCTTGCAGAGACTATTGCTAAAAACTCGCCAATGGCTATTGAGAAAGCGATACAAGCCGTTAATAAGTCTGATGATGCAAAAGTAGGCTTTGAGCAAGAGATAAAAAGCTTTGGAGAATTGTTTGGTTTAGAAGATAAAAAAGAAGGAGTTGGTGCATTTTTAGAAAAGAGAAAACCAAATTTCTAAAATGACGGACTTTAATAAATTCGATGTTGCTTACCTGAAAATGGCTCTTGAATGGAGTAGCCTTTCTTACTGTAAAAGAAAACAGGTTGGTGCATTGATAGTAAAAGATAGAATGATTATATCCGATGGTTATAATGGGACACCATCGGGTTTTGAAAATAATTGCGAAGACGAATCAGGAAAAACACATTGGTATGTGCTACATGCAGAAGCCAACGCCATCCTAAAATTATCGTCTAGCACACAGTCTGCAAAAGGAGCAACATTATATTTAACAATGTCGCCTTGTAAAGAATGCAGCAAATTGATACTACAATCTGGTATTACCAAAGTGGTGTATACCAGTGATTATTCAGATGACTCTGGATTAGATTTTTTAATTAGCGCTGGAATAGAAACTTTAAAAATAAGTGAACAAAAACTCTATGAAAATTAACAAAAACGATAACTAAACACAACTCAAAAACACAAACGATGAACTGGTCCGAAAAAATAAGTGACTTTTCAAATTATTTAAAATTTGAAAAGAACTTTTCCGATAATACACTTGATGCTTATGTACGAGATATTAAAAAGCTTCAAGAGTACGCTATGACAGAATTAGAAGGCATTTCTCCATTAGAAATAAGCTTCGAAAATCTGCAAGAATTCATTTATCAACTTTCTAAAAAGAAAATTAGCGAGCGATCTCAAGCGCGTTGGATATCTTCTATAAAAGCATTTTTTAAATATTTGGTTGAAGACGAAATCCGCGAGGACAATCCTGCCACACTATTAGAAGGTCCAAAGTTGGGATTATATCTTCCTGATACCTTAAGCATTGAAGATATCGAGCGTATCATGAAGTGTATTGACCTAAGTAACGATCTTGGCCAACGCAACCGTTGTATTCTCGAAGTTCTTTACGCTTGCGGATTACGGGTTTCGGAATTGATTGATCTTAAAATATCAAACATCAATTTTAAAGAACATTATCTAAAAGTAGAAGGTAAAGGGGGAAAAGTAAGATTAGTTCCTTTAGCAGAATACACCTCAGAGCTTATTTTATCTTACATTAGCGACACACGTGCTAAAGGTAAAATAAACAAAAAATACGAAGATATATTATTCTTAAATTCTCGAGGTGCAAATATGTCACGCGTGATTGTATTCTTAATTATTAAAGAATTAACTGATCGTGCAGGTGTCAACAAGAAAATTTCACCGCACACTTTTAGACATTCTTTTGCGACACATTTGTTACAGAATGGTGCAGATCTCCGCTACATCCAAGAAATGCTTGGGCACAGCAGTATTACAACTACCGAAATCTACACACATCTAAAAACCGAAGAATTGCGAGATGTTATTCTCAATTATCATCCAAGAAATCAAGCTTAAAAAAATATGAATCAATTACAATATTGTCCTAAATGTGGAAATAAATCTCTTAAGTGGGATGGCGAAAAAAAATGGAGTTGTGGACAATGCGACAATACAATGTATCATAATTGTGCTGGCGCCGTCGCAGTTGTTATCCGTTGCGGAGAAGAAATCTTTTTAACCAAGAGAAATCAAAATCCTGCAATTGGGAAAATGGATCTTAGCGGTGGTTTTGTTGATCCAAAAGAATCTGCAGAAGAAACTTGTCGTCGAGAATTAAAAGAAGAATTAAACATTGACATCGATATTTCTAAACTTAAATATCTTACAAGTGCACCAAATGTCTATCATTATAAAGACATTGATTACAACACTTTGGATTTATTTTATGAATATGAAGTTTCGGAAAAGTTTGTTCCAGAATTGGAAGAGCATGAAGTTTCTGATTTTGTTTGGATTAAAAAAGAAGACATCAACTTGGACGACATCGCATTTGATTCCCAAAGAATTTTTTTTAAAACATATTAACTACAAAAAATAAGAAAGCCTCGCAAATTGCGAGGCTTTCTTTATTTAAAATAACATCAACATTAGATTTGAGGTCCGCTAGCAACTAATGCTTTAGCTTCGTCGTTATCTGTATATTGCTCAAAATTCTTAATGTATTTAGCAGCTAATTCTTTAGCTTTAGCTTCCCACTCTGCAGCATCAGCATAAGTATCTCTTGGATCAAGGATTCCTTCTGATACGTTTGGTAACGCAGTTGGGAATTCAAGATTCATTACAGGAACTGTGTTAGTTTCTGCTTTGTCAATAGAACCATCGATAATTGCATCGATAATCGCTCTTGTATCTTTAAGAGAAATTCTCTTACCAGTACCATTCCATCCAGTGTTAACTAAATAAGCTTTAGCACCGTGCTCTTTCATTTTTCCAATTAATGTCTGAGAATACATTGTTGGGTGTAATGATAAGAACGCCTCACCAAATGCTGGAGAGAAAGATGGCGTAGGCTCTGTAATCCCCCTTTCAGTACCTGCAAGTTTTGAAGTATAACCGCAAAGGAAGTGATATTGCGCTTGATCATCTGTTAAGATAGATACCGGAGGCAACACACCGAAAGCATCAGCAGAAAGATAAATAATCTTTTTAGCATGACCTGCTTTTGACGGTAAAACGATTTTGTTGATATGATAGATTGGGTAAGAAACTCTCGTATTCTCGGTAACAGATCCGTCAGCAAAGTCAACTTCTCCATTATCTTTAACCACAACGTTTTCTAACAAAGCATCTCTTCTGATAGCACCATAAATGTCTGGTTCTTTTTCAGCAGAAAGGTCGATAACTTTCGCATAACATCCACCTTCGTAGTTGAATACACCATTGTTATCCCATCCGTGCTCGTCATCACCAATTAGGTAACGTTTAGGATCTGCAGAAAGTGTAGTTTTACCAGTACCTGACAATCCGAAGAATACAGCAACATCACCAGCTTCGCCAACGTTAGCAGAACAGTGCATAGACGCCATACCTTTTAGTGGTAAATAGTAGTTCATCATTGCGAACATACCTTTCTTCATCTCACCACCGTACCAAGTACCACCGATGATTTGCATTTTTTTAGTTAAATCGAACATTACAAAAACCTCAGAGTTAAGTCCGTGGTCTTTCCAGTTCGGGTTAACAGTTTCAGCAGAATTGATAACTAAGAAATCAGGCTCTCCGTATTGATCTAACTCATAATGAGAAGGACGGATAAACATATTAGTTACAAAATGCGCTTGCCAAGCCACTTTAGTTACGAATCTAACTTTTAGACGCGTGTCTGGGTTAGTACCGCAGAATGTATCAACAACATACAATTTGCTCCCCGACATATCTTTTTGTACAAGACCTAGTAATTCGTCAAAAATTGCCGTCGTTGTTGGTCTGTTGATGTTACCATCCCACCAGATTGTATTTTCTGTAGCAGCGTCTTTTACAATGTAACGATCTTTTGGCGATCTTCCTGTAAAAATACCTGTTTGCACAGATACTGCACCAGTTGTAGTTAAAGTTCCTTTAGCAAATCCTTCGTTATTAGGATTCATTTCTTCTTGGAAAATTGTTTCGTAAGAAGGATTGTAAAGTATCTCTGCGTCAGTTGTGATACCATTACGCTCTAGGTAGCGTTTGATGTGTTCCATAATTTTTACTATATTATTTTGACCTTTTGCAAATTTAAAACGTTAAAGTAAGATTTTTAAAATAAATAAAATGACAATAGTCAGTTTTCAAAAAAATTAATTAAAAATTACGAATATACCATTTCATTCCATGGTATTATTGTTTCAAAACCTTTTTTAGAAAAATATTTTTCGTAATCCTCAAATCGTGAAGTTAACACAAAATCGCCTCCCCAAGCCCCCAAAGACTTAATAAAACTCGGGCAATCATCAAAAAAGCGCTTTTTCGTAGTTTCTAATTCTAAAAACTCCGAAAGTAGACTTTCGTGTTCAATCATCAAATCTGAAAACTCTGAAAGTTGATTTGCCTTTAAAACTTGTTGTGTAATGTTATTAAACTTCGCGATTAAATGTACGGATTTTTCTTTAGAACGATAAAGTCTTATGCCTTCCCTACTATCTTGCTTTTTGTTAAGATGTACAAATATTAAATCCTCCAAAAATTTGGGTTTGAAGTCACTTTCTTTATAAGTTGGCAAATTATTTTCAATTTTAAATAAAATCGAATGATTGGCTTTTGCAACAGCAACATCGTAACCACTTCCGCCCAACGATTTTTCGTTTAAAACAAAAGCGTCAACATCAGCCCATTTCGCCAAAGAAGCCATCAAAGTCGAACTACTTCCCAAACCATAATTGCTAGGAAATTGCAAATTGGAAGTAATTTCAATATTTTGATCAGCCTCGAATTTTGTCGAGCCGAGCAACTGACAGTTTTTTAAAGTTTTTAAAACAAATTCGGCAGCTTCAGGATTATTAGACTCGAGAACTTGCCAAGATTTGTAATCAATCTTAGTCGTTAACCAAATTTGCCCTTGATGTTTTCCTGTCCAAATAACTAGATGATTGGGCTCTTGTTGCTCTCTAAAAAAAAACTCTTGCCCCCAATTGGTTGGTACAGCAAGAGCTTCGGCGCCGTCTAACACGACGTATTCTGAAGTGAGCAATAATTTCCCGCGAGAAAAAATTTGACTCATATTTTTAAATTATAATGCAGAAGAAACAAAAACTTCTGGGTTAATTTTTTTGATAAGACCTTGTAAAGTCTTTCCTGGTCCAACTTCGATAAACATCTCAGCGCCATCTTTAATCATATTTTGTACACTTTGTGTCCACTTAACAGGACCTGTCAATTGTGCAATAAGATTTTTCTGAATTTCTAATGGATCAGAAACTGCAGTCGTCGTAATGTTTTGATAAACCGGAATTGTCGCTTTTCTAAACTTTGTGTTTTCAATAGCTGCCGCCAATTTTTCTTGTGCTGGTTGCATCAAAGGAGAATGGAACGCACCATTAACTGGCAACAACAAAGCTCTTTTAGCTCCAGCTTCTTTTAGTGCAACACAAGCTGCCTCAACCGCTGCTGTTTCACCAGAAATTACCAATTGTCCAGGACAGTTGTAATTTGCAGGAACAACAATACCATCAATCGATTGACAAATATCTTCTACAACTTTATCTTCTAAACCTAGAATAGCCGCCATAGAACTTGGGTTGATGTCACAAGCTTCTTGCATAGCTTCTGCTCTAGCTGCCACCAATTTTAGTCCATCTTCAAAAGATAAAACACCATTTGCTACCAAAGCCGAAAACTCACCAAGTGAATGTCCTGCCACCATCTGCGCACCAAGAGCATCTGCAGCTTTAACACCAGCAACAGAATGAATAAAAATTGCAGGTTGTGTTACTTTAGTTTTTTTAAGATCTTCATCAGTTCCTGCGAACATGATGTTAAGAATATCGAAACCAAGAATCTCATTTGCAGAATCCATCAAATCTTTGATGTCTCTACGGGCGTCATACAGCTCCTTACCCATCCCAACATATTGAGACCCTTGTCCAGGGAATACAAGTGCTTTCATATATATTAACTCTTTCCTATATTAATTATTAAGGCACCAATCTTACCACTCTGTAACCTGTGTTAATGTAAGCACCGTTTGGTTTTGCTCGAGTAAATTCGAATTTTGTTGCTAATTGCGTTTGCGATTTATTAATTTGTTTAAAAATCTCGCCTTTTTTATTTTCACGAGACAACATATCATTAACCACATCAAATCCTACAACAGCGTAGCGACTTGGCGTTTTGCAATATTTAGTTTTATAATCTTTAAGAACTTCCTTCTCGAAAGAACCTTCTGTATTAATTTTTTTATCCATCAAATACACCAAGCTCGATTGTGATAAGTCATCCATCTTTTTCTCAAAGGTTGAATTATAAAACATGCTAAATGCTTTGTTACCTGTAACTTCTTTTGACAAGGCAATTAATCGATTTGCAAAAGCCGTCCCAACATTATCATCATCATTTGCCAATACCGCAATAACTGGCGCAGATTGACCTGTCATCATATTTTGGTCTGCTTTGATGTCGTTAGCAGAATTTACAATAATAACTTCTGGTTTCTTTAGAGATTTTTCTAAACCTACTTTCAATGCATTTGCATTTGCTTTAGAATCATCAGCTACAATGTATATTTTTTGATCGGAGTAAACTTGCCCAACTTCCTTCACAATCTTCTCGATGTAAGCATCTTGGTTAGTTTCTGCAATTATTAAATTACTATAATCATATAAATCTTCGGAGTTAGCAAAAGGCGCTACAACAGGGATTTTTTTATTTTTTACAAATTCTAAAACCTCTAAAACACTGGTTTTAAAAAATGGACCTATTATTAAATCTGTATTATCTTGATTAATTTGCGAAATGCTATTTTTAAAGGTATTTTCGTTACCAGCATCAATAACCTTGATGTCAAGATTCATCCCATTAGCAACATTACGCTCAATCGCCAACTTAGCACCAGTCATAAAGTCTAACGCCATCGATCTGTACTTACTATCATTAGCATCAAAACCAAATGGCAACATGATAACAACGTTAAGAGCATCACCATTTTTCTTGCTGTACATAGGATCTAGTTTTTTAATTTTTAAAACCATCCCTGCACGAAGACCATTAACCAAATCTGGATTAAGCGCCAACAATTCGCTTAGATCAACATTAAAACGATTTGTAATTCCGAAAACTGTATCGCCACTTTTTACTGTATAAGTAATAAAGTCATCCGAATTGCTCGTTGAATAATTTGTCGAATTAGAAGTCGTATTATTGTCGTTTGATGTTGATGTAGTTGTCGTTGTTTTAGTTGGCTTTACATCTTCAATTTCTGTGGTTGTCGTTACAGCATCACCAGCAACTCTAATTTGCTCACCCACTTTAAGACCTTTATCTTCAAGACCAGGATTTAAAGCAAACAATTGTTTTTGAGTGATGTTAAACGCTCTCGAAATTTTATAATAATTGTCTTTTTCCTTTACAAGGTAGAAATCTTTTGACTCAACAGTTGCAGTCTTTGTCGGATGCGTCGTAGAAGTGGTCGTTGTTGTTGTACTTGCCACAACTTCTGTACTTTCGGCATATTTCTTTATACTTTCCAAAGGAAGAATAACCTGATCACCGATTTTCATATGAGAATCTAGATCTGGATTTAATTTTCTAAGATCTGCCTCCGAAATATGATATTGTTTTGTAATACCGTAAATCGTTTGTTTTGGTTGCAGAATAATCGCTCCCGTTTTCGCAGTAGAAGTCGTTGTTGTAACTTTTGGTGTCGTTGTAGTTGTCACAACTTTTCCAGATTTTGAAACCTTTAACACATCACCAATACCAAGCGCACCATCTTTAACTTGAGGGTTAAGTTGGTACAATTCGGCTACAGTTAGTCCGTACTTTTTGGCAATACCATAAGGCGTTTCTTTAGGTTCAACCTTGTGAGTTGCCTGTGCACTTGCTGTTAAAACTGTTGCTAACGCTGATAAAACAAAGAATTTCTTAATCATCTGGAAATTTATATTTACAAAAATAAGGCTTTCAAATTAAATGTGAAATGATCAATTCTGATTTTTCGACATTCATCATATCGTAACAAGATTTTAGCCAATCTCGGCCAGCATCGGCGAAAAAAACAGAAAAATTAAACTGTCGCTCTTGCCAAATTCCGCCAGGATGGACTTTTAAAAATAAATCTTCATATTGCTTTAGCTTTTCGCCTTGCTTGATCCGCTCTGCCCGCAACAATCTTTTTTGCATTCTTTTAAAAGATTTTAGTTGTCGTGTTTCTTCGGCGTCAACAAGGTTTTTAAAACTAATATCTGTTAAACCAGCTTCGTCTTTTAACACAGAAAAACGATTTTTAAAATCTTCTTCTTGTTGAATTAAAAGCTCATGAAGCGGATGATTTTCCACCAAATGTTTTTTAATAATAACCGAAAAATCCTCAAAAAATTCTGCAATTGTTAAATTTAATTTTTCAATTTTCTTAAATGTTTTTTCATTTAAAAACAATAAAGAATTTCGAGGAATCAAAATCGGAAAGGGCAGTTCTACAGAATTAAAAAAATCTGGAAGCTCCAACCAATACATGATTTCGGCGTTACCACCAACATAAGCCAAATTCGGTAAAATGCTTTCCTGATAAGCTGGACGAAGCACCGCATTTGGACTAAATTTTTCGGGGAAATTATTTAATTCTTCTAAAATCTCTTCTTCAGAAAAACTAATGTCTGTGTCCAAAACCTTGTAAACACCATCGATTTTTTCAATACGATTACGTGTTTCCGACAAATAGAAAAGATTTATTTCGCGCGGATTAACTTGGATTTTATGGTATTTTTGTTCGAGAAGTTGACGTTTTTCTGCTGTGGTTTTAAAAAGTTGTTCGTTTAATAATTCCTTTTTAAAAGTAGGAATCATCAACGTTTTAAGATCTTTATCATCACCATCCAACATTAATAAGCCATAATCTGCAAAAAGATTTTGTCCAATAATTCGGGTTGCTTCGGCAAAAGTATTTCCGACTTTATAAGCTTCTTTCATCATCAGAATAAGCTCTGTCCCGAAAACATAATCTTTAAACTCCTTCTCAAACTCAGAAATAAAAAATTGATCTTCAACTTTTATACGACCAACTGCGCCACCTTGTTTGGCTTTAGTTTGATAAAAATGGTTTTCGGTTTTGAAATGGTCAATCTCATCAAAATCATGATCTTCAGTAGCCATCCAAAAAATCGGAACGAAATTTTTAGTTGGAAATTTTTCTTTTAAAAAGTTTGCAGTTTTTATCGTTTGCAAAATCTTATAAATAAAAAAAACAGGTCCCGTAAAAAGGTTAAGTTGATGTCCTGTTGTTATCGTAAATGTCTCTTCATCCTTCAAAAGATCCAGATTCTGCTTTTGCAAATCTGTCAACTTTGAAGATTGCAACTGCATCGATAAACTTGTATGCAAAACCTCGCGATTAGCTTTTGGAAAAGACTTTTGCTTTAATTCTATTTGTTTTGAAATATTATCAAGACTAAAAATCTTGTCACCAGCAAAGCCCAAATCATCGTTAAGAAAATCCTTGATGAGTTGGGGTATATTTTTGATATGATTAAAAGCTATATTCATCACACCAAAATTAACTAAATAAGTACCAAACGATTCCTAAGTTAAGACGAAAATCATAAATCGGAAAATATGGCGCTGTATAAGATTTGTTCTGTAAAAATGTCGTGTTAAAATGTTGCGCTTCGATGTAGAAGAACATTCTTTTAACTTTTAGATTGAAGTAAGCATCAGCAATTGGTTGTCCTCCGATAGAATAAGCTTTGTCATTCGGCAACATAAATTCGTTAAGTATCGGCGAGTAATCTCGCGATGCAAACTTGGTAAAATAATACATTTTGATACCCGCTTGGATTTCCGCTGCATCTTTGAAAGCTTTGGTTTGATAAAACAAATTAGCTCGTCCAATAAAGCTTGGCATCGGATAATAGTCTTTCCCCGAAATGGCATTTTGAAAATGTAGACGACCATTAAGGTTAAACTTCCCATAACGCAAAGTCGCTTCACCACCAACTTGTGTAATATTAAGCGCATCGCTGGCTTGTAAAGACTGTCCTTGATTATTAAAATAAGCATAATTATCAACACGTACCAAATTGAGATAAATATTAGCGTCAAACCATTTTAGTCGCAGTTTTGCACCAAGCTCTGTCACACTTTGATTTTTTGGATCGCTCAGATAATAGTTGTAGCTCGCGTAGTTGGAACTATTAAGGATGTTATTAAAACTCGGTGTCGCGCTTTGAAAATTAAAATGCGCATCGACAAAGTAATCTTTAATAGGTTCGAACTCAACTAAATTTGTCGTTTTAAGAAAGGTCCCGAACGTATTACCATTAGAAAATTCAAGATAAGATTTGAGTTGAAAGCGATTCCAAAGTTTAATTTGAAGATTCCCTAAAGCTCCGAATCTATTTTCTTTTAATTTACCAGGAATTCCTAGAGAATCCGATGGGTAAAGGTTTCCGAAAGTAATACTCTGATGACGAACACCTGCGTCTAGCTTAAAATTCTCTTTGTCCCAAACCAAACTAAAGGTATTACTAAGATTATCCGAATATTTTTTAGAATTTAAACTGTATCCTTTAATGACATTTTTACTGAAAAAATCATCTGCAACCGTTTGATTAAAATAGTACTTGTTGCCCTGATGCGAAATCGTGTGACGCAATTTGAATGGATACTTTTCTGGATCCAAAGGCGCAAACTCGTGACTAAAATAATAGCGACGATAGTAAAGTCTCGATGTAACGCCTTCTAAATTTGTTTCTAAATTTTGTCGGTTTTTAAAACGAGAATCACCACTCAAAAAGACACTTAGATCAGCAATACCGCCATTCTCTTCGTTGTTTACGTTTTGATGAATGTAATGCGCGAAAGCTTCGTATTTTTTATTTTTAGAAATATAATGCCCCGAAAAAATAGTATTGTTAGAAGCCGCCAAACTGTTTCTGTACAAACCTTGCGAACGAAGCCCCATATACTCTATCGCAAAATTGAAATTCTTACCAATATTTTGTGTATAAGTCGAGTTAAGTGCTGCACCGTTGCGCATCGAGTTATGATACACAAATGTTGCTGTTGGCGTTTTAACATCATAATATTTGATATCGTCCGAACCTAGAATAAAAAATGACTTATTAGTTGGCAACACGGACAAATTTTGCTCTTTATTGGTTTCAAAAATCAAAGGTTGAAATCCTGAGCCTATATTGGAAAACTGGATTTTCCCAAAATTATCTCGGTTGTTAAACTGCGTGAATTCGTATGATCGCGAAATAGAAAAACTTGTATCAAATAGCTTCTTCTGCGAAAATTGCGTTTGATACAAGTAATCGTTAATAGTAGGTTTAAAAATTTCGAGAGAGTCTGACTTCCCCGAAACCACAACCAAAGTATCTTCACTTTTTCTCGTTTCGTCCTTTGTCGTAACAATCTGTGCTGACAAAAACTGAACGCCGAAAAGTAATATTAAAAGAATGTATTTCATTCGTAAATTTTGAAATACAAAAGTAACGGATTTTTATGAATTAGTTTTGATTAATAAACTCAACTAATTTTATTAAGTCAGCTTCCTTTGAAAGATTGATCTTGTTAGACTTGGCGAAGTCAGAGATTTTTTCTTTATTGTCTAAAGGAAGACTGACAAAGTCTTTCATATTTTTAGGAATTTTATAATAAGAATTATTTGAATAGATTAAATAAACATCTTTCTCTTTTGCGTAATAATCATTAGCATCTTTACCATAAGCATTTGGACTTTTTTCTCCTTTTAGCAACTCAACTTTTTCACGTTTATATAATTTAGTTTTTGTGCCATCTTGTAAAAGAACTAAGTATCCCAACTTACTTTTATCGTCAATACGATAATTAAGACAGACATAAGTCTTTTTGAGATCAGGAAAATTAATTTTCAATCCTTCCTCTTTATTTGCGAAAAACGTCTCGTTATTTTGAGAGAACTCCATTTCATCTTCATATGCATTATAACGCAAGGGTTGAACATCTTTACTATAATTAGCAATTATAACTTTAGCAAAATCTTTACTTGATGTGTAAGGAGATCCGTCAATGACATAGTCTTTTGATGATGGTCGGTTAGCTCTGGTAAAAAAATTACCTGTCGAAAATGAAACATTCTCGTTACCCGCTTGTGCAAATGTCATTTGTGAAGCAATCATTACAACTGCAAAAAAAATCTTTTTCATAAAAGTAATTTGATTTACAAATATAATCTAAAAAAAATAGCCACCTCAATTGAGATGGCTAAAGTATTTAATATTTCAAAAAAAATTATTTTGAATTATCATATCCTGGGTTAGGTAGAATTGGAGAGTTAGCCAAATCTGTTTCACCACGAGGAATTGGGAATGCATTAAGATTAGGATCTGTAGATGCACCTGCTGGTCTAGCAATAGTTGCCCCCCATCTTCTTAAATCCCATTGACGAAGTCCCTCACCAAGAAGTTCTTTCATTCTTTCAGTTTTTAGCATAGTCATATCAACAGAAGTTGCTGCTGAAAGACCTCTATTAGTTACAATTTGATTGTAATAATTTAATGCTTTAGTAGAGTCTCCTCCATTTAATTCAGCTTCAATACCGTTAAGTAGAATTTCTTCATAACGTAACATCTTGATGTTATCTGCACCAACAGTATTAGTATATTTACCAGTACCATTGTTGTTAGATAAATATCTAACTGCACTAGCCCCAGAACCAACTACAGTTATAAGTTTCTTTCTGATGTCATTAGTTGTATAAGCGTCAAAAGCACTAGCTGAAACAGCAATATTACCATAACCCAATTGGTTAAGTCTTTGACGGTATGATCCAGTAGACAACGAAGAATTGATACCAACTGCTAATTCGAAAATTGAGTTAGGAGCAGCACCATTCATTACGAATTGGAAAGATACCTGATGTAAATCTTGTGTCGCAACAGAATATTTCCCGATCAAGTCATTAGTTAAAGATCTAACCTTAGCATAATCTCCTTTATATAGGTAATATCTAGACATCATCCCTTTAAGAGCATTAATGGAAAGTTCAGTTTTATTACTTGCTCCCACAAAGTTAACTCCTGCAGTCATCAATTGAAGAGCTTTTGTAAAATCGGCTTCAATTTGTGCTTCAGTTTCAGCAATTGTTGCTCTAGGCATCACTGCTTTTGGGTCATATTTAATAGGTAATACAATACCCAAAGTTCCATTAGGAATATATTTTTGACCATACAATCTAAATGCATCAAAAAAACCAATTGCTCTTAGTCCGTATGCTTGACCTTGTGCAAATAATGCATTACTTCTATCCGCATCTGATCCTTGAAGACTAGAGATATTGGTACCAATAACAATATTCGCTTTTGCTATTGCAGTATAAATCTGATTATATGTACTAACCGCATAAGGGTCATTAGACAACATTGTATAGTTGTAAACGTTTTGATAATAACCACCTGCTAATGTACTGTACATTTCATCTGAACGAATCTCAGAATAAGCTAAAAAGTCAGCACCGTAATAAGTTGTAGCTCTCATCGATGAATATATACCTCTTGTAAAGGCAATCACTTCATTAGATGTTTTTAAATCACTAACTATTACATCTTGATTAAACTCTCTGTCAACGAAGTCATCAGAACAAGACACTGCTCCGAGTCCTACTATTAGTGAAAGAATTCCAATTTTTATTGTTTTTTTCATTGTATTAAAATTTTTAGAAGCTAATATTTACACCAAATAAGTAAGACTTAAGAATTGGTAAGCTTAGGTTAGTATAACCAGATACGTTAACTTCTGGATCGAATTTCAGTCTATCATCAAATGTATGTGTCCATGCATTGTTGGCCATAACATATACTTGTACTGAATTAAGTCCTGAACCATTTAAGAACTCAGAATTAAATGTATACCCAAATCTAGCATTTGACAATCTGATAAAATCAGAATCATATAGGAATCTTGTAGATGCTCTATTTGATAATTTGTTACCACCATATACTGGCTTTGGATTAGATGCTGCTGTATTAGTAGGCGTCCAATAATCTCCCATTACATCACCGTAACCTGGGTAGTTAATAGTATATTGTCCATCACTATAAGTGTACTGAGCCCAATCATCATAGATCTTACCTCCAAATCCATAAGTAAACTGTAGGTCTAAGTTAAATCCTTTATAAGAAATTGATGTATTAGCCCCACCGAAAACATTACTCAAGAATGATCCTTGTACAGCTTGTTTAGCTTTGTTATAATCATTTGTTGTCTCTCCATCAACACCATTAACGAACCATAGTGGATCACCATTGGCAGCGTCTACACCAGCCCATTTTCTCAAATAGAATGTACGAACCCCCTCACCTACACGAATTGTGGTAGTTCCTGAGTTAACATCTCCTCCATAAAGTTCTGTAATTTCATTCTTAAGTGTAGATAGGTTAGCACCAATTGACCAATTAAATTGATTTCTATCTCCTTTAAAGACATCAGCATTAACAGAGAATTCAAAACCTTTATTAACTAATGTCCCAATATTATCAACATAAGATGTTAAACCTTGAGCTCCTGACAATGGAAGGTTATAAATAAGATCTTTTGTCTTTTTGTTATAATATTCTGCTGAAACTTTTACTCTATCTCTAAATAGCCCTATATCAAGTCCAACGTTAAATGGATTAACTGTTTCCCATGATAAATTAGGATTAAGAACACCTGAATAAGTTGCAGCAGCGTAGTCATTATAGTTTGTAGAATAAGCATAAAGAGCATATGGATTAGCTGTAACTTGGTTACCTAACTTACCATAAGAACCTCTAAGCTTAAGCATTGATATTGCATCAATTTCTTTGAAGAAATTAACTCTTGCTAAATCAACACCTAAACCAACAGACCAAAAATTACCCGCTTTTTTACCTGGTAAAAACTGTGATAATACATCTCTTCTATATGATGCATCAATCAATACTAACTTATCATAATCATAATGAGCAGTAGCCGCATAACCATATCTTGAAGAAATACTCAATGCTCCTTCATAACCGTAAGGTACAACAAAATTAGTAAGTGACTCTAATTCAGGAGTACCAACAGTTATACCTGTTGCTCTTAGGAATTTTCTATCAGACTTGTATGCCTCTTGGATTAATGAAGCGCCAATATTATGCATTCCAAATTTTTGAGAATAATCTAAGATATTCTGAACATTGAAATTGAAAAATCTATTAATAGACTCTCTTTTATAACCTCCATATCCATATCCATCACCATGTAGTGGATTCCAATACTGATTTTCTTCTACATTAACATACTCAGGCGAAAAAACAAAACGGTATGTAAGATTTTTTAGAATCTTATACTCTGCACTAAGATTAGCAAAAGCTCTTAGCGTACCAGCTTGCATGTAGTTTTTCTCCAATAGATAACCAGGGTTAAATTGGTTATTACTCAATCTCATTGTTGAAGGACTCCAATACCAACTACCATCGGCATTTTTAGCAGGATCTGTTGGTCTGTTAAAATACTGAGCTAAAATCGGGTTAGAGAATGCTCCTCCATCAGACAACGATCTTGTCTTAGAATGAGAAATTTGGAAGTCAGTACTAATCTTTAATTTATCAGTAGCTTGATATGTTAATTTGGTAGTATAAGAAAGTCTTTTAAAGAAAGAGTTTCTAATAATACTATTTTGGTCAAACATGTTGGCTGACGCATAGTAAGTAAATTTATCGCTACCACCACTAATACTAAAGTCAGCATTTTGTTGATAACCATCCTTTCTTACGATACTTTGCCAATCCGTACTGTATGGAGACTTAAAAACATTAGTAAAAGTTGAATTTACAGCTCCATTTGCAATATCTTCAATTGACAAATCTTTACCAAGATAGTTGTTAACCTGATCTCTTAAATAGATTTTATACTCTTCACCTGTAAATTGTCTATGTCCATCAACAGCTTGTTGGTTAACACCACTATTATAAGAAAAATTGAATCTCGGCTTACCCTTCTTACCTGATTTCGTTGTAATAACAATTACACCAGCACCAGCATCTGCACCATAAACCGCAGTTGATACAGCGTCTTTCAACACCGTAATTGACTCAACATCATCAGGATTAAGATTCGCCAAGATATTTGCGGTAGTACTTCTTGTTGTTAAATCTCCATTCGCTACCCTTACACCATCAACGATATAAATAGGAGAAGTTACACCATTAATAGAAGAGATACCTCTAACTCTTACATTAGCCATACCCCCGGGCTGTCCGGATGCATTACCAGTTTGCACCCCAGTTACACGTCCTTGTAACATTTTATCAACAGAAGCTACTGGTATATCCTCTATAGACTTAGCAGACATTACACTAGCAGAACCTGTCAATTCTTGAACGGTCTTCTTTTGACCAAAACCAACAATAACTACCTCTTCAATCTCTTTTGTAGAAGTAGTATCTTTAGCTTTTTGTTGTGCAAAAGCTGCTTGTCCTGTAAAAAACAACACCCCAGCAGTTAACACTTTTAATTTTACATTCATATTAACACTATTTAATATTTACTCGATGCAAATATGTTAATAATATTTAACATGACCAAATTTTTAACTATTCAATAGTAAAATGAAAAGCCACCAAACATAATATTTGGTGGCTTCATCTATTATTGAAATACTAATTATTTCTTAATCATTTTAGTATTTTCGAAACTTCCATCTGTATACTTAACTTGGATAATATAAGTACCTTTTGATAAGTTAGATACATTGAAAGTTGCAGCATTTTCTCTCTTAATAGCCTTACCAGCCATATCAATAACAGTAGCAGTTGCAATTTCTTTAGTAGATTTTAATTCAACTTTATCACCAACTGGGTTGTTAGCAATAGTCAACTTAGCCTTAGAAGCATTAACATCGTTAACAGCCAAGAATTGTCCTTTAAATTTATAAATTGCACTAACAGGTCCTTCTGCAAGTTGAGCTTGGCTCATTCCCCCCATGTAACCAACTGTAGGACTAACGAATTGTATTGCACCAGAAGAATAATTTGCCTCGCCTGCTGGGTAAGTCATATCTATCCATGTATGACCACCGTCTGTAGAGTACGAAGAACTATCTCCTGTAGAAACATAAGTATTATCTGTGCCTGGAACATATGCTATACTTGACCCATAAAAATTACCTGTGGGGAATATTTCCGTCCAGTTAGCACCACTGTCAGATGTCTTCCAAAGACCAATTACACCATTATCATTCGTTTGAAGTAATCCGTTAGTAGAGTCTTTAAATGCTAAATATGCCGAACTCCCCGCAGTTGTAACACCTCCAAAGTCGATTGCTGGACTTTGCCAAGCTTGCCAAGAAGTTCCTTTATCTGGTGAATACAAAATACGTCCTGTATCTGTACCCATCCAAATATTATTTCCTTGTACAAATCTAACATGTGTATATCCAAAATCACCCGCAGAAGCTGGAGCTGATGTCAATTTAGTCCAGTTAGTACCACCATTTGTTGTTTTATACATTTCAAAAACGTTACCAACAGGATCTCCAGCCGAGATACCTTCGTTTTCGTTCCAGAAATGAACTATATTAGCAAAAGATGCAGATCCGTAAGCTGCAGAAGTTTGCTTAGTCCAAGATGTCCCTCCGTTAGTTGTCTTCCAAACACCGTTTTGAGAACCTGATCCAGAAGTTACTACCCATGCGGTAGTAGCAGTTGCCGCACTAAAGTCTCCAATAGTAGCTGCTGAAGGCACTCCTGCAATAACATTGGAAGTCCAAGTAGCTCCTCCATCAGTCGTTCTTGTAGTATATTTACCTTGATCAGTAGCTGCTGTTGCTGCATGATCTGCAAACCAAACTGTATTAGCATCAATTACTGTCATTGCATACGGATAATGCAATGCTGGTGCTTGTGTTTGCATCCCGTCCCATCCTGGTGCTGTTTGTGCAAAAGAAATTCCTGCAATCGCAAGAGCGCCTAAAGAAAATAATAATTTTTTCATAATAATAAATTTTATTGATATTAATGTTATAAATATAAATGTTTTTTACGGAATAACTGTTAATCATTCCGTAAAAATAAAGTTTAATAACCTGGAGCCTGTTTGATATTTGGATTATTTTGGATTTCACTATAAGGAATTGGCCAAATAAATCTTCTATCACCAGCAGGAATTACCGTTAATGGTTGACCTGTTGAGTTAGTTTGATACTTGCTAATGGTCATATTATTTCTCTTAAGATCAGAAAAACGAAGGCCCTCTAAGAAAAACTCATAAGCTTTCTGAGTAAGAATCTCCTTCAATACTTCTGGCCCATTAGTAACACTTGGTACATAAGCAGGGAATCGTTTGTCCTTAACCCATGTTGTAACGGTTTGAGAAGCTAAACTTGGATTACTGTGAAACTGCGCTTCAGCCTTAATAAAAATTGCTTCAGACTTTCTCAATTGTATCAAGTCTCTCGATCCTGACAAGTACTTTCTAACATCAATAGGTTTAGGATTATCTGGATACTTTGAAGATTCTACAGTAGCATTAGTCATATACCAGCTATATGCTCTTACATCCCTTGTTGCAGGCGTTACTGTAACTCCCGGAGGGTTTGCAATGTTCCAAAAGGCACGTGCCATAAAGTTTTGGGTATAACGGGAGTTAGTTCCCCAATAATCTGTTAAGCCTTGTGGTGTAACAGAGTTAAACTCTAGTTGGAAAATTGTCTCATCAGATGATTCTTCTCCACTGTTAAAAAATTGAGAAGCTGCTCCTCTTCCTAAGAAAGCAACACTTCCATCATCAATAACCTTTTGTGCGTACTGCTCTGCTTTGGCATAATCTTTTTTGAACAGATAAGCTCTCGCAAGCAACAACTTAACCGCCAATGGACTAAAGGAATTCTTTTTCGAATAAATCTCTCCAATAATATCATTAGCTTCGAAATAAGACAATGTAGACTCCAAATCTCCAATAACATTATCAATTACCTTACCGACAGATTCACGAGGTAATTTCGCTTTAATGTCATAGGTTGTTGGATATGGTACGCCTAAAGATTGATCTCCTTCACCATAGTTAGGAGAAAAATAAGTCAACAAAGCCATATAGTTATAAGCTCTGATAATTTTGGCATGAGCAAACAACTCTCCATTTTTATGAATTGCATTTTCATCTTCAGGTATTTTTCCTTCAAAACCTAACACAAAGTTAGCATTTGCAATAGTATTATAGAAAGCATTCCAAAGTCCACCACCAGCACCGCCTTCTACTTGAATGTGTGTACCTCCATTAGTACCTACAAAATATCCTGAATTAGATTGTGATACAAAACCTATATCACCCGTAAGTTCTTGATATGTAAAATGATCTCCTCCAAAACCACTTGTATTAGATAATTTTGAATATAGACCTTTTATCGATCTTTCTAAATCGGCATTATTCTTTAGGGCATTTTGATCCACTACTATTAAACCAGCTTCAGAATAATTTTCTTCGAACATGCTGTCTGAGCACGAAAATAATAAAGAGCCTAAAAATAATGATAATATAATTTTATTTTTCATTGTAATTGTTGTTAGAATTTAATTAGAAATCAATCGTTGCACCAACCATAAATTGTCTCATCAATGGCATTGTTTGATCGTATAATCCCATACCACCTATAGTCCCCATGTGGTTACTGTTAGATTCTGGATCGAAAGGTAAATTTTTGTCAAATGCAAATGTCAATAAGTTAACCCCTCTAACATACATATAAACATTATTAATACCGTCAATCTTTAATTGATCTTTATTTAATTTATATCCTAATTCAGCACTTTTCAATTTGATATTATCCCCTTTATACAAATAACGTGTTGAGTGGTATTTAGTTACCGTATTACCAGCTCTAAATTGCGGTCTAGTGGCTCCCGTATTAGTTGGCGTCCAAGCATTAAGAACATCAACTACTTGATTGTCTTTAACACCTTGTCCATCATTATCCATATATCTTCCCCACAGATCATACACGTAGAAATCCCCTTGATAGGTTAATAAGAAACTTAAGCTAAAATTCTTATAACTAAATGAGTTTGTTAATCCAGCTGTATGCGCTGGTAAAGCATTCTTCCCTGTAAAATCGGAAACGATTGATGCACTAGTGCCAGAACCATTACTCAACGCAGTATGTGTAGCGTTTGTGTACCATTGAGCATCTCCATTAGTACTATTAACACCAGCATAATGTGCTAAGAACCACTCAGTAGGATTGTGCCCAACCATAAAACGTTTAAATCCCTCAACGCCGACGTATGGTCCTAAAATTTTAGTAACAACTGATTTATTATATCCGTAGTTAGCATTAATAGACCAGTTAAAATCTCCTTTTCTAAAGACATCATAAGAGATAGTTGATTCAACACCTTTAGACTCATGCTCAAGCGCATTACCTACAAGATTACCAAAACCAGTTGATGGCGCGTTAGGAACCTGAGTAGTTAACTGATCTAAAACAATATTCTTATAGACATCAAATGATAACTTAAGTCTATTTTGAACAAAGCCTAAATCTAAACCTATATTATACTTTTTTGATGTTTCCCAACCTAACTCTGTATTTCCAGGATTATTAATCGCCATACCGTTCTCAAGCATATATGTAGCCACTCCGAGAGTCGGCTTACTAAGGTATTGAATGTTTCCTATATTCCCTACCTCACCATAACTGGCACGTACTTTCAATTCATTGAAATAATTTCCAATATTTCCAATCTTGTGCAAGTTTACATTAGCACCAGTAGCCCAGAAGTTCCCTTCTTTTTTGTCAGCACCAAAGTGAGAGTATTTATCCCTTCTAAAAGATCCCATTACATTGAATAAATCTTTGTATCCATATGAAGCACGACCGATTAAACCTATCAAGTGACTTGACTCGTTGTATGACCAAGCCATGTAAGGTGTTGGTCCCCATTGTAGATTATTCTGTTCATAGTGACCACTATCGAAGCCTGTAGATGCTGCTTGCGAGCGCTTTGTCCACAACTGTGTATACTCAGTTCCTGCTGATACATTAATCTTATGATCGTCATTAATTGTCCAATCATAGTGCAAGAAGTTAGACCAGTTCAAAGTCGTATAAGCAAAATCACTTTGTAGAGCAAGTCCTATGATACCTTGTGTAGGATTATTACCATCCCCAAAATCTGGATTACGATATTCCGACTCATCATAATAGTTATAATCCATACCCAAATTCGTCGAAAATCTCAAATTAGGCAAAATACTATAATCTAAACCAAATGAAGAAAGAATTTTAGTAACCGCTGATTTTCTTTTGTTGATATTTTGAATTGCTACTGGGTTAAAATCTTCTCCCGCAGAAGTTACAATATTAAAATTATATGATCCATCTGCATTGTAGATAGGGCTAGTTGGCGATGCAAATCTAGCACTTAACACTGGGTTTGCGAAGTACCCATAATCTAAGGGCCCCCACTGTGTTCCTCTAGAAATTATGTTAGAAAACGCCACGTTAATCTTATCAGATAATTTAGCATTAAGTTTTACTGTTGCGTTTATTCTTCTGTATAATGCATCACGGATAATACCTTCTTGTTCTGTTGAACCTATAGATGCATATCCTTTTATCTTCTCATTACCAAAGGAATAATTCAAACCATACTTATACAATCCTGTTGATGATCTCCTAGTCGCTTTCTGCCAGTCAGTATCAGTTTTACCATCCCAACCAAGAATCCCCTGAGCACTAGCAGTTGCTTTTTCAAGACTTTCACCATTACTCATATACCCCATAATAAGAGCCTGCTTTTGCTGTGCTGCATTGAGAAGCGTATACTTTTCGTATGCAACACCACCTACACCGTACTCCATATTAAGCGTTAATTTACCTCTACCACCTTTACCAGATTTAGTTTTGATAATGATAACCCCCGAAGCTCCTCTTGAACCATATAACGATGTCGTTGCCCCATCTTTAAGGACTTCAACTGATTCAATATCTGAAGGATCGATTAAGGACAATCCATTAGAAGAAGTTGCTACACCAGCTTGATCCCCAGAAGTTACTGGTACACCATCGATAATATAAAGAGGCTGGTTGTCCCCAGTCAAACTGCTAATCCCTCTAATAAGGACTTTTGCATTAGAACCCGGTTGCCCACTGTTAGAACTAATAACAGCTCCCGAAACTTGTCCAGCAATAGCCAAATCAACAGAAATTGCAACTGGTTTTTCCAAAGCTTTTGCAGAAACCAAAGAATACGAGCCTACCTTCTGCTCTTGTGTTTCTTTGATACCATAAGTTCCCAAAATGACTACTTCCTCAATAGCATTAGTAACCGTATCGGATTTCTTTTTTTGTGCTAGCATTGAGGCTCCCATAAAGAAAACTGCCCCAGCGCTTAAAACTCGTAGTTTTACGTTCATATTAACACTAATTTGATATTATAGTTTACAAATATGTTAATTTTTTCCTAATACACCAAATTAAATTTAAAAATCCATTAAAACTTTAACATTTAAGTACAAAAATAATAGATTATAAGTTAATGTTTTGACACATTACTCTTAAATCAAACGGTTGTTTATTAAAACAAAAAAAATACCACCGAGAGTTCTCAGTGGTATATTATCCAATACATAATATTGATTATTTCAGTTTCTTCTTAACTGCTACTTCTTCGTAGACTTCTAAGATGTCACCAACTTCAATATCATTATAACCTTTTAGGTTAAGACCACATTCGTAGCCTTTAGTTACTTCTTTAACATCGTCTTTGAAACGTTTTAAGCTTTCTAGCTCTCCATCAAATTTCACGATACCATCACGAAGCAATCTAATTTTAGAATTTCTAGTTACTTTACCAGTTAATACCATACAACCTGCAATAGTACCTACTTTAGAAATTTTGAACACCTCACGGATTTCTACATTACCGATAACTTGTTCTTTAATTTCTGGTGAAAGCATACCTTCCATCGCTTCTTTAACCTCATCAATAGCAGCATAGATAATCGAATAAGTTCTGATTTCAACTTCTTCTTTATCCGCAATATCTTTAGCGTTTACACTTGCTCTAACGTTGAATCCGATAACAATAGCATCAGATGCCGCTGCTAATAGAATATCACTTTCTGTAATTTGACCAACACCAGAGTGTAAGATATTAACCTGAATTTCTTCAGTTGATAATTGTTGTAACTGATCTGATAATGCCTCTACCGAACCATCCACGTCACCTTTAAGGATAATGTTAAGTTCTTTAAATTCACCAAGTGCAATACGTCTTCCGATTTCATCCAAAGTAAGATGTTTTTTAGTACGTAAAGTTTGCTCTCTTTGTAACTGCTCTCTCTTCGTAGCAATAGTTTTCGCTTCTTTCTCGTCTTCGTAAATTCTGAATTTATCACCTGCAGTTGGTGCACCATCTAAACCTAAAATAGTTACAGGAATTGATGGACCAGCGGCCTGCATGGGTTTTCCTCTTTCATCAAGCATTGCTTTAACCTTACCGTGATTTTTACCTGCAAGAATATAGTCACCTACCTTAAGCGTACCATTCTGAACCAAGATTGTAGAAACATAACCTCTACCTTTATCTAGAGCTGCTTCGATAACAACACCGTTTGCTGCACGATTAGGATTCGCTTTTAATTCAAGCATTTCTGCCTGTAATAAAACTTTCTCCAACAATGCGTCTACGTTGTTACCAAACTTCGCCGAAATCTCTTGAGACTGGATGTTACCACCCCATTCTTCTACCAAGATATTCATACCTGATAATTGTTGACGAATGTTATCTGGGTTAGCATTTGGTTTATCAACCTTGTTAAGTGCGATAATCATTGGTACACCAGCAGCCTGTGCGTGCGCAATAGCTTCTTTAGTTTGTGGCATCACGTCGTCATCCGCTGCAATTACGATAATTACAATATCGGTAACTTGTGCACCACGCGCTCTCATCGCTGTAAAGGCCTCGTGACCAGGTGTATCTAAGAATGTAATACGTTGTCCACCTTCTAGCTTAACATTGTAAGCACCGATGTGCTGTGTAATACCTCCAGATTCTCCTGCAATAACATTTGCTTTACGGATGTAATCCAATAATGACGTTTTACCGTGGTCAACGTGTCCCATTACGGTTACAATTGGCGCTCTTGGAATAAGATCTTCTTCTGCATCTGGCGTTTCCTCATCTAAGTTTTCTTCCAAGTCAGCATCAGAGAATTCAATTTTATAACCGAATTCGTCAGCAACCAATGTTAAAGTATCCGCTTCTAGACGTTGGTTCATCGTAACCATAACACCTAGTGAGAAACAAGCAGAGATAACCTCAGTTGGGCTAACATTCATTAAACTTGCTAACTCATTAACAGTAATAAATTCTGTTACTTTAAGTGTTGTATCTTGAGCATCACGTTCTTGTTGAAGTTCGTCTTGCTCTCTTCTCCAGTTACGTTTATCTTTTCTATGTTTAGCGCCTTTATTTTTACCGCCTTTATTGGTCAGCTTTTCTAAAGTCTCTTTAATTTGATTTTTAACTTGCTCATCCGTTAACTCAACCGGCATAACTCTTTGTCCGCCGCCTCGGTTGTTACCTCCACGATTGTTACCTCCACGATTACCACCTTGGTTGTTACCGCCTGGACGATTTCCGCCTTGGTTGTTACCACCTTGACCTCCACGGTTATTGTTATTACCAAAACGGTTACCACCTTGACCTTGGTTATTATTACCTCCGCCTTGGTTGTTATTATTGTTACCGCCTTGTTGGTTATTGTTAGCTCCGGGTTGCCCAGGTTTTTCTATACGCTTTCTTTTCTTCTTAGCAGCATTAGGACCACCAGCATTTGAAGATTTAGGTTTTGGAGCAAATTGAGATAAGTCAACCGTTTGCTTAAGGATTTTAGGTCCATCCAGTTTTTGATAAACTGTTTCAATTTTTTGAGGCTCGCTATCTTCTGTTGTTTCAGTTGGTTTGTTATCAACAACCTCTTCTTTAGGAGCAAGCGGTTTTTCTTCAACTTTAGGCGTTTCGGCAACTACTTTTGGTGTTTCCACTTTTTTAGATGCTTCTGGCTTTTCAGTTTTAGGTTCTGGTTTTTCCTTTTTTGTAGGTCGATTTCTGTTTTCTAATTGAGACAAATCAATCTTATCTAAGACTTTGAATTCTTGTTTAGAATCTTCTTTCTTAACTTCTTCAGCTTTTGGTTGTTCTACCACAGGCTCAGCTTTAACCTCGCTAGCAGGCTCTTCCACAACTGGTTTGTTAGAATCAAGATCAATCTTACCTAAAATTTTTGTTTCAGGTTTTAGGTTTGCTTTGGCTCTTATAACCTCAGGCGCTTTTTCTTCGATTTCCAGTTTTTCTTCTGGAACTTTAGAAATCACAACCTCATGAGAAGCTTTACGTTGTTCTCCATCTTTTTTGAACTCAGCTTCTAATGCAGAATATGCCGCTTCTTCTAGTTGAGCGTTAGGGTTACTCTCTACTTCGAAGCCTTTAGATTGTAGAAATTCTACCATCCTTCCCATCGAAATATTAAATTCCTTAACTGCTTTATTTAATCTAATTTTTGGCATTTATAAATGTTCTGTTTTTAATTTTTAAAATTAAAGTATTTTCTTTTTACTGTTTATTAGAGATTGTAACAACTCGCTTAGTCTTCTAATTCTTCTCTAAGAATATTTTTAACCTCTTCGATTGTTTCTTCTTCTAAGTCAACCAAGTTAAGCAATGCTTCTGTATCTTTATCTAATACACTTCTAGCAGTTTCTAGACCAACTTTTTTGAACTCTTCAATAATCCATGATTCGATTTCGTCGCTAAACTCTTTTAGTTCAACATCGTCATCTTCTTGTTTCTCTCTATAAACATCGATTTCGTATTCTGTTAACCAAGATGCCAACTTAATGTTTTGACCTTGTTTACCAATAACTTTAGAAATCTCCTCAATAGGTGTGTAGACCATTGCATAGTTATGCTCTTCGTCTACTTCTACCTTATTAATAATGATATTACCTAATGCTCTCTTCACCAAAATTTCTGGATTCTTAGACCATTGGATAACGTCAATATTTTCATTTCTCAACTCTCTTACAACACCGTGAATTCTTGATCCTTTAACACCCACACAAGCACCAACTGGATCAATTCTGTCATCGTAAGCATCTACAGCGATTTTCGCTTTCTCTCCTGGTATTCTTACAACCTTTTTAAGAATAATTGTACCATCTTGAATTTCAGGAATCTCCAACTCTAGCAATTGCTCTAAAAACTTCGGTGAAGTTCTCGAAATCATAATCTGAGGCTTAGATCCACGGAAGTCAACACTTTCTACAATCGCTCTTACATTATCTCCTTTTTTGAAGAAATCTGACGGAATCTGATTTTCTTTAGGCAAGATAAATTCGTTACCCTCATCATCCAACATAATAACATGCTTGTGACGAATGTGGTGAACTTCTCCTACAACCAACTGTCCAATTCTATCACGGAATTGCTCATACAAAGTCGCATTAAAGTGCTCTTGTATTTTGGTTGCAAGAATCTGCTTAAGTGTAAGAATGTTTCTACGTCCCAATTTAGCAACTGGAATTTCTTGTGTATATTCTTCACCAACTTCAAACGTAGAGTCTATTTTTCTAACTTCAGAGATTTCGATTTCTAAATCATCGTCTTCTGACATTTCGTCTTCAACAATAACCTTGTTTAAGAAAATCTGAAAATCCCCTTTGTCAGGGTTAACAATAACATCAAAATGATCATCAGAATCATATCTTTTTCTCAAAAGCGTTTTAAGAGAATCTTCAATGATCGCCATTAGGTCAATTTTGCTTATATTCTTTACTTCTTTAAAATCGCCAAAAGCTTCAATTAAAGCTAAATTATCCATTGATTATATTTTTCTTATTAAAATTTAATTACCACCAACGCCTTTTTAATCTCATCAAGACGTATTACTTTTTCTTCTTCGACATCTTCCTTACCTTTTCCGATAAGTTTTGGACGACGATATCTCAACAAAAGAGTGATCGACTCTTCATCCACAGACACCAACTCCCCTTCAATCTTTTCACCAGAAGTCAAAACAACATCCAGTTCTCTACCAATATTTTTTTGATATTGACGATTAAGAGCTAAAGGTTCCGACAAACCATAAGACATAACCTGCAAAGCAAAATCATGTTCTTCTCGATCCATATTAAACTCTATAGCACGACTTGCATCTAGACAATCTTGTAAAGTTACGCCATTATCTCCATCCAAAGTCACTGTAATCTGGTCATCTGCAGAAATCTTAAGATCAACCAAAAACAAATCTTTTCTTTCTTCTAAAAAAGAAGCCAACAAAGCTTCAATTTGCTCTTTAAAACTCATACTTTTCCCTGAATTACGTTTACGAAAAAAGGCATTCTCTCGAAGGCCTTTTCATTCTGTTCCGTAAATCTTTTGCAAATATAGCTACTTTTTTCAAAAAATCCAAATTATATTGAATTTTAAGACTTTACGCTCTCTAATTTGGAAATTTAAATTTAATATTATTAACAAAAAAAAAGCATCATTTCTTCCAACATTAATAAAAAGCAAAATCGACATTATACTATAATATGTTAAAATAATTTATCTTTGTATGAAATTTAAAAACTCAAATCTTGAATATTACTATAGTAGGAACGGGTTATGTAGGTCTCGTAACTGGTACGACACTAGCAGAATTAGGCAATTCTGTATATTGTGTAGACATAGATGAAAAAAAAGTTGAAAGCATGAAGAAAGGCATCGTACCTATCTACGAGCCAAATCTTGAAGAAATGTTCCTGCGAAACATCCATGCTAACAGATTACACTTCACAACCAATTTAAAAGAAGCTTTAGACAAAAGTGAAGTTATTTATCTTGCGTTACCAACGCCTCCCGGTGAAGATGGTTCTGCAGATTTATCTTACGTTCTAAAAGTTGCGAATGACATTGGCGAAATGATGACTGAATATAAAGTTGTTGTTAACAAATCGACTGTTCCGGTTGGCACAGCGGACAAAGTAACTGCTGTTATTGCTTCTAAGACTGATATACCTTTTGATGTTGTCTCAAATCCCGAATTCTTGAGAGAAGGTTTTGCAGTAGAAGATTCTATGAATCCAGCAAGAGTTGTTGTTGGTTGTAGCTCTGACAAAGCAAAAAACATTATGGCTCACATCTATCAGCCATTCACCAATACGGGCGTTCCAATTATTTTCATGGACGAAAAATCTTCGGAATTAACAAAATATGCTGCCAACTCCTTCCTTGCTGTTAAAATCACCTTCATGAACGAAATCGCAAACTATTGCGAATTGGTTGGTGCTGATGTTGACAAAGTAAGATTGGGTATGGGAAGTGATGATCGTATTGGACATAGATTTTTATTTCCTGGTATCGGATATGGTGGATCTTGTTTTCCGAAAGATGTTAAAGCTTTGATTAAATCTGGACAAGATGAAAATTTCAAATTCCAAATTTTAGAATCGACAGAAGCGGTTAACAATGCACAAAAAGTAATTTTAACAAAAGATA
This sequence comes from Soonwooa sp., assembly GCF_032062245.1. Taxonomy (NCBI): domain Bacteria; kingdom Pseudomonadati; phylum Bacteroidota; class Flavobacteriia; order Flavobacteriales; family Weeksellaceae; genus Soonwooa; species Soonwooa sp. The sequence continues at coordinate 210,114 of NZ_DAMBQF010000001.1, forward strand.
TTGAAAAGTATTTCAACGATTTAAAAGGAAAAAAAATTGCACTTTGGGGCTTAGCTTTTAAAGCAAATACGGATGATATTCGTGAAGCTTCATCACTTGATAATATTAAATTATTATTAGAAAAAGGAGCAAAAGTAAAAGCTTACGACAAAATTGCTGAAGCTAATGTTCGCAATGTTATTGGTGACCAAATCGAATATGCAGAAGATATGTACGCTGCGCTAGAAGATGCTGACTGCTTATTAATCGCAACAGAATGGCCAGAATTTAAAAACCCTAATTTTGATCTAATGGCATCAAAGATGAAAAATAAAATCATATTTGATGGACGTAATATGTTCCCATTAGAAGTCCCAGAACAGCATGGTTTCTTCTATAAGTCTATAGGTCGTAAAACAATTAACAACTAATTTTTAGAATGAAAAATATCATCATTACTGGTGGCGCTGGTTTTATTGGTTCTCACGTTGTTAGAGAATTTGTAAAAAATCTCCCAAACACTAACATTATAAATCTTGATGCATTGACTTATGCAGGTAATCTAGAAAACCTAAAAGATATCGAAAATGAACCAAACTACATTTTCGAAAAAGCTGATATTACAAAACCAGAAGAACTAAGAAAGGTTTTTGAAAAGCATAATCCAGACGCTATTATACATTTAGCAGCAGAATCTCATGTTGATAGAAGTATTACAGATCCTAATGCATTTATCAATACTAATGTTAATGGAACTGCTAACTTATTAAATTTAGCGAAAGAGTTTTGGACTCTTAATCCAGATCATCAACATGGTAACTTCCCAGATGAACCGAGAACTAACTTGTTCTATCACGTTTCTACTGACGAAGTATACGGAGCTTTGGGAGAAACAGGTTTCTTTACAGAAGAAACTTCTTATGATCCAAAATCACCTTACTCAGCGAGCAAAGCTGCATCTGACCACTTGGTAAGAGCTTACGGAAACACTTACGGAATGCCATTTATTGTTTCTAATTGTTCTAATAATTATGGTCCAAATCACTTCCCAGAGAAGTTGATTCCGCTTTGTCTTTTCAATATTTTAAATGAAAAACCACTTCCCATCTATGGTGACGGAAAATATACAAGAGACTGGTTATATGTAATTGACCATGCAAAAGCTATTTTCCAAATTTTCCACGAAGCAAAAACTGGAGAAACGTACAATATTGGTGGTTGGAACGAATGGCAAAACATCGATTTGGTTAAAGAATTAATTAAACAAGTTGATGAAAAAACTGGAAAAGAAGCAGGTTACTCAGAGAAGTTAATTACTTTCGTTAAGGATAGACCTGGACATGACAAGCGTTATGCAATTGATGCAACAAAACTTAACAAAGATCTTGGGTGGAAACCTTCTGTAACTTTTGAAGAAGGACTTTCTAAAACTATCGATTGGTTTTTATCCAACAAAGAATGGTTAGAGAATGTAACTTCTGGAGATTATCAAAAATATTACGACAAACAATATTCCTAAAAAGCGCGAACATATGAAAGGAATTATTCTAGCTGGTGGATCTGGCACAAGATTGTACCCATTAACAATCGCTGTTAGCAAGCAATTGATGCCTGTTTATGATAAGCCGATGATCTATTTTCCCATTTCGACACTATTGCTTGCTGGGATTAGAGAGATTTTAATTATTACAACACCACATGATCAAGAAGCTTTCCAAAGACTTTTAGGTGACGGATCTCAAATTGGATGTCGTTTCGAATATAAAGTTCAGCCATCTCCAGATGGGCTAGCGCAGGCCTTTATCCTTGCTGAGGAGTTTATTGGAGAGGATTCTGTTGCTTTAGTTTTAGGTGATAACATATTCTATGGCACTGGCTTACCTCAACTCCTAGAAAGTAAAACTAACGTAAAAGGAGGTTGCGTTTTTGCCTATCAAGTTTCTGATCCAGAGCGTTATGGTGTTGTAGAATTTGATGAAAATTACAATGCTCTTTCTATTGAAGAAAAACCAACTGAGCCAAAATCAAACTTTGCTGTTCCTGGATTGTATTTTTATGACAACTCGGTTGTGGAATATGCAAAAAATTTGAAACCATCTCCTCGTGGCGAATTGGAGATTACAGATATCAATAAAATTTATCTTGAAAATGGCGAATTAGAAGTTGGGGTAATGAGTAGAGGCACTGCTTGGTTGGATACAGGGACTTTCGACTCACTCCATGAAGCTTCAGAATTTGTGCGTGTTCTTGAAAAGAGACAAGGTGTCAAAATTTCTTGTATTGAAGAAATTGCTTTCCGAAAAGGTTTTATTAATGAAGAACAATTATTAAAATCTGCTGAAAAATATGGCAAAAGTGGATACGGAACTTATCTAAAAAACTTAACTATATAAATGAGCAACACATCTGATGAAAATAATAAATGGACTCAAGTTATTGAGTCCGGACATTCTCTTTTTTCATTAAACTTAAAAGAAGTTTGGAATTATCGTGACTTAGTTTATATGCTCGTGAAGCGTGACTTTGTTACATCGTTTAAACAAACTATTTTAGGTCCATTGTGGTTTTTTATAAATCCAATTTTCACAACAATTATGTATGTAATTGTTTTTGGGAATATTGCAAACCTTTCTACCGATGGTGCTCCAAAGTTAGCTTTCTATCTTGCGGGTGTTACATTATGGAATTATTTTTCTTCTTGTCTTAACAACACCTCCAATGTTTTCCGTGGGAATGCCTCAATATTTGGGAAGGTGTATTTCCCTAGACTAGTTATGCCATTAGCAATTGTAACCTCTAACCTAATGCAATTTGGTGTACAGTTTTTATTATTTATTTGTGTAACAGCATACTATTATTTTTTTGAAGGTAACATACATCCTAATATATGGATATTAGCAACACCTTTTCTAATTATCCTAATGGCAGCATTCGCAATGGGTATGGGGATGATATTTTCGTCAATGACAACAAAATATAAAGATTTATCAATGCTACTCAGTTTTGGTGTTTCTTTATATATGTATGTAACACCAGTGGTATATCCTGTTTCTTCAATGCCTGAAAAATACAGATGGATTGCTGATCTTAACCCTTTAACTGGAATTTTCGAATGCTTCAAATATGCATATTTAGGTGTCGGTGACTTTAACTTAAGTATGCTGCTGTATTCTACTATTGTGATTTTTATGATTCTCCTTTTAGGAACAATTATTTTTAATAAAGTAGAAAAATCCTTTATGGATACAGTTTAACCATAACCAAATGATGATTAAATGGATAAAAATATAATTCTAGATATTGAAAATGTTTCAAAACAATATCGTCTTGGAGAGGTTGGCACAGGAACATTACAACATGATATAAAACGCTGGTGGGCTAATCTGCTAGGTAAAGAAGATCCTTATCTTAAAATCGGCGAAGCTAATGATAGAACGCATAAAGGTGAATCTGACTATGTCTGGGCACTTCAAGGTATCAATTTCCAAGTAGAGCAAGGACAGGCTGTCGGGATTATTGGACGAAATGGCGCTGGTAAATCAACTTTATTAAAACTCCTTTCTCGTGTTACAAAACCAACAACCGGGTCAATAAAATACAAAGGACGTATTGCGTCATTACTTGAAGTAGGTACTGGTTTTCATCCAGAAATGACAGGTCGTGAAAACATCTACCTAAATGGAGCTATTCTTGGAATGACAAGAAAAGAGATTTCAAGAAAATTTGATGAAATTGTAGATTTTGCTGGTGTAGAACGTTATATTGACACGCCAGTTAAACGTTATTCATCAGGGATGTATGTACGTTTGGCATTTGCGGTAGCAGCACATCTAGAATCTGAAATATTAATTGTAGATGAAGTACTTGCCGTTGGAGATGCAGAATTCCAAAAAAAATGTCTTGGAAAGATGGGTGATGTTACAAAAGGTGAAGGCAGAACGGTCTTATTTGTAAGTCACAACATGACCTCCGTTAAAGAGCTATGCAACAATGGCATTCTTATGAAAAATGGAATGTTAAGCTATCAAGGAGATATTTTGGAAACTATTTTGGAATACCAAAAAGATTATGAATTATCAAATAGTTATCTTGCGGAAAACATAGAGACAGCACTAGGAAATGATAATATCAAGATATTAGAATTTTCGGCAAAACCTATCATCGGCAAAATCATCGATGTAGACTCAGGAATTCGAATAAAACTGCAATTTTACAACAATCTAGCAGATATAAACCTTGATGCTACTTTTGAGTTAAGAAACTTTGAAGAGTTGGTAATTTTCCACGTTGGTAAATTAATTAGTGAAAACTATAATGCTAAAAAAGGAGTCTACTCAATCGAATTTGATTTGCCCGCAGGTATGCTAAATGCTGGTAATTACTACTTCAAGCTAATTTTTGGCAAGAATCAATCTGAAGTATTATTCAATGTAGACAATCTCATCGGCTTCGAAGTAGAAAATGTAAAAGTGGGTACTAAAACGCATATTTACCCAGGAATTATTAGACCTAGTTTTGATTATAAAATTGATTTTAAACTTGATTAAAATGAATGATATTAAACTACTTCAGTTACCAAAAATTGAGGATCCAAGGGGTAATCTTTCTTTTTTTGAATATCCTAATCAATTACCGTTTCAAGTTAAAAGGACCTATTGGATATACGATGTCCCTGGGGGAGAAATTAGAGGCAGTCATGCTTTCAAAAATCAAAATGAAATAATCATAGCATTATCAGGATCTTTTGACATTGTATTACATGACGGATTTGAAGAAAGAAAATTCTCTTTAAATCGGTCTTACTACGGACTTATTGTTCCTAAAATGACATGGAGACGAATAGAAAACTTCTCAACCAATTCTCTTGCATTTATAGCGACCGATATGGTTTTTGAAGAAAACGAATACATTAGAGATTTTGATGAATTTTTAATTTTGAAACAAGATGAAAAAAATAATGACTGTTTATAATTGTGATATAATTCAATTAAAAAAAATTCAAAATCGCTCAGGCAATATTACCTCTTTAGAAAATTCTTCAGACATTCCTTTTGATATCAACCGAATCTTTTATCTGTATGACATTCCTGGTGGCGAAAGCAGAGGTGCGCATGCACATAAGGAGTGTCATCAATTTTTAATTGCAGCTTCAGGAGCTTTTGAAGTTCTGTTAGATGACGGAAAAATTAAGCGTCAAGTTTTATTAAATAGACCAGATATAGGCTTGCATATACCTCCTGGAATTTGGGCATCCGAAGTTAATTTTTCTTCTGGTGCAATCTGTTTAGTGATGGCTTCTCATCAGTACCAAGAGGAAGATTATATTCGAAATTATGAGATCTATTTAAATTACAAAAAAAATGATTAAAGTACATTCTTTAGCTGATGTACAATCAGAACATATTGGAGAAGGAAGCACAATTTGGCAATTTTGTGTAATTCTTAAGGGTGCCATTATAGGAAGAAACTGTAATATAAACTGTCAAGTATTTTTGGAAAATGATGTTATTATTGGAGACAATGTGACGATCAAACCAGGCGTGCAAGTTTGGGACGGAATTACTATCGAAGACAACGTTTTCATTGGTCCTAATGTAACTTTCACCAACGATTTGTTCCCAAGATCCAAACGGTATCCTGAAGTTTTTGCCAAAACCTTGATTAAAAAAGGAGCTTCTATTGGTGCTAATGCAACCATATTGGCAGGGATTACAGTTGGAGAAAACGCTATGATTGGAGCTGGGAGTGTAGTAACTAAAAACGTCGGCGATAATGAAATTTGGTATGGTAACCCAGCTTCACACAAAAGCAACATAACTCAATAGAAGTTAGAAACTTATGAATCTAAAACCTCTAACTTCCCTAAGGTTCTTTTTTGCGTTTATGGTAATGGCTAGTCACCTATTATTTCTAAAGCATTCCTCATATTTTAAAAACTTTTATGACAATTACTTGTTTGAGGGTTTTTTAGGAGTTAGTTTTTTTTACATTCTTAGTGAATTTATTTTGTCACTTAATTATTATGAACTAAAGCCTAGTAAAGAGAGTTTTATCAAATTTTATAAAGCAAGAATTGCACGAATATATCCAGTGCATCTTATAACATTAATAATCGCTGCAATATTATTAGTAAAAAACTTCAGTTTAAAGACTTTTCTAATGCAATTATTTTTAGTACAAAGTTTTTCGTCTGATCAAAAGGTATATTTCTCATTTAATGCTCCTTCATGGAGTATATCTGATGAGTTATTTTTTTACCTCATATTTCCCTTATTAATCATAATTTTTAGAAAATTAAAAACATCCGCAAAAACAATTTTATTTTTAGCGATAACTATTACAATATTAGGATTAAATATACTTCTACCAGAAAGTAAAAAACATTATTTGATCTATATTTTTCCACTATCGCGCTTGGCAGATTTTATTTTGGGAATTCTCTTGTTTCAGATTTGTCAATTTTTGCGGACAAAAGAAATTAAGTCAACCACAATAATTCTATTTCAGATTATTGCTGTCCTAAGCTTTGTTCTGACATATATCTTTCATTCTGATATAAGCATTTCTTATCGATTTTCAATTTATTACTGGCTTCCAATTTCACTAACTATCCTATCACTCTCATCTGAGTATTATTGTCAGGCGGAAACATTATTAACGAAAATATTATCCAATAAGATTTTAGTATATTTAGGTCAAATAAGTTTTGCGTTTTACATGACGCATCTTCTCGTTATTGACATATTGCATCTCTATTTTGTAATTCCAAATCACATTATAAAAACTGGCTTAATAATAATTATAACTCTTACAGCGAGTATTTTCAATTTTGAAAAAGTTGAAAAACCTGCAAATAAATTAATAAAAACACTATGATAAAATTCCTAGACCTACAGAAAGTAAACTTATTATATCAAAAAGAAATTGAGCAAAAACTATTAGATGTTTTTCGTTCGGGTTGGTACCTGATGGGAGAACAAGTAAAAAATTTCGAAAATAATCTTGCCAACTATATTGGTGCGAAACATGCAATTGGTGTTGCCAATGGACTAGACGCTTTACGTTTAATTTTTAGAGCTTACATTGAATTGGGAACAATGAAAGCTGGGGACGAAGTAATCGTTCCTGCAAACACCTATATTGCTTCTATTTTAGCACTTTCTGATAACGGATTAGTACCTGTTTTGGTGGAGCCTGATGACAATACCTTCAATATTGACATTAATAAGATTGAAACTGCAATCACAAAAAAAACGAAAGCAATTTTAATCGTTCATTTACAAGGAAGAATTGTTTTTAGTGAAGAATTAAAATCTATCGTAGCTAAACATAACCTAAAAATTGTCGAAGACAATGCTCAAGCTATTGGAGCAACTTGGCAAGGAATAAAATCTGGAAATTTGGGAGATGCAGCAGGATTTAGTTTTTATCCTGGGAAAAATCTCGGTGCGTTAGGCGATGCGGGTGCAGTCACAACAAATGATGACGAACTTGCAAAAACTATTCGTGCAATATCTAATTATGGGTCCAATCAAAAATATGTGAATATCTATAAAGGATTAAATTCTCGCTTAGATGAATTGCAAGCAGCTGTTTTGGATGTGAAACTAAAATACATTGACAACGAAAATAAAGCTCGTAGAATAATTGCCAAACGTTTTCTTTCGGAAATCAATAATCCAAAAATTATTCTTCCTGAAAACCCTACAGATGAAAATGAACATGTTTGGCATGTTTTTGTTGTAAGATCTACAGATCGAGATGCATTACAAAACTTTCTTACGCAGAATGGTGTACAAACAATTATCCATTACCCTATTCCTCCACACCATCAGGATGCATATAAAGAATTGGCGCATTTATCTTTCCCTATTACAGAAGCAATGCATAATGAAGTTTTGAGCTTGCCAATATCATCTATTTTAACGGAAGATGAAGTGACAGAAATCATAAATATTGTGAATCAGTTTTAACATGAATCTTCAACCTCTTGTTACTATCGTTGTAATATCATACAACCAAGGAAGGTATATTAAGGAAAATTTGGACAGTATAAAAGCTCAAACCTACTCTAATATAGAATTAATTGTTGCAGATGATGCATCAACCGATAATTCTGTGGAGATATTTGACAATTGGTTAAAGGATAATAATTATCGCGCAAAAAAGAATTACCATACAAAAAATACAGGCTTAGCCACTGTCCTAAATGAGTGTGTTGAATTGGCAACTGGAAAATACATAAAGTTAATAGCTGCAGATGATTTTCTTCATCCGAAAGCAATTGAAAAATGCGTCAAAAAACTTGAAGAATTAGGAGATGAACATGGAATGGTGTTTACAGACACTTATGCAATAGATGATAATTCAAGAATCATTAATGATATTGCAGATTATAACAGTCTTGGCAACATTACATCCATCGAATTTAGAAGAGAACTTATTCGAGGAAACAGGATTCCGGCACTTACAGTTATTATGAGGCTAGCTGTTCTAAAAGAAACAGGAAAATATGATTCTAAACTAATTGTCGAAGATTATTATCGTTGGTTAAAAATAAATGAAAAATATTTCATAAGTTATGTACCAGAAAAACTTGCATATTATAGACAACACAATAATAATATTTCTAAACTAAAGGAAGATCGAATAACATTAGAAAGTATATGGCTCAAAATAATTTTTGATAAAGAAGGTCTATGTAAAGATGAAATAAATCATTATGTTCTTAATCAATTTCTAAATAATATAGAAATACCTTCTTACTTCAAAACCGATTATTGCAATTATCAACATGCTTCAAAAAGATTATCAAAAGCACTAAAATTTAATATACCAAAATCTTTATTTAAAGTAATAAATAAAATTTCGTAAGTTAAAGCTATGAATAAAATGATTGAACTTAAACCAACTATTTCCATTGTTGTCCCTTGTTATAATCAAGCTCACTATATGGACGAGTGTTTGCAATCAGTTTTAGATCAAACATTCCAAAATTGGGAATGTATTATTGTTGACGATGGATCTCCTGACAATACAGAAGAAATAGCCCTAAATTGGGTAGAAAAAGATAAAAGAATTAGATATTTAAAAAAAATTAATGGTGGCCTTTCATCAGCACGTAACGAAGGAATAAAGATGGCATTAGGCCAATGGATTTTACCGCTTGATTGCGACGACAAAATCGCTACTCGTTATCTAGAAATTGCTTCAAAGGAATTCAAAAACGGATATACAATTATTTACTGTTTAGCAGATTATTTTGGAAAAAAAAATGAAGCTTGGATATTACCTCAATATTCGCACCAGCAAATGTGTCAACAAAACATAATATTTTGTAGTGCTTTTTTTGAAAAAAAGAGCTGGGAAAAAGTAGGTGGATACGATACTAATATGATTTTCGGGTTAGAAGATTGGGATTTTTGGTTGTCAATATTAGATGAAAATTCTACTGTCAAAAAAATACAATACAAAGGATTCTTCTATAGAATTAAAGATTCATCTATGTTAACCAATTTACAGAGCGACAGGCTGAATTTAATGAAAAAAATGATTTTCAAAAAACATCATATTTTTATCGAAAATTATTTAGGAAGTTATTACGACATATTAAAAGAACGTAATAAATATCAAAAAGAATCAAATCTTTACAGAAAATTATTTCAGAATCGCCTTTTTAGATTTTTAGTTAAATTAAAATTAATCAAAATCAGATGAAAATATTTACGATTGTAGTTATCTATAATGGATTGAAAAATGATTGGATTAAAAAATGTTTTGATTCGGTACTGTCTAGTTCTATAAAATCAGAAATTATTGCCATTGACAATAACTCAACTGACGAATCTGTATCTTATATTGAATCTAATTTTCCAAATGTACATTTAATTAAAAACAATGTAAATATGGGATTTGGTGGTGCCAACAATCAAGGGTTTAAATTAGGATTAGACCTTAAGGGAGATTATTTTTTTCTATTAAATCAAGACGCAACTGTAGAAACACAGACGCTCGAAGTCCTTATTCATACGAGCAACAAAAATCCAGACTTTTTTGTACTAAGCCCTATACATAGGAATGGATTGGGTAATAAATTAGACCTTAGTTTTTCTAAATCAATAGCGCCCCATTTATGTCCAGATTTCTATTCCGATTATGTACTAGACCAACAAAAGAAGGATATTTATGAAGCTGATTTTATATGTGCCGCAGGATGGCTGCTTCCTCTTAAGAGCTTACAAAAAGTAGGAGGCTTTAGTCCTAGTTTTTTTCATTATGCAGAAGATGATAATTATTGTCACAGAGTAAAATATTATAACGGCAAAATTGGAGTTGTTCCTAATACATTTATAAATCATGATCGAGAGGACAGAAAACCATCAACTTACGATAGCAAGTTAGAGCATGAAAAAAGGCAATATGTATTATGGACTTCAAATCCATTAAGAAAAATTAGCATTGAACTTTTGATAAAACAGTATCGAAATAAAAAAGTAAAGTACTTAATTCTTCGAGATAAAATAGAATATAGAAAAGCAAAGGAAGTTTACAATTTTCTTAGAGTCAACGAAAAACTTATAAATGATAATTACAAGAAAAGTATATCATGCAAGGATTATGAATTTTTATAAATGATAACCGTATTTACTCCTGCATATAATCGCGCTTATATCCTCCCAATACTGTACAACTCTTTGGAAGAACAAACGTGTAAAGATTTTGAGTGGCTTATTGTTGATGACGGATCTACCGATGAAACTAGGGAATTGATAACCGAATTTCAAAAAAATTCCACATTCCCGATTCGTTATTTTTATCAGGAAAATAGTGGGAAACACATCGCCATTAATTTAGGATCAGAAAAGGCGAAAGGCCATCTATTTTTTATTGTCGATAGTGACGATTATTTAGCAAAAAATGCTATTTCAACGCTAATCGAAAAATACGAAACAATAAAAGACAAAAATAATGTTGGAGGAATAGCCATTGGATGTCGTTCCATTAAAAATAATGGTGCTATAATATATTCTAAGCAACTTCCTCAACACGAAATGCTTCTAGACCATAATGAGTTAGTATATAAAGAAGGAATTACAGGAGACTTTGCAACAGCTTTCAAAACTGATCTCCAGAGACAGTACCCTTATCCTCATGTTGAAGATGAGAAATTCTTTAGAGAGTCATATGTATATCGTCAAATAGGTAAAAAATATAAAACATTATACATTGATGACCCAATTTACTTTGCAGATTATCTGGAAGATGGTCTTACCTCAAAATCATGGCAATTATTAAAAAAATCACCCAAAGGCGCCTCGCTATTCTTTAAAGAATTAAGTAAAGAAAATATTCCTACTAAAGCAAAAATCAAGGCGCTCGATTCGTATTGGGACTTCCAGCTTAATAACATTAAATCCTCTTGGATTCAAAAGTTCCGAGGCGTTTCATTTTTCTTATCTTTGATAGTGCTATTCAAAAGATTTTTCAAATAATACATTATGGTAGTAGGTAAGGGTTTAATTGCTTCATTATTTTCCGATTGTGACCGCCATGAAGTCGTCTTTTTCGCATCTGGTGTTTCTAATTCATCTGAAACATCGAAGGCGAACTTTGATAGAGAAAATACATTAGTTACCGAAGTCTTACAAAATAATATAGACAAATTATTTGTGTACTTCAGTACATGTTCCATCTATCATTCGTCAAAATACAATAGTCCTTATGTTCTTCAAAAATTACATATGGAAGAGATTATTAATCAAAACGCTTCTAATTATTTAATTCTTAGGGTTAGTAACGCTGTTGGTAAAGGAGGCGACCTACATTTATTAGTCAATTATCTGCATCGACAAATTGCATCTAAAAAACCTATCAATATACATAAAAATGCTACTAGAAATCTAATGGATGTAGAAGACATTAAACAAATTACATTAGATTACATTACAAAGAAAAAATATAATCACATACTTAATCTCGCCTATCCAGAGAATTTTCATATCGCTGAAGTTGTAGAAATTTTAGAGGAAGAATTAGCAACACAAGCTATAAAGCATTTCTGGTCTAGATGCATTTGTATTATTAACAAAACAAGACATGATTAGTTGGGAAAGACATTTCAAAAATCTTTACCATATATCTAATCCTATAACATTAGAAACTAATCATATAAGTGAAGTTAAATCCAAAAACGTCCTAGCAATAGGAAGATTTCATCACCAAAAAGGATTTGATTATTTAGTCCGCATTTGGGATAAAGTAGCAAAACAACATCCTGACTGGACATTAAAAATTGTGGGCGTGGTGAACAAGAAACGACTATTAGAAACTTTATTAAAAAAAATGATTTAGAAAATAATATTTGTATAATAAAACCAAAACCTGATGTTCATAAAGAATATCTAGATGCAAGTATCTATGTCATGACTTCTCGATTCGAAGGTCTCCCCTTAGTCTTGATTGAAGCGATGCATTTTGGGCTACCCATTGTTTCTTACGACTGTCAATGTGGTCCAAGCGATCTTATTAAAAATGAAACCAATGGGTTTTTAACCCCTGTTGGCGATATTGATAAGACAGCAGAGCACATTTGCTAACTTATTGAGAATCCAGATCTTCGTTCTAAATTTGGTTTGGCCAATAGAAAAAAATCTTTTAACTATAAAGTTGAACCTATTATGAAGCAATGGGAACAACTATTTGAAACTGTAACTAAAGAAAACAAATCATTCCAAAAATTATTCACTATTGTTGGTTTGGAAAAAATCCAAAGTCAGAGCTTGGTCAAAAATGTATTGCGAGCTGGAAAAAACACCTTCCCGATTACGAGTTTATGGAGTGGAATGAGGATACATTCGATATTAATATAAACCTCTTTGTAAATGGAGCTTACGAAAAAAAAGATTGGGTTTTCGTTGCAAATTATGCTAGAGTTTGGGCAGTTAATAAATATGGAGGCTTTAACCTCGATACCGATATGGAAGTCCGCAAGTCCCTAAATGACTTACTGGACACTCATGCCATCTGCGGCTTCGAAATGGCCAATAAGCCATTTTCTGCCTTTTTTGGAGCAGAGCCGAACCATCCCTTCGTTGAAGATATACAGAAATTCTACGATGAAAAACCTGAATACCAACTAGTGATAAGCACCGAAACTTTTAACAACATCCTCATAAATAAATATGGTGCAGATCCCTCTAAAGATGTTATCCAAAACCTAAAAGAAGGTATAACCTTATATCCCTCTAACTACTTTTCAGCTAACATACCTTCTAATTATGTTGTACATTATTGCGAAGGAAATTGGCTTGCGGAGCACAAACATTTCTACTCTCAATTGGTGAATTCCTTTGCAATAGTTAAGTATTTTATCGAAAATAAGGACTCAAAAACAACTATAAATCACTTAGTGCATCACAAAAAATTTTTAATGAAGATATGATTCTTGACCAAATTCCATTAAAATATATAGTCAATTATTGTAAAAAGAAAGTTGTTAAAAAAATGGGCTTAAAAAAAATAATATTTAATTATAAGATAATATTAATTTTAAAACAAAGAGAACGTAAATTTGCATCTATAATTACATTTAAAAATACAAATGAATTTCAAACCTCAACTCGAAAATAAAAATATACTTGTCACTGGTGGCGCAGGTTTTATTGGCTCTAACCTTTGCGAAGTTTTACTACAAAACAATGTCAGTGTAACTTGTCTTGACAATTTTTCTACTGGGCGTCGTGAAAACCTCGAAGCTATCAAAAACCATCCTAACTTTACATTAATAGAAGGCGATATCCGCGATCTACAAACTTGTAAAAAAGCTTGCGAAAACAAAGACTTTGTTCTTCATCAAGCAGCTTTAGGCTCAGTGCCAAGATCCATTAACGATCCGATAACAAGTAATGATGTTAATGTTGGTGGCTTTCTAAATATGCTTGTTGCAGCACGAGATGCTGGTGTTAAGCGCATGGTTTATGCGGCGAGCTCTTCAACTTATGGAGACTCGGAAGCGCTTCCAAAAGTAGAAGATAGAATTGGAAAACCTCTTTCTCCTTACGCCATTACAAAATATGTTAACGAACTTTATGCTGATGTTTTCAAAAAAACTTACGATTTCGATACGATTGGCCTAAGATATTTCAACGTATTTGGAAGAAAGCAAAACCCTGGCGGGGCATACGCAGCTGTTATTCCAAAATTTGTGATGCAATTTATGAATCATGAGTCTCCAACTATTAACGGTGGTGGCGAGTATTCTCGTGACTTCACATATATTGACAACGTTATCCAAATGAATCTTTTGGCAATAACGTCTGATAACAAAGATGCTTACAATCAAGTCTATAATACAGCTTTTGGTGAAAGAACAACGCTTAATGATTTGGTTAAATATTTGAAAGAATATCTATCAGAATTTGATTCAAAAATTGCGGATGTAGACATCATTTACGGAGATTACCGAAAAGGCGACGTTCCACATTCATTAGCAAGTATTGACAAAGCAAAAAATTTATTAAATTACCAACCTCAATTTTCTATGAAAGATGGCTTAAAAGAAGCTGTTAAATGGTACTGGGAAAATCTAAAATAACACAATGACACACAAAATATCTATTATTGGGCTTGGTTATGTAGGTCTGCCTTTAGCAAGACTTTTTGCAACCAAATATCCTGTGGTTGGTTTTGATATTAACCAAGCCAGAATTTCAGAACTTCGCCAAGGTATCGACTCAACTTTGGAAGTCGAAAATGATGTTCTGAAAAGTGCAATTATTGACCACAATCCAACCGCAACAGACAAAGGTCTTTATTGCTCTAACGAGCTTAACGACATTGCAGATTCTAACATCTATATTGTTACGGTCCCAACGCCTGTTGACAAGAATAACCGTCCAGATCTAACACCACTTTACAAAGCCAGCGAAACCGTTGCTAAAGTTTTAAAGAAAGGCGATATCGTAATTTACGAATCTACAGTTTATCCAGGTGTTACTGAGGAAGAATGTATTCCTGTTTTAGAAAAAAATTCAGGCTTAAAATTTAATGAAGATTTCTTCGCTGGTTATTCGCCAGAGCGTATCAATCCTGGCGATAAAGAACATACGGTTGAGAAAATCTTAAAAGTAACTTCTGGCTCTAATCCCGAAATTGGAAAAATTGTCGATGACATTTATAAATCGGTTATTACCGCAGGGACACATCTTGCGCCAACTATTAAAGTTGCTGAAGCGGCTAAAGTTATCGAGAACTCACAACGTGACATTAATATTGCTTTCGTTAATGAATTAGCAAAAATATTTAATCTAATGGACATCGACACGCATGATGTTCTTGCTGCAGCTGGCACAAAATGGAACTTCCTGCCCTTCAAACCTGGATTGGTTGGAGGGCACTGTATAGGCGTAGATCCTTATTATCTTGCCCAAAAAGCTCAAGAATATGGTTATCATCCAGAAATCATCTTGGCTGGTCGTCGCATGAACGATTCTATGGGACATTATGTAGCAAGTGAAGTTGTTAAACAAATGTTGAAAAATGACATTAAAGTTAATCAATCCAATGTTTTGGTATTAGGTTTCACATTTAAAGAAAACTGTCCAGATGTCAGAAATACCAAGGTTATTGATGTTATTAAAAACCTAGAAGATTACAACATCAAAGTTAATGTCTATGACCCTTGGGCTAACCCAAGTGAAGTTAAGCATGAGTATAATCTCGACACTTCTAACCAACTTCCGCAAGAGAAATTTGACGCAATTGTATTAGCCGTTTCTCATAACGAATTTGAAAATTTAGATTTAAATAATCTTCTTAAAGAAAATGGTGTCATCTACGATGTCAAAGGAAAATTAGCTCTCGAGCAAAATATAAAAAGATTGTAATAATAAAGGCATCAAATTAGTTTGTTGCCTTTTTTTTATTTTAGTCTCCAAAACGTTTTCGGAATAACTTGTATCCTAAATTAGTTGGCAAAGACATATAAAAATTTTCTTTTTTCTGTTTGGAAGAAAACTCTGAAGAAAAATAATGAGATAAGTTTAGCCCTTTAAGTTTAGCATAAGCTTTATAGCTATGTTTCCACAATTCCTCATTTTTTTGAGCCTTCCAATTCATCAATAAAGTCATTGCTTTAAAATTGAGTAAGTATTTTAGAATTTGTAATTTTCGTGAAGCTACTTTTTCCGATAAATAATAATCGTTAAGCTTATTAGCAATTGTGATCCAATTGTCAAAATGCACTTTTTTTCGGTTATGAATAACAGATTCCGAGTGCAAATAGTAATTATAGGTTTTCTTTCTTAAAAAAGCAATTTTAGTGAGTTTTAATGCCATCTCGAATGTATGAAGAGAATCTTGCGCATATAATCCTTTCGTAAAGTATATTTTATTATTCCTAAGAAAGTCAAGTCGAATCAACTTGTTCCAACTCGACACAGGAAATCCACCATCTACCAAACACTTAAGAATAACATCGTTACCTTCCAATACATCATCTTTAACTCTTAAAGGGAAAACATCAACTTCTTGATATTCCGGAAGCTTAATTCCTTTAACCTCTCCAACAACAACTTCAGCATTTGTCGCTTCTGCCACTTCAACAAAATCTGCAATTGATGACGCTTCCAATGTATCATCACTATCTAAAAAGAAAATATAATCGCCTGTCGCCTCATCTATCCCTTTATTTCGAACAACAGAAAGTCCAGAATTCTCGCTTAATTCTATCAATTTCCAATTACTAAGTTGACCTTCTCTAATAAAATTCGTCACTAAGTCCGCACTATTATCTGGTGTTTTATCGTTAACTAAAATAACTTCAATATTAGGATATGTTTGCGATTTTACTGACTCCAGCGTCTTGATAATAAAACTTTCACATTTGAAAATTGGTATCGAAATCGTAACTTTTTTGTCATTCATGTTATTCATTATCTGCAAAATTATCATTTTATTTTGGAAAGCAGTATCTTTGGACTACACAAACAAAAGATGATGAGTATTCTAGGAAAATTAATTCTCAAAATTTTAAAAAACGCTAACCTAAAAGAGCTTTCTAAACACCAAAACGCCAACATAAAGATTGGTAATTTTTGTGATTTCAAGTTTTATAATGGTTACAAAAGTATAAGCTTTGCCAAGGACATTAATGTTAGAGATAATTGTCATTTTTTGGTTGGAAAAAATGCTAGTTTAAAAATTGAAAACAATGTATTTTTCAATAATAATTGTTCAGTAAATTGTCTTGACAGTATTGAAATTGGTGAAAATACATTGATCGGAGAATCTGTCAAACTCTACGACCATAATCATAAATACTCCTCTTTACCCAACTTTAAAGTTGAACACCAAAAATTCAAGACTGCTCCTGTCAAAATCGGCAAAAACTGCTGGCTTGGCAGCAATGTTGTTGTGTTAAAAGGCGTAACAATAGGCGACAATACAATTATTGGTGCAGGTTGTGTTATCCATAAAGATGTGCCAGCTAATTCGGTTATCATTAACAAGCAGGAGCAAATTGTAAAATCAATCTAATTATGCTATTCTCTATATTAGTTGCTCATTATAACAACTGGGATTACTTTCAAGATTGTTATAATTCTATAAAAAATCAGACTTATCAAAATTTAGAAATTATCATTGTTGACGATTGTTCTACAGATGGTTCGTACGAAAAATTACAAGAATTGGCGAATACCGATTCTCGCATTCAACTTTTTAGAAATGATGTCAATTCTAAAGTTGGATTTACTAAAAGGAGATGTATCGAAGAAGCGAATGGAGAAATATGCGGGTTCCTAGATCCAGACGACTTTGTAACGAATACTGCAATCGAAGAATCTGTCTTAGCATATAATAGCGAAAACTGCATTGCAACTTATTCAAAAATTAAATTGGTCAATGACAAAGGGAAAGCTGTAGGCGATTTTAAATATTCTCGAAAAATACCTCAACATAAAAATTTGTTCTTTAACATTAATTTTGAAGTTGCTCACTTTTTTACTTTTAAAAAATCTACATACAACCAGACAGAAGGGATAGACCCAGCATTAACATCGGCTGTCGACCAAGATTTGTATTTAAAACTATACGAAAAAGGTAATTTCAAGTTTATTAATTCTTTCCAGTATCTTTATAGACTGCATGACAAAGGGGTATCACAAGACAAATCGAAAAAAGCAAAACTAAAGGAAAATTGGCATAAAGTCATCTTTGCAACTTGCCACAGAAGAAAAATCAACAAACTTTATGGCAAGAATGTGGCAGAAATAACTGACTTACCAAAATATATTTTTGAAAAAGAAAATAGCTTTTTTAAAAAACTTTTACGAAAACTAAGCTAATGGATATCATTATAAAATCTTTCAATCGACCTTATTACTTAGATCGTTGCATTGCTTCTATTATGGAAAATGCTAAAGGAGATTTCAACATTTTTGTTTTGGATGATGGTACACCTCTGCGGTATTTAGAAAAGATTAAACAAAAATATCCATCGATTTCTATTTTAAAATCAAAACAATATCCTGAAAAGATTAAAGCTGTTGAGCAGAATATTGCATCAGGAAAAAAAATTGATGGCTTTACGATTCCCACCGACCTTTGGTATAATCAAATTAAAAAGGCTTCGGATTATGTTATGGTAACTGAAGACGACGTCTGGATGACAAAGCCGATTAACTTTGACACACTGACTTCCGAAATGCAAAAAAGCAAAATTCCTTTGTTAAAGCTAGGTTGGCTTGGGAATTATTCGGACGATAAAAACTGTGATGTCAATAATTTTGGCATTTTTGATTCGGTAATTCCTAAAAAAACATTTACATCGAATCAGTTTGTTATGGATCTTTTCATGTACAACAAGTACAAATTTTTTACGATTTTGTATAAATTAGGTATTGCCGACAACACAACAAAAAGAAAGTACTGGGCACTTAATTCTATCCTGATGGGACTGTATCAGAAAGATTATTGGTTACAAATCTGGAAAGACGCCAGAGGCAAAGTTGACGAAAAACAACAATTGCGAAACGCCGCAGCTTGGTATCACAACAATAAAAAAGCCATCTTTGCACGAACGAAACAAGAGGTTTTAAAAACGACTTTCAAATCTTCGGCAACAGAATCTTATCACGAATATGGAAACAATTTTGATGTTAACAGAATGAATTTTATCCTTAACGAAGCTTGGTACACAGATAAGTTTAACGCCATGGAAAATTATCCAAAAGATTTTTCTGACGACTATATCAAAACATTTTTAGAACAAGCCAATCATCCCGACGCGCAATATTTGGAATGGAAAAAATGGTCAGAAAAATTTAAAACACAATATCGAAATCTAGGGGCTGAAGTCGATAACTGAGAACATAAAACACAATATGCAAAAAATAAAAATACTATTTCGGTTACGATCACTAGAGATGGGCGGTGTCCCACGCGTAATCTTAGATATTTTAGACAACCTCCCAAAGGATAGATTCGATTTAACCTTAATGCTCAATCTCTATCAAGGAGAATTGGTGAAAGAAATCCCCAAGAACATCAAACTTATCGTTGTGGAAAAGGGTAAAGAGCAAATGAGCTCTAATAGATTCCTCCAAAATTTCCAAATGCTTTTTCGCCGCTTAAAGCTGGAGGTCTACACTAGATTTCCATCAATATTATATCATCTGAAAGTTCGTGAAAAATACGATATAGAAATCGCCTCAAGTTACGCAGAATTTGATATGGTGCTAAACTCACCTGATAAAAAATCGCGGAAAATTGCCTGGTTTCATACTGACATTTCTTATGATGTACATCAAAAAAATGAACGCAATCAAAAGACCGCCTCAGAAAGAGTCGAGAAATTAAGGAAATTTGATCATGTAATATTTTGTGCAGCAAATATTAGAAATGCAATTGAAAAATATTATCATATAACATATCCTAGCAGTTCGGTTATCTACAATGCGATTCGAACCGATGAGGTTAAAGAAAGATCTTTAGCCACAAATGTCGATCTTCACAACCTCAAAAAGCCCATTTTTTGTTCTGTCGGTAGACTCAATAAAAGAAAAGCTTATCATACCTTAATCAATGTTCATCAAAAATTGATTAATGAAGGCTTTGAGCACAGCATCATAATTTTAGGAGATGGAGAAGAAAAAAACAATTTGACCCAACAAATAAAGGCGTGTGATGTACAGGAAACTTTTAAATTATTGGGAACAAAAACTAATCCTTTTCCTTACATGAAAAATTCTGATTATTTTGTTTTCCCTTCAAAAACTGAAGCATATCCACTGGTTATTAACGAGGCTCTAGCATTAGAAATACCTATTATTAGTACCAATGTTGGAGGCATCCCAGAGATGATAGATAACGGCATCGATGGTATTTTGGTTAATGATAACGAATCGGAAATCTACGAAGCCATGAAAAAAGTATTTACGCAACCAGAATTATTTGAAAAAATAAGAAAAAACACTGCGAAATCATATAAAAAGTTTGATTCTCAAAAGATTTACAAACAGATCAGTGATGTTTTTGAACAACAATATAATTTATTGAATAAGTGAAATTATTCCTTCGGAAAAGTGAATTGTGAATTTTAAAAATTTCAAAACTTGTAAACACAAATGAAAAAAATTACCATTATCACGCCCACTTACAATCGGGCAAAAACGCTCCCGAAAGTTTTTGAATCTCTTCTCAATCAGAGTTTCAAAGATTTTCTTTGGATTATTTTAGATGATGGTTCCACAGATAATACTGAGAAAGTGGTGCAGAATTTCCAACTGCTGAATACTTTTTTTGAAATTATTTATAAAAAAGATAAAAACCGTCATAAATTTCTAACTGTTTTAGAAGGCGTAAAAATGGTGAAAACACCTTATTTTATGGTGGTAGATTCTGATGATGCATATCCAGAAGACGCTTTAGAAACTTTAATTTCTGAAGTTGAAAAAATAGAAAATCAAGACGATTATATTTCTGTGATGGGACTTTCTGCTGATGAAAACGGTAAAATTGTTGGTGATAAATATCCTAACAATGGTTTTGATGGAAGCATTTTCGAGATGCGCTACAAATACAAAGTTAGAGGAGATAAATTCGGGATTTTTATTACCAAAACCTATCAAAGAGAAGTTTCTGATAAAGATTTTAGTCAATACGAAGGTAAAGGTTACATTCCGCAAAGTGTGATTTTCAATGAGTATGACGCTAGAGGAATTAAGACCAGATTTGTGAATAAAATAGTGCGATTTTACCTAAAAGACGATGATGATGCAGCTTCTGTTTCGAATACAAGATGGAGCGGGAAAAATCTTTTTGGATTGACAGAAGGTCATCTTTCATTCTTAAACGCTTACGGAAATCAATTGTTTTTTTATCCAAAAGCACTGTTGAGAAACTTAATTGGCTACCAAACCTATGCTTTAAAAAGTGGAAGAAAAATTTCTACCATTTTTAATGAGATTAAAAATCCTGTGATTAAAATATTAGGATTTTTTGCATTGCCTTTTTCATTCATCTATCAAAAAAATAAATAATGGAGCAGAAAAAGTCGATTTTACTGGTATATTATAAATTGTTCAAACCTGGTGGTGTTGCCAAGGTTCTTACCAATCTTGCTAATGCTTTATCAGAACAAGGATATACTGTAGAAATTCTTTTATTAATAAATGAAAGAGAGCATTTTTACCCTTTAGATCCTAATATTAAAGTTCACAATATAGATACTTTTTCACATTGGGCATGGAAAATTTGCGAATTCAGTGTAAAACATTTAAGATTTATCCCGAAAATAACAAACATTAACGCTTATATTTATCATATTGGGGTTTTTCTAATGCTTAGAAACTGGATGAGAAAAAACCATCAAAATTATGATACCATTATTTCTGCTTGGTATAAACTATCTAGCTTTCTTAGTCTTAACAAAAAAGCGAATCACAAAACTATTGCTTGGGAGCATGTTACTTACCAAACTGGCGGAATACTTTTTAATGATATTTTAAGAAGATATTACAAAAATCTTAAGGGTATTGTCTGTATTAATTCTCCTGCCATAGAATATTATAAACAATTCAATAGAACTTATTTTATTCCTAATATTATAGGAGAACCTTTTGAAAATCAGCCAAAAATCAATTTTGAAAATAAAGAAAATCTTATTTCTTTTGTAGGAAGATTAGATAAGGAAAAAAATGTAATTACTCTTTTAGAAATTTTCAAAAAAGCCAACATTTCTAAAGATTGGAAATTTCAAATAATTGGTGATGGCAACGAAAGAGTAAATTTAGAACAATTTGTAGAAAAAAATCAATTACAAGATCGTGTAATTTTCTACGGGACTAAAACTTCTGATGAAATTTTAGAATTGCTTAGAAAATCTAAAATATTTGGATTCACATCACTTAAAGAAGCTTTGCCCACGGTTTTGGTAGAAGCTATGTTTTGTAGTAATACTATTATTTCTTACAACTGTAACTATGGCCCAAGTGATATTGTTAAAAACAATTCAGGGTTTTTAATTGATATAAACAATAAAGAAGATTTTATCCAAAAACTAGAAATGCTTACTAATTCTGATGAAAAACTAGAAAAGATGATGGAAAGCGCATCTAAAGAAGCACAAAACTGGAAACAAAATGAAATTCTGAAAAAATGGCAAGAAATAATCTAAGTTTAATAAAACTAAAAATCAGGATTTTAAAAAATAAAATTCTCTGGTGTTTTTGTGAGATAAAATCTAAATTATCTAACAAAAAAATTATTGATTCAGAATTGATCCTTCCTCATGTTGATTTGAAAAACATTTTGATACTTGCCCCGCATGCTGATGACGAGTGGATTGGCTGTAGCCAAGTAATTTCTAAAGCAGAAGAATCTACAGTTTATTATTACAATTTTTTGGGGAAAAATTATCATCAAGAAAACGAAACAATAAGACAGAACGAGATAAGAAATGTAAGTAAGAAAACTGGTTTTAAACTAATAGTTTCTACAAATAGAGAAAAGAATTAATTTCAAAGAACAACTTTTCTGCTATTTTTATCCCTTTTCCGTTAGATTAGCATCCGGAACATATAAAAGTAAATGACATTGCTTTAGAAATTCTCAAAAAAATAGATTTATCCGTACCTCTTTACTTTTATCATATTTCTGTACCAATTCCAGAAAGCATGAGAAATTGTTATTATTTGCCTCTTTCTAAAAAGGAAATTCAAACTAAAATAAAAATATTTGACGATTGCTATATCTCCCAAAAAAATACACCCATTAGAAGGTTTGCCATTCAAAATGTAATTTGGGCACAGTCTCAAAATTTTTATGCTGCTGAAGTATTTGCCAAATATTCTCTTTTAGAATGGGAATTATTTTTGAATTTTGTAGAAGAACAAAAAAACGAGATTGAAAAAAGCATCCATTTAATAGATTATCCAATTAAAATAAGAGAATACAGTGACAAGATATTTTTAAAATTCAATACCTAAAAAACACAAATATGCTTGTAGAAGAATCTATCTGGATTGCCGAAAAAATAAAAGAAATTCTTCCCGAAGAACCTTTCCCTGTGCTTAATATAGGAAGCTCAACCCTTGTCTATAGAACCAAAAAACAGCCATTTATACAAAATAATATTTTTAATCTTTTTTTAGACGAAAAAAAACAAGTTATCCATCTCGACATGAAAGAAGATGAAGGTATAGACTTGGTTGGAGATTTATCTGATGAAAATTTCAGAAACGAAGTGAAAAAACTGAAACCAAAACTTATTCTCTGTAATAATATTTTGATGTATCTCAACAAAAATACCAGAAAAGAATTATCCAAAATATTATTTGAAATTTTAGCCGAAAATGGCTATCTTATTATTACCAATTCTTTGGTGTTTCCTCCGTCTCCAGACCCTGTGGAAGCTTATTATAGAGCAACCCCTGAAAAAATGTATAAAAGTCTTTTTGCTAATTTTTATTTAATTGATCAAAATATAGCGAAAACAGAATATAGTTTTTATAAATTTTTACAATCTAAACCCAAATTAATTTTAATAAAATTATTGAGACTTTTTATGCCTTGGTACAAAAGTAAAGAATGGTGGTTTATGATGAAGTATTATTTATCGGGGATTAAAAAAAATTATTCTGCTACCTGTTTGTTTTTAAAAAAAGAAAACAATGGATAAAAATCATATATTGTATTGTTAAATTTTAAGATTTTGGAAAAGAAAAAAATCCTCATCAGAATTGGATCTCTGCGTCATGGTGGTGCGGAGAAAGTTTTGGTGATTTTCCTCAAAAATTTGCCGTCAGACAAATACGAAGTGGACCTTTTACTTAACCTATATTCAGGGAAATATCTTACCGAAGTTCCGAATTGGGTTAATGTGATGTACCTCAACAAAGGCGAAATGATTACGACCAATCGCCCGCAAGACATTCCTAAAAAAGCCTATCGCGTTGTCTATCAGCGTTTATTGAAAAAATATCCAAAAATTCTTTATAAGCGAAAACTCAAAAACAAAAAGTATGACATCGAGTTTGCTGCAATCCACGGTTTTATGGACGAAGTGCTTAATAGTCCTTTGACGTCCTCAAAAAAACTGATGTGGATCCATAATGATTTGACACAAGTTGAAGGCTATACCAAAGAAAAAATCAGACGCTTTTTCAAATATGATAAAGTGATGGTTATTTCTGAAAAAATAAAACAAACCTTCGAAGATCTTGCTATTTCCGAAACTGAGAAATCCAAAATTGTTAGAATTTTCAACCCTTTGGATACAGAAGAGATTTTAACAAAAGCGGAAAAACCTTTAGAAAATTATAAGTTTGATGGCACACTTCCGACTTTCATCTCGGTTGGGACTATTTTCCCTCAAAAAGGATTTGACCGACTT
This sequence comes from Soonwooa sp., assembly GCF_032062245.1. Lineage (NCBI taxonomy): Bacteria > Pseudomonadati > Bacteroidota > Flavobacteriia > Flavobacteriales > Weeksellaceae > Soonwooa > Soonwooa sp. The sequence goes on from NZ_DAMBQF010000001.1 coordinate 234,985, forward strand.
CTTAAAGCTCATAAAAAATTAATAAATGAAGGATTAGATCACCGACTTCTCATCGTTGGCGATGGTTATGATTTTGAAAATATTAAAAAACTAAAAACCGAACTTGGCGTTGACAACACAGCCACAATGATGGGTTTTACAGACAATCCTTATCCTTATTTTAAGAGAGCGGATTTTTATATTTTAAGTTCTCGTTACGAAGGTTTCCCAACCGTTTTATTCGAAGCGATGACACTTAACAAAAATATTATTGCAACAGATGTTTCTGGCGTTCGAGAAATGTTAAATGACGGCGACTTGGGTTTAATCATAGAAAACTCCGAAGAAGGTATTTATAAAGGTATGAAAAAAGCTTTATTACATCCTCAAACTTTTGAAAGTTATCAGGCTAAACTTCAAGATTACGAAATGCCATTTAACCTAAAAAATTCTGTGAAAGGGATTACAAATATTATCGATAATCTTTAACTTTGCAATATGTCTTATACGACCATTCAAAAAGATTTTTACAGAGAAAGTGGACAATATTTGTCACATTTTCAGATACTAAGAAAATGCTTTAGTCCAAATCTGCATTATATCTATTGGTTCCGAAATGCGCAAAAACATCCCAAATCTTCATTAACAGGGAAAATCTACAGATTCATTCTTCGTCATTATCAAATTAAATATGGTTTCCAAATCTATGCAGAAACTCAAATTGGCGAAGGATTTTATCTCGGACATTGGGGACAATTGGTGATTAATCCAAAAGCTGTGATTGGCCGCAACTGTAATATTGCACAAGGTGTAACCATCGCACAAGCCAATCGTGGAAGGCGCGAAGGCGTACCAACTATTGGCGACGAAGTCTGGATTGGTCCCAATGCCGTTATTGTTGGTGGCATCACAATTGGGAATAATGTTCTTATCGCGCCTAACGCTTATGTAAGTACAGATGTGCCAGAAAACTCCGTAGTCATCGGCAATCCTGCGCAGATTACACCTAATAATATGGCCACAGAAGGCTATATTAATAATAAAGTAAAATATTAAACTTTGTTAATATTTTTAATTTTTTAATCAAAATAAATTACTTTTGCATCATTATTGATTCAATCTATCAAAACACCGTATTTAATAGTTAAAGTAATTTTAACCTTAAATATATATTTTTATGCAAGATTCGTACAACAAAGTTTTTGAAAACAACCGTCAATGGGTAGAAGAAATGAAATCTACCAACGCAGACTTTTTTAAAAACTTAGCAGAAGGTCAAAACCCAGAATTTTTATACATCGGATGTTCCGACAGTAGAGTTCCGGCAGAAGACTTGATGGGATTGAAACCTGGTGAAATTTTCGTTCACAGAAATATTGCTAACGTGGTTAACAATATCGACATGAATGTTAATTCGGTTATTGAGTATGCGGTTAGTCATCTAAAAGTGAAACACATTGTTGTATGTGGACATTATGGATGCGGCGGTATTAACGCAGCGATGCAATCGACAGACCTTGGTCTACTTAACCCTTGGTTAAGAAGTATTCGTGACGTGTATCGTACACACCAAGAAGAGTTAGACGCAATCACTGACCAACATCAAAAGTTCGACAGATTGGTAGAACTCAATGTACAAGAGCAGTGTATTAACGTAGTGAAAGCTGCTGCAGTACAAAAAGGCTTTGTCCAAAATGGTTATCCCGTTGTGCACGGATGGGTTTTCGATTTGAAAACTGGCACATTAAAGGATTTGAATATTGATTTTGAAGGCATTCTTCACAATATTCAGAAAATTTATGATTTGACAGAATCTACTTGGTCGGTTCCAAAAATGGAAAAATAACCTTGTAAAAACTGTTATTAAAGCAATCTTATGAAGTATTTGAGTATTTTAGTTTTAGCAATCTTTATGAATTTCACAGCCTTACCGAGTATGGCTGCGGTTTTCGGATGGGATTTGCCAACGACTAATGTATCGATTGCTGAAGAAGAAGTAAAAACAAGCTCGTCATCTTTTAATGAAAAGGTAACGCCTAATCCACTTTCGATACACGACTTTATTAAGTTTTTCGAATCTGATCTTGGCAAAAAATCTTTCACCCTTATTGATGACAACGCGAGTATCTCTCCGTATATCCCTATTTTTTCGCCACCTCCGAATCAGATTTAATTTTAATCAAGCTTCCCTTTATCAACTATCGGGAAACTCCTCTTATTCAATTAATTAAAATTAAATTTTCAACGTAGAAAACTTCAGTTACGTCAGTAATGAGGTTATATACTTATACTTTTTCGGATATGAAAAAAGCAAAAAACTTCATGGGCTTATTCAAGGAGAATTTCCCATCAGGACTTGTCGTCTTTTTAGTTGCCTTACCACTTTGTCTTGGTATCGCATTAGCATCTGGCGCACCACCATTAGCAGGAATTATCTCAGGTATTATCGGGGGCTTGGTTGTCGGATTTATTAGTAACTCGCACATTTCGGTATCGGGGCCAGCGGCAGGGCTTACAGCCATTATTATTGCTGCCATCACAGACCTAGGCTCTTTTGAATTGTTTTTAGCAGCTGGTATTATCGCCGGTGTTATACAACTTATTTTAGGTTTTATTCGAGCTGGTAGTATTTCCAACTATTTCCCCAACAACGTTATCGAAGGTATGTTGGCGGGTATTGGTATTATTATCATTATTAAACAAATTCCGTTGGCATTAGGCTACAACAGCAATATTGCAAGCGAATCAATTTTTGATAACGGAATTAATCCTGCCTTTTTCACTAATTTACTTTCAGCGGTACATCCAGGAGCAATCGTGGTAACTTTAGTTTCAATAACAATTCTACTCATGTGGGATAAAGTTAAAGCTTTAAAGAAACTAAAACTTTTGCCAGGCGCTTTGGTAGCTGTTATTGCAGGTATTGTTTTAAATCAAATCTTTTTAGTGAGTGGAAGTTCTTTAGCGATTTCAAAAGAGCATTTGGTAAATCTTCCTGTCCCGAAAACGGCAGACGATTTTAAAGCAATGATTACTTTCCCAGCTTTTGAAGGTTTTTTAAACTATAAAGTTTGGATTGTTGGTGCAACGATTGCGATTGTAGCTTCTATCGAAACACTTTTGTGTATCGAAGCTTCGGACAGACTCGATTCTAAAAGAAGAATTACAGACACCAATCTAGAGTTGCGTGCGCAAGGCATTGGTAACATTTTGAGTTCTTTAATTGGTGGACTTCCAATGACTTCGGTTGTTGTGCGAAGTTCTGCAAATGCGAACGCTGGTGTAACCAATAAAATCTCAACGATGATACATGGTGTTTTGCTACTTGTATGTGTGCTAAGTATTCCATTTTTGTTGAATATGATTCCGCTAGCGACTTTGGCTGCCGTTTTAATCTTAATTGGTTACAAACTAGCAAGTCCTAAAAACATCATGCATTTTTGGCACAAAGGAAAATATCAGTTTATCCCTTTTATAGCAACGATTATCGCAATTGTAGCAACAGATTTATTAAAAGGTGTGGCTATTGGTTTGGCAATTTCGATTATCTATGTTCTTCAGGGTAATATGAAACGTGCTTATTATCTGAGTCGAGAAAAACTTAACGCAGCAGATGAAATTAATATCAAACTTGCAGAAGAAGTTTCGTTTTTAAATAAAGCTGCGATTAAGAAAACGCTGAAAAACATCAAAGCAAATTCTATCGTAACCATCGATGCGAGAGGCACATCTTACATTGCGACAGATGTATTGGAAATGATACAAGATTTCGCTAATATTAGAGCTGTAGAAGAAGATATCGAAGTACGATTAGTTGGTTTTAAAACCTCTTATAAAGATTATGCAATCGACGAAGATTCTCATGTAATTATTGAGCATCGAAGAGCGATTTAATTACAAAAACTCTTTTTTCACTTATATTCTATCAAAGAAAAGCGAACCAAAATTTGGTTCGCTTTTCGATTTTATTTACCATTAAAAGCTGTCATCGTATTCCCCACACCAGCGAACACAAAAGACAAACTAGCATTCGCAAACTTATCCAGTCGTTCTGGTAGTTTTTCATTTTCTTCTTCGGACCATTTCCCGAGCACATAATCGACTTGTTGTCCATCTTTAAACTCAGCAGAAATCCCAAAGCGAAGTCTTGTATAATTTCCTGTATTAAGAACTTCTTCAATATTTCTAAGTCCGTTATGACCACCTGCGCCACCTTTCATTTTCATTCTTAAAGTTCCGAAAGGTAAAGCCAAATCATCGGTAATCACTAAAACATTTTCCAACGGAATATTCTCTTTTTGCATCCAAAATCTAACCGCATTTCCGCTAAGATTCATGTAGGTATCAGGTTTAAGAACAAAAACTTTTCGGCCTTTGTGCTTACCTTCTGCCAACAATCCAAAATTACTAGATTTGAAAGGCGTTTCAATTTTTTCAGCGATTTTTTCAGCAACTTTAAACCCGACATTATGTCGGGTCTCAGTATATTCGTCACCTTTGTTGCCTAAGCCAACAATAAGATATTTCATAGTTTAATAATATTCGAAAGTAATTTTTCCACCATTATCACTTCTTGTACCAGCAACTGGATAATTATCAGTGTTGTAGGTGTATGTCATATCATAAGAAACACTATCACCAACCACTTTAATAGTTTTATAGTTGTTTTGAGAAAACATAGCGACAGGCGAAGATGAACCTAACATGAAATTCATAGAAAAAGCTTTAAAAGCTTCAGGAAAATTTGCAAATGGATTCTTTTTATCATCAAAATTAGACATTAGCATTTCCACTTTCGGGAAAATCGGAACCGTTGAAGTCAATTTAAACGAAGTAAGATTGGCTCCAGTAAAACCCAATGTACTATCCAAACTTCCCATCTCACTAGTACCATTTTTGAAAGTAGATTTAGCACCAGAAATATTACTTGCTGAATATCTAAACTGTGTATCAATATTATAAACCTCAACATCACTAGATTTTGCGACAGCTTTCATAGAAGTTAGCTTTCCTCCAGTGTATACCAAATCATAGGTTGTATCCATTTGCGACTCGCCCTCTTCTTTTTGAGTTTGCTTTATTTGCGATAACTCTGTTCCGTTATAAACAAGAACATACGTATACTCATTTCCATGACTAGATTTGGAATATACTTTTGTAAGCTTATCTGCGTCGTATGTATAAGTGGTTGTTAAAACATCCCCGTCTCCATTCGTATCTTCAATTTTTTTTAGCTTTTTGACTGATGTATTTGTATTACCATAATTAACCCCTACTAACGAATCCCCAGTTATGTCTCTTGTAGAGTCACAAGAACTTGTGATTAAAAAAGCACCAACAACAACTAAAATTTTGAAACTTAATTTCATCTTTTAAATTTTTACAAAAATACTATATTTCGATTAATCCTAACTTGCTAAAATCTTCTGCAATAAAACATTAACGGCATCCACATCATTAATATTGTCAATACGCATCATGAGCTGACTTCCTTCCTTGCCGGCTTTCTCCTTTAGCTGCGCTTCTGCTGGATTAAGTTGAAGATAGGAAATGATCTTTCTAAACTTTTCTGTTTGATAAAACTTATCTTGCGGATTGCTTGGGAAATAACCTAAAAAGACTCGATTTTTCATAACAATTTTATCAAAACCAATATCAGCCGCAAGCCATTTTAGACTAACACTTTTTAATAAATTAATCGCTTCTTTTGGTAACGCACCAAATCTATCAACCAATTCATTTTCAAATTTTTGCAAGTCTTTTTCATTATCGATATCCGCCAATTTTTGATACAACAAAAGTCGCTCTTCTGTACTCGACACATAATCGTCTGGTAACATCAAATCCAAATCGGTTTCAACATTAACTTCTTTGGTAGATTTAATTAATTTTTGACGCTCTTCTTCATTATCAAACAATTTCTCAAATTCTTCATCATCTTTTAATTCTTCCAAAGCTTCTTGCATAATTTTTTGATAAGCTTCAAAACCCATTTCGTTGATGAAACCGCTTTGCTCACCACCCAACAAATCTCCGGCACCACGAATTTCTAAATCCTTCATCGCTATTTGGAATCCACTTCCCAAATCTGAAAACTGTTCAATTGCTTCAAGACGTTTTCTAGCATCGGAAGTCATCATATCCATAGGCGGCGTTAGAAGGTAACAAAAAGCTTTTCTGTTACTACGACCAACACGACCACGCATTTGGTGCAAATCAGCCATCCCAAATCGGTGCGCATCGTTAATGAAAATCGTATTCGCATTAGGCACGTCTACTCCACTTTCGACAATGGTTGTCGACACCAAAACATCATATTTGCCTTCCATAAAGTCGAGGACATTTTCTTCAAGCTTTTTGCCATCCATTTGTCCATGTCCAGTAATTACTCGAGCATCTGGAACCAATCTTTGGATTAGCCCCGCAATGTCTTTAAGGTTTTCAATTCTATTATTAATAAAATAAACCTGGCCACCACGTTGTAACTCGTAAGAAACCGCATCTCGAATCAATTCTTCATCAAAACCGATTAACTGTGTATCAACAGGTTGACGATTAGGCGGTGGTGTTTTAATAACCGATAAATCACGAGCGGCCATCAACGAAAACTGTAAAGTTCTCGGAATCGGCGTCGCTGTCAAAGTCAACGTATCGATATCACTTTTCAGGGTTTTAAGTTTATCTTTTACAGAAACCCCGAACTTGTGCTCTTCATCAATAATTAAAAGTCCCAAATCTTTGAATTTAACATTTTTGCTAACCAATTGGTGTGTACCAATGACAATATCAATTTTGCCTTCTTCAAGTCCTTGTATGGTTTCTGATTTTTGTTTTGCAGTACGGAATCTATTGAGATACGACACATTAACTGGAAAGTCTTTAAGCCTTTCTTTAAAGCTCCGATAATGTTGAAATGCCAAAATTGTAGTCGGCACCAAAATCGCAACTTGCTTCCCATCAGTAGCTGCCTTAAAGGCAGCACGGATTGCAACCTCCGTCTTACCGAATCCAACGTCACCACAAATCAAACGATCCATCACCGTTTCGGCTTCCATATCATGTTTAACATCAATAGTTGCTTTCTCTTGATCTGGCGTATCTTCGTACAAGAAACTCGCTTCCAATTCATTTTGTAAATAAGAATCTGGTGAAAAAGCAAATCCTCGCGCCATTTTTCGTTGGGCATATAGTTTAATCAAATCAAATGCAATCTGTTTAACTTTAGCTTTAGTTTTCTGTTTTAAAGTCTTCCAAGCAGGAGAACCTAACTTGCTTAAAACGATCTCGCGACCATCTGGTCCATTATATTTCGAAATTTTATGAAGCGAATGAATACTCACATAAAGCAAGTCGCCATTCTTATAACTTAGCTTAAAACATTCCTGAACTTTGCCATCATTAGTAACTTTTACAAGTCCCATAAATTTCCCAATTCCGTGGTCAATATGGGTAATGTAATCACCAATTTTCAAAGATGTTAAATCCTTGAGTGTCAGCTGTTCACTTTTAGCGAATGAATTCTTTGCTTTAAAACGTTGGTAACGATCAAAAATCTGATGATCTGTGTAGACTGAAATTTTATTCTTGCTGTCGACAAAACCTTCATGAAGCTCTGACAAAAATCCTTTGTAAGGCACTTCTTCTTCCAGTTCTCCAAAAATAGATTCTAGCCTTTCTTTTTGTTTTTCTGTTGAAAAGGAAATCCAAGTATCATAACCTTCTGCTTGTTTCTCCATTAAATCTTCAATCAAAAGCTCAAAGTTTTTATGGAAAGAAGGTTGCTGTGTTTGGAAAGCATCAACTTGATGAAATTTAATATCATCTAATTTGAGTGTATCCAAAGTAAAATCAACTAAAACCCTATCCTTCAAAGAATTAACAAAATCATCTTCCGAAACAAAAAGCTCCTTTGGACTTTGATGTTTGATATCTTTATTAAGACTTTCAAATTTTGTTTCTGCTTTTTCGTAAAAATTCTTAACCTGAATAAATGACATAAAAGCATTCTTCGCTAAAACAAAACAATCTTTTGGCAACAATTCGAACAACGAAACCTTACTTCCAGTAACGCTATAATTCATGTTCGAAACCAATTGAAAATCCGTTACTTTTCCAACAGAAAGTTGCGTTTCGATATCAAACGTTTTTATGCTTTCAACTTCATTTCCAAAAAATGTTATTCTGAATGGTTTTTCGTTCGCAAATGAAAATACGTCGACAATTCCACCACGAATAGAAAATTCGCCAGGCTCAGACACAAAATCAGTTTGGTTAAATTGATAATGATTTAATAATTCATCAACAAAATCAAAATCCAATTGATCACCAACTTTGATGTGATGTGAAATCGCTTTAAAATCTTCCTTCTTCAAAACCTTCTCCGACAGCGCGCCAGCATAAGCCACAATTATTTTAGCTTTTTTACTGGAATTCAACTTATTAAGAACCTCTGTTCGAAGTACAAGATTGGCATTTTGCGTCTTTTCTATTTGGTAAGGATCAAGATGCGTTGCTGGAAAATACAGAACATTTTCTTTCCCAACAAGATCTTCTATTTCCGCATTCGCATACAAAGCCTCTTCTTTATCATTAAAAATAAAAAGAATGCTTTTCTTCTGAGTAACAAACAGTTCCGCAGCAAAAATAGAAGCAGACGATCCCGCCGAACCTTTCACAGAAATATGTTGATATTGCTCCAAAGCCTCGAAAATGGATTTCCCAAATTCGTTTTTCAAAAGGTCTGGAAGAAGATATTGTTGAATGGTTTTTAGTGACATAAATTCTAAAGTCTATAAACGACATAACGATTCCGAAAGTTTTCCGGAATCGTATTTATTATGCAAATATAAGAAATCTGAAATTTTCATATCTTAGCTTTCTAAAAATTCGATGCAAGCATGCTAAAAACGTTACGGTTTTTCAGTTACATAATGATCGTTGTTTCTCTTATTATTTCTTGTAAGAGCAGTGATGATTCTGATCTTTTTCGTGCTTATGTTGAAGGAAAGGTTATACCTGGACCAAATAGCGCAGAAGATTTTATGATCTCACCAATCCATTTAATAAGCAACAACAGAATTATCGGAGAAACTTTTCCGAAAGAAAATGGACAATTTGTTATAGCTGGTCCATACGCATCAGGAGATTACAAACTTCAATTCAAATCAAAAATTAAAACTTTTTCTAACAGCAATACTAATTGCAAAATAGCCTCAGATTCAGTCAGTATTATTATACCATCTGGTGTGACTTATTTAGTTTTTAATGAAATAAAATTTAAATAATGTCAAGACTTGCACTACTTCTCATAGTTATCCCTACACTTGTTTTATCACAATCGAGAAAAAAGAAAGCCTTGCTTGAAGAAATGTCGTTTTCGATCGAACCAAACGTTCGCGTTATGAAGGCTATCGGAGATAACTCGATGAATAAAGCGCTTTCTCCATTTGTTGGTTTTGGTCTTGGAGGAATTCTGTATGTTTATAAAAACTTTGGACTAACAGCGGAATACAATTATATGACTGCAAATCTCAATCAAGATAACCAAGGCGGTCTTTTTGGTTATATGTCTGCTGCGACCATGCACAATGTAGAATTTTCAGGACTTTACAAACACAACATTAGCGAAGCTGTCGACCTTGAAGGCCTTGCAGGTGCTAGTATCTATAGAGTTTCCTCAAAGTTCATCGACAAAGGAGGAAAATTTAATGAAGGAAATTCTGGTTTTCATATTGGAGGCAAAATTCTTTACACATTGGATCGTGAAGGCGTTCAACAAGTTGTTTTTGGAACAAAACTCAATTATTATACAGCCAGTATTAGAAATCAAAATCCGGACATCGAAAAATTCTACTCTAAAGCTTGGTTTCTAAATTTCAGCGCTGCTTACCGAATTAACTTTTAAGTTTCATTTTAATGTTTTTTTAATCTTTGATAAATTATAGTTAAATATTTCAAATTCGTTTTAGCGAATGAAATTTTACTATACTTTTACCACAGAATTCACAAAGCAAACAAAATGAAAAATATCCTAACAGTATTAACTTTAAGTTTAGGTTTAGGAATTGCGAGTGCGCAAAGCACCCAGCCTTCTACATCTAAAACAACACCTGTCAAACCAGTTACTACAACGGTAAAAAAAACAGAGTTGAAAGAAGTTAAATCCTCAACAGGTAAAGCTGTTGTGACAGATACGAAGACAACATCTGTAAAGCTTAAAAAAGACGGCACACCTGACAAGCGTTACAAGCAAAATCAGCATCTTAAAAAAGATGGTACGCCAGACAAGCGTTACAAACAGAATAAATAATTTTTCATAACTTTTATTTTTAGCGTGAACCTTGTTTCAGATTTTTCTGAAGCGAGGTTTTTTATTGCATAATATTTGCTAGACTTTACAAAATCACAATATTATGACATTCGACTATCCAATGACAACACTTAGCGAACTTATGGCACAACTTGCCCAAAATGGCATTAACAAAGAAGTTCGCATGAATGATGATAAAGTATTTGAATTGCAAGGCGCAGGGAAAATCTACAATAAACCTGACGAATTATTAATTATTCGTGCCTACAGATTCGAAGGAGAAAGCAATCCTTCCGATAGCGCCGCTTTGTATGTTATGAAAGACAAAGATGGTGAAATAGCTTACCTTATCGAAACTTATGGCGCCGAAAGTAATTATGACGGACCAGAATTTGATGATTTTCTAAAGGCGATTCCGTTTGATGAAGATTCACAATTTAAACTGTCGTAATAAAAAAGGTGCTCAATAATTGAGCGCCTTTTTTACTTTATCTCAAGCTCTATCACATAACCTTCGTGTCCACGAACATTGATGAAATAGTCACCTTCGAATTGTAGATATTGTCCTTTAATACCCTTAAGTATTCCAGTGAATTCTGGTTGCTTATCCAAAGTGAAAACATTGACTTTTCCTGGCGCTGTGTATGGATAATCTAGTTTTACAATATTTTCTTCATCGCTTGCAAACTGCTTAAAATCCTTCGGAAAATACTCCGAAATTTTATCACGAAATTCTTTTAAATCCAAATCAGATTCAAGTTCCGACATTAACATTTTTTTATAGTTGGTTTTGTCTGCGATATGTTGTTTTAGTTCGACCTCGATCATTCCCGCTTCATAACGATTTTCGGTTCTCGCAATTGGCAAAGCAAAAGTTGCACCTTGATCAATCCAACGTGTTGGCACTTGCGTCTCACGCGTCACACCGACTTTAACGTCGCCCGTGTACGAAAGATACACGACATGAGGAACTAACTGAATAGATTTTTCAACCTCTAAATCGCGCTCTGCAATACCAAGATGTGCTGTTGACAACTCTGGACGAATGATGGTGTCGCTCGCATATGGGCTTTCGAAAAAGCATTTCTTACAAAATCCCATTCTGTAGATTTTCTCATCACTGCCGCAATTTACACATTGATAACCGATATGTTTGATGCGAAGTTCTTTTCCGAAAATTTGATTCATCGAAATCAAATCATCATTTAGATTTAAAAAATATTGAATAGGTTCTGCCAATTGCGAACTCATCTTTAGAATTTGTCCAGAAAATATCATCTCAAAAATTTAAGACTATAAAATTAGTCTTTTCTATTGTATCATTATTAAAATATGTGCGAAAAACTGCAACTTGTTACAAAAGCTTTTTATTAAAAATCTCTTTATTTTATTACATTTGCGAATCAAGAAAACACAAGTATGCAATATCTGGTTACAGGTGGCTCGGGCTTTATCGGCTCTCACCTTGTCGAACATCTTCTCAAAAATGGACATTCTGTCATTAACATCGATAATTTTGATGATTTTTACGATTATAAAATCAAAATTGAAAACACTTTAGACAGTATTGGACTTTCTCCAGATTTTAGTTTTAAAACAAAAGAAGAAGATATTGCAAAACTTGAAAGCTTGACTAAAAGCGACAAGTATCAACTTTACTATCAAGACATTCGAGATTTAGATGGTTTAGAAAAAATTTTTGATAATCATAAAATTGATTTAGTAATTCACTTGGCGGCTTTGGCAGGTGTTAGACCTTCTATTGAAAGACCTTTGGACTACGAATCTGTCAACATCCGTGGCACAATGAACCTTTGGGAACTTTGCAAAAAACACAATATTAAAAAGTTTGTTTGTGCATCTTCTTCAAGTGTTTATGGTAATAATGAGAAAGTTCCGTTTTCTGAAACTGACAATGTTGACAGACCGATTTCGCCTTACGCTGCTACTAAAAAATGTGGTGAAATAATGGGACACGTTTATCATCATCTTTATAGTATAGATATGATACAGTTGCGTTTCTTCACGGTTTATGGTCCGAAACAGCGTCCAGACTTGGCAATTCATAAATTCACGAAATTAATTTCTGAAGAAAAAGAACTTCCTTTCTATGGCGATGGCAGCACGGCGAGAGATTATACCTTTATTGATGATATTATTGATGGCATCCTGAAATCAATCAATTATCTTGAAAAGCATGACAACGTCTACGAAATCTTGAATCTTGGCGAAAGCGAAGTCATCAACCTCAACGAAATGCTATCAACCATAGAAACAGAAATGTCACAAAAAGCACATCTCAAAAAACTGCCAATGCAACCTGGCGATGTGACAAAAACGAATGCTGATATTACAAAAGCTATGACAATAATTGATTATAAACCAACGACCAACTTCCAAAATGGCATAAAAAAATTTGTGGAATGGTTTTTGAGAAAAGCTTAGCAAGTCTCGCGAAACAATATTAAATACAGCACTTCGCAAGCTTTTTATTAAATTAAACTTAAAAATAAATTTAAAAAGTTTTTAAATTTATTTGAAAATTGAGAATAAAACTTATATTATATAACCTATTTTTTTACTTTTGCAAAAAATTAAATTATGTACTGGACTTTAGAATTAGCTTCATATCTGAGCGACGCACCTTGGCCAATGACTAAGGCAGAACTTATCGACTATGCCATCAGAACTGGTGCGCCAATGGAAGTTGTAGAAAACTTACAAGCCATCGAAGACGAAGGTGAAGTCTACGAAAGCATCGAAGAAGTATGGTCTGACTATCCGTCTGACGAAGACTTCTTGTGGAACGAAGACGAATATTAATATTATAATAATGCCTTTGGACAACCTCCAAAGGCTTCACTGAATTATTAACGAAGAAGACATATGGTTTTCTTCAAAACTAAGGATGATTCCTGACGAAAAAATCAATAGATAATGAGTTTTTTAAATAGTGTTCTTAAAAGTTTTTTGGGTGATAAAAACGCAAAGGACTTAAAAGAAGTAAAAAAAGTTGTTAACAAGATCAAAGCTGTAGAGCCTAACATTCAGCAACTAACAGATGATGGACTGAGAGAGAAGACAGAAGAGTTTAGATCAAAGATCAAAACAGCTACAGCTTCTATTACAGAGCAGATTAACTCTGTACAAGAACAAATAAAAACTACAGAAAATGTTGATGAGAAGGAAGCACTTTTCGGTAAAATAGAAGCTCTTAAAAAAGATTCTTACCAAATCGAAGAGAAAGTCCTTGGAGAGATTCTTCCAGAAGCTTTCGCATTAGTAAAAGAAACTTCTAGACGTCTCGCTCAGAATGGATCAATCCGCGTGAAAGCCACTGATTGGGACAGAGAGTTGGCTGCAACTAGAGATTTCGTAGAGTTGGAAGGCGACATTGCCGTTTGGAAAAACCAATGGGACGCAGCTGGTACAGCCGTAACTTGGGATATGGTACATTATGACACTCAGTTTATTGGTGGTATTGTACTACACTCTGGTAAGATTGCGGAGATGGCAACTGGTGAAGGTAAAACTTTAGTAGGGACACTTCCAATATTCTTAAATGCACTTCCGGGACGTGGTGTACACGTCGTAACAGTTAACGACTATCTTGCAAAACGTGACTCCGCTTGGATGGGACCATTATATATGTTCCACGGGATGACCATCGATTGTATCGATAACCACCAACCTAACTCGGATGCTAGAAGAAAAGCTTACCAATCGAGCATTACGTACGGAACAAACAACGAATTTGGTTTCGATTACTTAAGAGATAATATGGTAACTTCACCAACCGAATTGGTACAAGGTGAACTTAACTTTGCGATCGTCGATGAGGTTGACTCAGTTTTAATTGATGATGCAAGAACGCCATTAATTATTTCTGGACCAGTTCCACAAGGTGATAGACAAGAATTTGATGTTTTAAAACCATCAATCGATCGTATCGTTGAAATCCAAAAAAGAACCATAACAGGTATTTTTAATGAAGCAAAAAAATTAATTGCCAACGGAAATACTAAAGAAGGTGGTTTCAAATTATTACAAGCTTACAGAGGACTTCCAAAATCTCGTCCTTTAATTAAATTCTTATCAGAAAGCGGAAATCGTGCATTACTTCAAAAAGTTGAAGCGCAATATATGCAAGACAACAACCGCGACATGCCAATTGTAGATAAAGATCTTTATTTTGTGATTGATGAAAAAAACAATCAAATCGATCTTACTGACAAAGGTGTAGAATATATGTCTGCTGGTAACGAAGATCCTAACTTCTTCGTATTGCAAGACATCGGGACAGAAGTAGCAGAACTAGAAAAACAAGGTTTAACAAAAGAAGAAGAATTCGCTAAAAAAGATGAATTGTTCAGAGATTTCGCTGTTAAATCTGAGCGTATCCATACCCTTAACCAACTTCTTAAAGCTTACACACTTTTCGAAAAAGATGATGAGTACGTTGTTATCGATGGTGAAGTAAAAATTGTTGACGAGCAAACTGGTCGTATCATGGACGGTCGTCGTTATTCTGACGGTCTTCACCAAGCGATTGAAGCTAAAGAAAATGTAAAAATCGAAGCAGCGACACAAACTTTCGCAACGGTTACTTTACAGAACTATTTCCGTATGTACAACAAGTTAGCAGGTATGACTGGTACAGCGGAAACTGAAGCTGGAGAATTCTGGCAAATTTATAAATTGGATGTTGTGGTTATCCCAACCAACAGACCAATCCAAAGACATGACAGACACGATCTGGTATACAAAACGAATCGTGAAAAATATAATGCCGTAATCGAAGAAATTGAAAAATTAACAGCTGCTGGAAGACCAGTTCTTGTAGGGACAACTTCGGTAGAGATTTCTCAATTGTTATCGAGAGCATTACAACTTAGAAAAATTAAGCACCAAGTTCTTAACGCGAAACTTCACAAGAAAGAAGCGGAAATCGTTGCTGGAGCAGGTCAACCAGGTGTTGTAACCATTGCAACTAACATGGCAGGTCGTGGTACCGATATCAAGCTTTCATCAGAAGTTAAAGATGCGGGAGGTTTAGCAATTATTGGTACAGAAAGACACGACTCTAGACGTGTTGACAGACAGTTAAGAGGTCGTGCTGGTCGTCAAGGAGATCCAGGTTCTTCACAATTCTATGTGTCTTTGGAAGATAACTTGATGCGTCTTTTCGGTTCAGAAAGAATTGCGAAAATGATGGACAGAATGGGCCATAAAGATGGTGAAGTTATTCAACACTCAATGATTTCTAAATCTATCGAAAGAGCTCAGAAAAAAGTTGAAGAAAATAACTTTGGTATTCGTAAAAAGCTTCTAGAATATGATGACGTGATGAACAAACAACGTGACGTAATCTACAAGAGAAGAAAGAATGCATTGTTCGGTGATCACCTTAAGTATGATATCGTTAACATGATCTACGATACGTCTGCATCTATTGTTGCGGCGGCTAAAGCTAACGGAAACTTCAAAGATTTTGAATTTGATTTAATTAAATATTTTACAATGGAATCTCCGGTTACTGAGCAAGAATTCAGCAACTTACAAGAGAAACAATTGGTGGACAAAGTATTTGCAAGCGCACAAGAAGATTACAAAATGAAGTTGCAACTTCTTAAAGAAAAAGCAAACCCAATCATCGAGAATGTTTTCCTTAATCAAGGTAGCATGTTCAAAATGATCCAAGTTCCTTTCTCTGACGGTGTTAAAACAACAACTATTGTAACAGATCTTCAACAAGCTTACGAAACTAAGTGTGAGAGTCTTATCACAGATTTTGAAAAAAATATCTGTCTTGCAATCATCGATGAAAACTGGAAAACTCACCTTCGTGAGATGGACGACTTGAGAAGATCATCACAAGGTGCTGTATACGAGCAAAAGGATCCGCTAGTAATCTACAAGCAAGAGTCTTTCTTCCTATTCAGCGAGATGGTTGACAAGGTTAATAAAGAAATCATTTCATTTTTATACAAAGGCGAAATTCCTGCATAAGAATATTAAATATCATAAAACCGGAGATTTTTCTACAATCTTCGGTTTTTTGTTTTTAAAATTAAAATACTAACGAGCTGTAGATTGAAAAAAACTTTAAAACAAAACTTTTATTATCTTTTGAAACTTTTGTGCTTATCATGTTTAAGCTCTAAGATTTTCACTAAATTTATCCTTCGATAAAATACAAGATGGCATTACTAGATTTATCCAACGAAGTCGCAATCGGTATCGATATTGGCGGCACTAACACTAAGTTCGGACTCGTTAACCACCGTGGCGAAATTCTCCAAAAAGGAAGCCTAAAAACAACGGGTTACGACAAAGTCGAAGACTTTATAGATGAGCTTTACAACAATATAAAAACCTTGGTTGACATGCATCCCGAAGTATCGGTGCGTGGCGTTGGCGTTGGCGCTCCCAACGCTAATTATTATAAAGGAACGATTGAGCATGCTCCCAATCTTAACTGGAAAGGTATAATCCCATTTGCTAAATTAATCACAGAAAAATTTGAAAAACCTTGCACCATCACCAATGATGCCAATGCAGCCGCTTTGGGCGAAATGATGTACGGCGCCGCGCGCGGTATGCGAGATTTTATCATGATAACTTTGGGGACTGGCGTTGGTAGCGGTATTATTTCTAATGGTCAATTAATCTACGGCCACGACGGTTTTGCGGGAGAATTAGGACACACCATTGTGAAACCTGGTGGAAGAAGACATTGGAGCACCGATTCCGAAGGTTCTTTAGAAGCTTATGCATCGGCATCAGGCATTAGTATCACCGCCAAAAAACTGCGTGCAGAATTTCCGAGTTCGATGTTAAATGATTTTCCAGAAGATGAAATCAATTCGCAAACCGTATTTGAGTGTGCTGAAAAAGGCGATGATATTGCTAAGGAAGTTTTCCGATATACAGGTCAAATTTTGGGTGAAGCTTTAGCCAATTTTGTTATGTTCTCTTCACCAGAAGCTATTTTGTTATTTGGAGGTGTTATCAAAGCGGGCGATTATATTTTGAAACCTACCAAACTCCACATGGAGAAAAATTTGTTACCGATTTTCCGTAACAAAGTGAAGTTAGTCACCAGCGAATTGGACGAAGCCGATGCAGCCATTCTTGGCGCAAGTGCTTTGGTCTGGGAAAAATAATTTTATTTAAACTTTTTTAAAAATGAAAAATCTTGCATTATTTATATTGACCTTGGTAGTATTTGTCAGTTGTAATGGACAAGATTCTAAACCTAAAACTATAAATATTAAACCTAAAAATAATCATAAAATGGAATTAGCAACAATAGGAGGAGGCTGTTTTTGGTGTGTCGAAAGCTGTTTCAATATGTTAAAAGGTGTCGAAAGTGTAACCTCTGGATATTCTGGTGGACATAAAGACAATCCCACTTACGAGGAAGTTTGTACGGGAGAAACTGGTCATGCAGAAGTCGTGCAAATTAAATTTGATCCAAGCATCATCTCGTTTTCAAAACTCTTGGAAGTGTTTTGGTTTTTACACAACCCAACAACGCTTAACCGACAGGGCAATGATATTGGAACACAATATCGTTCGGTGATTTTTTATCATTCTGAACAACAAAAACAAGACGCTCAAACTTCTCTTAAAAACTCGGAAGCGAAGCAGGAATGGGAAGGAAAATATGTGACAGAAATTGTTCCGTTTGAAAAATTTTGGGCTGCAGAAACTTATCATCAAGGTTATTACAACGCCAATCCCACACAACCTTATTGTAGCGCGGTGGTTGGTCCTAAAATTCAGAAGTTTAAAAAACATTTTGGTGCATTAGACATGTTGAAACCTGAATAAAATTAAAAAGCGCTCTAGAAATTCTAAAGCGCTTTTTTATATGTTTTAAATTTAATTAAAAACTACTTCCAAGTTTGGTTATCTTTTCTTTCAGAACGTTTTACACCGTTATCGATGTTATACGCAAGACCGATTCCCAAAGTTTGTTTAAGCTGAGTTTTCTTAATTTGATTGTGATCGTAGATAAGATCTAGAGTGATTAACGACGAAATATATTTATTAATTTTCATGTTAAGAACACCGCCGTACGACAGCATCAAACGCTCAGGATGATCTAGATAATTCGAAAATACCGAAGCCGAGTTCATCAAGCTGATATTCTCCATAATTTGCAATTTGTATTGCACTGTTCCCAAGAAACTGAACTGGAACAATGACGAATCGCCATCATGTTTAAGCCCGTAATCACCTGCCAATTGTAAATCTTTATCACCGACAAAAGTCCATCTCGCATTGGCTGCATGTAGTGACATTGTAAAATTATCATTCGGCTTGTATGTAAAACCCGCACCAACATTAACATAACCTGGCGCCATAAAGTTTGAAATCTTTTTAGCATCAGGATTGTTGCCATCCTCATAACCTGCCGAAAATTGTGTTAACAAACTTGCACCACCTGACGCATACCAATGACCAGAAATTTGTCTACCATAGTTAGTAGAAAGATTGATGATATCTTGTGTTTTACGATTTCCTAGACCTTTTGTATTGTTCATCCCGCAACCTAAAATCAAGATATTTTCCCAAAGGTCTTTATCTTTTTCGTAAGTCATGTTTTAGTTAACACCCGCAACCCAGCCAACGTTGTTAGCTCCACCACCAACCCAGTTGGAGAAAGCCGCTTGGTTTAGCATTAACGTATTTTGACCAACGATAGACCACGCTTTTGTAGACTCCGCACCCGCAACTTCTTTGTTATCTTTCGCCTTTGCAAGAACAGTCAAAAACAAAGAGGCGAATAAAAGTTTTTCATGTTTGTATTATTTAATAAAAGGATTAATTATTTTACTGTTTTTATCACGTTCAAGTTTGAATCCAAAATTATAGGTTAAACCAACACCCAAAGTTTGTTTAGTTTGTAAACCCGCAATTTGGTCATGATCGTACACCATGTCAAATGTGACAACAGTCGTTATAAATCTATTGAACTTCATATTTAAAGCTGCTGAATAAGCTACATCAACACGTTCAAAATGTTCTAAATAATTGGAGAAAAGATTCAGTTTGTTGAGGAGCGTCATATCTTTCATAATATTAATACGATAGGTCGCATTAACCATCGCCCCAAGCTCTGTTCTCATGCTTTGTCCATCTCTTTCTAGACCGAATTTACCAGCTTGTTGTAGATGTGGGTCTAAGACAAATGTAAACTTACCATTGATAGGACGCATCACCAATTGGAAATTATCATTAGGATTGTACGAAATACCAAGACCTAAGTTAAGATAACCTGGCGCCATAAATTTGGAAACGCGATCATCATATGTAGGATCAGGTGTTAAAGAATAATTATATCCAGCCCCAAACTGCGACGCAAATTGGAAACCTGTTGATATATAGTAGTTAGAGCCTAACTCATAACCATAATTGGAAGAAAGGTTGATGTAATCTTCGGTTTTTCTGGTCGATTGTCCTGTTGACGTCACAAAACCATAACCTAGCTGCACATTATTTTCAAGAAAATGTTTTCCCGTTTTGTAATTAAAATTATAGTTCACTTTTCCGATAACCCCGATGTTATCGTTGCCCCCAGCATACCAATTCGAAAACGATGATTGGTTAAATACGAGGCTATTTTGTCCAAAAATAAACCAACGTTGTGCTTCAACAGTATTAAACATACTATAAGGCGTTATTGGCATATCTTGTAGTGACAATTGTGGTCGATCTTTGAAGATAATTGTATCTCCTTTTTTAATAACCTTAATATTAGATAGCGTTTCTGTATCAATACTATCCAAAACCGTATTAGCAGTCGTCCAATTAGCTTGTGCTATCGAGTCAATGATTTTGCTAAGATCAGGTCTTTTCTGAGAAAATAATATTAAATTTAATCCTACAAATACTACTGAAAATAATTTCTTCATCGTTTAATTCAATCTTACAATCTGCAAAATTAAGACAAAATAAATAATTTCACTTTTTTTAAAAGTTAAAGCCCTCTATACAAAAATCTGGACAGAATTTCCTAATTCTATTTTTGGCAACCAATTTGACAATCCAAAGATATGTTTATAAAAAGTATCAACCGCAAAGCACTTGTTGCTCCTATCCTAATGCTTGCATTAATGTGGATTGGCTATGCATTACAAAACTTAGGTTTTTTCAGCAATTGTACAGGTGCCATTATTCCGTTGATGCCGGACGGGCTCGTAGGGATTATCACCTCTCCATTTTTACATGGAAGCCTCGAACATATTTTCGGAAATAGTGTTCCGATCGCTGTACTTTTATTTTTGTTGTATACATTTTATCCAACAATTGCGGACAAAATTTTAATAACAGGTTGGATTAGCACAGGACTTTTGGTGTGGCTACTTCCGCCAATCGATATTTTTACAGGACAATGGAACTACGCCTGTATCATCGGCGCCAGCGGCGTAGTCTATGTTTTAGCATTTTTCTTGTTCTTTAGCGGACTTTTTCGTTGGGATATGAAGTTGTTAACAATCTCTTTGTTAGTCGCTTTATATTACGGAAGTTTGGTTTGGGGTATGTTACCAGAAGAATTATTTAGTAACTTACAAGAGCCAAGCAGAATCTCTTGGCAGTCACACCTTGCTGGTGGCTTGGTTGGGATAATTCTCGCATTTTTGTTCAGAAAAATAGGAGAAAAAAAGAAAAAATTCATTTGGGAATTCCCGAACTATTACAGCGAGAAAGATGACAAAATGTGGCAAGAATATAAAGAGAAATTTCCAGATGACTTTTTGGAGCTTCCTCACAAACCAAAAGATAATATTTGGGATCATCTTGATGAGATAAGACGTCGCGAATCTAAGTAACCATTCTAAAATCCAAAACGATGAACACTGAGCATCTATACGCTATTGCATTACGAAGTTGCCATCAACTTGGGATTCTCAATTATAAAAAACTGATTGACGAATTTGGATCTGCCGAGCAAGTCTGGAATCTTCCAAAATCTTCTCTCAAACAGATCTTTGGTATTGGTGATAAACGCTCGGAAGAAATCGGCTCCGAAAAACATTTGGATTTTGCGACTTCGGAGTTACAGTTTTGTGAGAAAAACGATATTAAAATCATTTCTTTCCAAGACAAAGATTATCCGCAACTTCTTCGAGAATGTCCAGATGCGCCAGTTTTACTCTTCGTTAAAGGGCAAATACCTGTTAAGACGCATAATGTCAGCATTGTTGGTACAAGAAATATCACGAGCTATGGGAAGCAATTTATCGACGACTTTTTATCTGAATTAAAACCTAAAAAAGTTTCAACCATCAGCGGTCTTGCTTATGGTGTTGACGCTCAAGTTCATGAAAAATCTCTACAACTCAACATCCCGACTGTTGCAGTTTTGGCGCATGGTTTACACATGATTTATCCTTCTAAACATCATCGTTTATCACACCAAATTATTGACAACGGTGGCGCTCTTATTTCAGAATATACTTCGAAATCAAAACCTGACCGCGAACATTTTCTCCAACGCAATCGTATTATTGCAGGATTTTCTCAACAATGCATCATCGTAGAATCGGCATTTGGAGGCGGATCGATGAACACCGCCAATTTCGCCAACGACTACAACCGTGATGTTTTCGCACTTCCAGGAAAGCTATCGGATAAATACAGCCAAGGTTGCAATCTTCTTATTTCGCAGAATAAAGCGCAAATTATCCACTCTGTATCAGATTTGGTGCAAACTTGCTTCACCAATCAAGCAGAAGTTGGAAATCTTTTCTTACAGTTTGAAATTCCAACTATTGATAACCCAATACAATCGAAAATCTATCGTTTAATACAAGAAAAGATTAGCATTTCTTTTGACGAGTTATTAAACAAAATCGATAAAAATCCGCAAGAACTTCTCAATATTTTATTAGAAATGGAACTTTTGGGATACATAAAATCGCAATCCGGCAAGAATTACACTTGTTCGAATTATTAATATATTGTTAACTTGATAAGAAAATTTTATTTTTAGTTCTAAATTTTCAAAAAGAAAAGCATTTTATAAAAACATTAAGAAAAATATTTGTTTAAGCTAAAAAGCATTAAAAAAACTCAATAATTGTTTTGCTTTTTTGAAAATAAAATTAAATTTGTCACATAACATTAAAGCTTTATGGAGCAACACGAAATCGATCAAAAGATTAAGGATTTTATCGCCAATATCGAAGCGAAAAATCCAAACGAACCAGAATTTATCCAAGCGGTGAAAGAAGTTGCTGTGACGGTTATCCCTTTTATTGCAACGAGGCCAGAGTACGACGGCATGAAGTTGCTAGAAAGAATGGCTGAGCCAGAACGTGCAATTATCTTCCGTGTGCCATGGGTAGATGACAAAGGCGAAATCCAAGTTAACCGCGGATTCCGTATCCAGATGAACTCTGCAATTGGCCCGTACAAAGGCGGTATCAGATTTCACCCGACTGTTAACCTAAGTGTTCTTAAGTTTTTGGCTTTCGAACAAGTTTTCAAAAACTCTTTGACAACGCTTCCGATGGGTGGTGGTAAAGGCGGTTCAGATTTCGATCCACAAGGCAAGTCCGATATGGAAGTGATGCGTTTCTGCCAATCCTTCATGACAGAATTGTGCAAGCATATCGGTCCTGAAACTGACGTCCCAGCTGGTGACATTGGTGTTGGTGCTCGAGAAATTGGATATCTTTTCGGACAGTACAAACGTATCCGTAACGAGTTCACGGGTGTGTTGACTGGTAAAGGCTTGGCTTATGGTGGATCTTTGATTCGTCCAGAGGCAACAGGATTCGGTGTTGTGTATTTCACGGAGCAAATGCTAAAAACGATTAATCAAGATATTAAAGGAAAAATTGTTACAGTTTCTGGTTTCGGAAATGTGTCTTGGGGTGTTATCAAAAAGATTGAACAACTTGGAGGCAAGACAGTTACAATCTCTGGTCCTGACGGCTATATCTACGATGAAGAAGGGATTTCTGGTGAAAAAATTGACTACCTATTAGAGTTAAGAGCAACTGGAAATAATCGAGCTGAGGATTATGTTAAAAAATATCCTAACGCAAAATTCTTTGCTGGGAAACGTCCTTGGGAAGTGAAATGTGACATTGCAATTCCGTCTGCTACTCAAAATGAATTAGATTTGGATGATGCTAAAAAGTTGGTTGCTAATGGATGTATCTGTGTGACAGAAGCGGCTAATATGCCTTCAACTTTGGAAGCAATTAATTATTTCTTAGAAAATAAAGTTTTATTCTCTCCTGGAAAAGCTTCTAATGCTGGCGGTGTAGCAACTTCTGGTCTAGAAATGACGCAAAATTCTATTCGTCTTAACTGGACATCCGAAGAAGTTGATGCTCGTCTTAAAGAAATTATGATTGGCATTCACAAAGCTTGTCGCGATTACGGTAAAGAAGAAGATGGTTATGTTAACTATGTAAAAGGTGCAAACATAGCAGGTTTTGTTAAAGTTGCCGAAGCGATGTTAGCGCAAGGTGTGGTTTAAAATAAAACCTATAAAAAGTAAAAATATAAAAGCCCAACTCGAATGAATTGGGCTTTTTTATTTTAAATTTAAATCAAATTACTTTCTTGGAAGTCCGCGTTTCAAAGCATAATTTGCTCTTTCTACGGCTTTTTTCTCTTTCCAAGTCATATATCTAATTTTGAAGTTTTTCTTCATAAAGTTGTCAAACGTTCTTTGCACAGTAAGATTCCACAGCGAATGAGCCTTTACGCCCCACGATTTATCCCAAGCTCTTAACGAAATTGAGAAACTTCCGTCCAAATATTTCATCCAATGCCACCAACCAGTTGGCATAAACAATGTGTCACCATGCTCTAAAAAACATTCGATACCCTCAACGCCATCCAAAGCTGGGAAGTTTTTGAAATCTGGATTTTCGATATCATAATCTTCCAAAGCATAAGTTGCGTAAGGAATTTGATACAATCTATCTTTCCACTTATAATCGAAAAGCATGATATGTTTTCTTCCATTAAAATGTGTGTGGAAGATGTGCGCCATATCGATATCATAATGTAAAAACGTTACAGAACCCTTTCCACCAAAGAACATATTAGGATATTTATCCAAAAAACCACCCATTAATTCTTTAGGAGAAATGTAATCATCTAATAATTTTGGAGCGCTTTTAATCGGATCAAATAAGAAAATTCTAAGATCTGTTGGCTCTCTTTGTATCAAATCGATATAATCACCAAACTTCATTTTTGCTGCGGAAGCGTTAATTGGCGCTGCTGGATCAGCTTTAGAACTGTCATACAAAGGCACCTCAACATCACCTACAGCCTGCTTCATATAGTCCATCGTCCACTTTTGGTAAGCTGGCCATTTTCTAGCCATATTCTTGATAACCACCGGTGTACGGGTTTTAAGGTATTTATTTTCGAACTCCTCTTTCGTAATGTCATCAACAACATCAATCGGTTTCAGAATGATTCCCATTTTGCTTAACTTAATATGTTACAAAATTATTAATTTTTTGTGGAGTGTGGTCAAAAAAAATAGTTTTTAATTATAATGATTCTAAATTATTTTATCTATTAAAATCTGCAATTGCCGATTAACACTAACAAAATTGACAAAGATTTAACTTTTCATCAAATTATTTCTCAAACAACTGTAACAAAAAAAACAAACTTCTACTAATTGTTTAGTGATACAGTAACTATATGAAAAATCTACTCAGTTTTATTTTGGTATTTTGTTGTTCAATAATTGTTTTAGCTCAAAAAACAATTAGCGGCAACATTACCGACTCTAACGGAAAAGCATTACCAAGCGCCAGTGTAACTATTGAGGAACCTGGCAAAAACGCAATTCTAGCTTATGCAATATCCAATTCTAAAGGTGAATACAAGATTATTTTCACCTCATCAGAAAGCGATGTGATTTTAAAGGTTAAAGCTTTTAATCAAAAAACGCAAAGCAAAACGATCAAAAATACTGACCAAACTCAAAACTTCTCATTAGCTGGTGAAACAACCGAAATTGAAGAAGTAAAAATTAAAACTAAGTTAATCACCAAAAAAGGTGACACGATTTCTTACGACATCAAAGCTTTCGAAAACAAAGCCGACCGTAGCCTTGCTGACGTTTTGAAAAAAATGCCAGGTATCGAAGTCAACAAAGATGGTACTGTACTTTATCAAGGTGAACCGATTAACAAATTTTACGTTAATGGAAAAGACTTAATGGAAGGCGGTTATGGGACAATTAACAATTCACTTCCAAAAGATGCTGTTGCTAAAGTTGAAGTCTTGGAAAATCATCAGCCAGTTAAAATTTTACAAGATAAAGTCCCTTCAGAAAACGCTGCGCTTAATATTAAACTAAAAAAATCGGTGACGATGACGGGTCGTGGCGAGGTTGGCGCAGGTTTTAGTCCTTTCCTTTGGAATGTTAAATTAACACCTATGTTTTTTGGACAAAAAAATCAATGGGTCGTTAACTATAAAGCGAATAACAATGGCGAATCTGTAGAGAATGAAGGCAAAATGCTTTCTTTTGGATCTCGATGGGAAGGTCGTCGATCGCAAGCATCACAAAAATCTTGGACCAATGTAGAAACGGCGGGCACGCCCAATATTGGAGAAAAAAGATATTTGTTGAATAATGTTCATTTCTTCTCCGCTAATTTGTTGACAAGCCCTTTCAAAAATAAAGAATGGGAGCTAAAAGCCAATGCATCTTATACCAACAATAGCATCAAGCGTGAGGATTATCAAGTTAGCGTTTATGATGTTGGCTCCAGAACAGTGCCCTTGGGCGGAACTTTTACGTCAAGTACCTCTAATAATTTCTATGATAATGCTGCAAAAGGAGAATTAATCTTTACTAAAAATGCAAAAAAAGGTTTCTTCAAAAACACAACAACTTGGAATAGTTTCTGGAATACAGATCGCGCAAAAGTTGACAATTATCTACCACCAGCTGTTGGCGAAACGAATGCGATTCATAAAATGGCAATGGAAGATCTTAACTCCCCGAGTGGTATTTTCCAAAACGCGTTAAGTACGATTGTACCTTGGAAGGAAAAGCTTTTCAACGTGATGAGTTATGTTAAATATCAAAAAGATAAACAAACGATGAGCATTAATCCAGGAAGTTATCTTATTGACTTTGGATTCGGAAATTATGAAAAAATCAACCAATATGCGACTTCAAAAACCTTAGAAGTTGATCATTCGGTGTCGGTAGGATTTAGCTACAAAAAATGGACTTTCACGCCGGAAGTGGGTTTAAATATGAATTTTAATAACTTAAATTCTGCGATCAATGGGGAAGTTGGTGGCACCAATCACTTTCTTGGAAGCGATATGCTTAACGATGTTGATTGGAACGAAATCCAACCTTACACACAATTGGGCGTTAATTTCAAATCCCAAAATTTTAATCTTAATATGACTTTGCCTGTTAATTTCTACGGCATTACATATAGAGATAATATCCGCAACAAATATCTTGACCGAAGCAAAACGGTTTTTGAGCCGACATTATTTGCAAATTATGAGTTTGCTTCATTCTTCAAACTTTGGGCTTTTGCTAACCAAAAATATGATTTCGGAAACTTTGGATTCTTGTATGGCGGAAAAATGCTAACAAGCCCAACAAGTCTTAGAGTGCGTAGTGCGGATAACATCGAAATGCCAGAGTATTTAACAAGAAGCATTGGATCTAGATTAGAATACCGAAATCCACTTAACAACTTGTTCTTCAATGTTAGATATAACTATTCGACCAACAAGAGAAACATTATAGAATCTTACAACACCAATGGTTTCACAAATGAGTTGGTGTTGGAAACAATGGACAACACGTCTAAAAGTCAAACCGAAAGCGCAGAAATTGGAAAGTATTTCCCTAAATATAAAATGAACTTATCGGTCTCAGCTAGCAATACAGATTCTAATTCGTTTTCATTTTTTAATGATCTACGCGAAACAGATTCTAACCGACAAAATTTAGGAATTAAATTTAATAATGCTTATTTCAGTTGGTTGAGTGTTGATTACAATATAGGTTTTAATTGGTCAAAAAGTAGGAACACAACAGACAATATCGATGTGAAAACTTCTGGCTGGAATCACAATCTTAGCACTTACATCTACCCTAGCGAAAATCACACTTTTGGGTTCTTTTGGGATGATTTGACAACAAAAGTAAAAGGCACTAATTTCCGAAACTCTTTCTTTGACGTGTCTTATCAATACACTTGGGTTAAAAAGAAAATCGATTTCGAGCTAAAATGGTTAAACATTGTAAACCGAAAAGTTTATGAAACGGTAAGTGTTGACGTTGCACAAAGCTTGATCTCAACTAACCAAATGTACATCCGACCAAGTCAGTTTATGTTTACTGTTAAATTTAATTTTAAATAAAATTCAAAAAAAGAATCAAATAATTTCTCAATAAAAAAATATTTCGCTGAAACATTGCGAAATATTTTCTACATTCGTATAACTAATTTTTTAGTCATGAAGCATTTAAATCTACTTTTATTACTTCTTAGCATTTCCATTTTTGGACAAGGCACACGCATCGCCTATGAGTATGAATTTGCGCCAAACATTAATCAAAAAGATACGATAAAAAAAGAAACTGTCTTTCTTGATATTCGAAAAGATGGCAGCAAATTTTACAGCCAAAAACAGTTTGTTGCTGATTCGCTTCGCGATCAATATTTTAAACAAATGCGTGCGTCCGGAACGATTAACACCAACTTTAAAGGAACAAATCCAGGTATGGTAAAATATAATGTTACCAAATCTTATCCCGATTACAACATTGTTCTTAAAATGCCAATCAACACAAACAATTATGCCATTAAAAACGAAAAATCTATCGTTTGGAAAATCGATCCTGAAACCAAAAAGATTGACAAATTCACGGCTCAAAAAGCAACGACAGAATTTGGAGGAAGAAGCTGGACGGCGTGGTTCACGCAAGAATTACCTTTCCAAGATGGACCTTACAAATTTTCGGGACTTCCAGGTTTAATATTAGAAATGCAAGATGCAACGGGAACACATGCTTACAAGTTTTTAGGCATTAAAAAATTTGACGATGTCGAAATTAAAGAAAGTGCGAATGACAGCAATGGCAGAGCAACTGTGATAATCGGCGGTAGCAAAGGTAAACCTCTTGATGTTACAGAAGCGAAGTTTACACAATTATGGAAAGAGTACAAGAACGATCCTGTAAAAGATATGCGCCAAACTTTGTCACAAGGTAACGTGAAAATGAAACTGAACATGAACGGAAAAGACATCAGCGATCCCAACGAAATTATTCGCACCATGGAAAAAAGTCAAAAGGAGGCTTTCAAAAATGACAACAATCCGCTCGAATTGACTTTGTTCCCATAAATTGATTTCAAAATTCACTAATATTTATTACATTTATAATCCCTTATCAACAAGGGATTTTTTATTATGAGCTATTTAGAAAAACTAAAAAATATACGTGCTTTTGTCTTCGATGTGGACGGCGTTTTCACCGACGGAAGCGTCTATCTTCTTCCCGACAAAAATATGTCTCGAGTTATGAATGTACTAGACGGTTACGCCGTTGTTAAAGCGATAAAAGCAGGTTACAAAATTGCGGTTATCACAGGCGGAGATGATCCTATGGTACGCCATCGCATCGACTATTTAGGGATTAAAGACTATTATGCAAAGTCAGCTCATAAAGTGTCGGATTATACAGATTTTAAACTAAAATATCAGATCGACGATTCCAAAGTTTTGATGATGGGCGACGACATTCCAGATATTGGCATTATGAAACAAGTGGCGATTGCAGCAGCACCAGCCAACGCCGTACCAGAAGTTAAAGACATTGCAGATTATATTTCGCCCATCGAAGGTGGAAAAGGCGCAGTACGTGATGTTATCGAACAAGTTATGAAAATTCAAGATCGTTGGAATCTAGAAGATGACACCAAATCAACTTAAAATGAAGTTATTATTAGCTTCGGCATCGCCACGCCGTCAAGAACTTTTAGCATCATTAAATTTTCCTTTCGAAGTTGTAAAAATTAACTGCGATGAGTCTTATCCCGAAGATTTAGCAACAAAAAATATTGCTGGCTTTGTAGCCAAAACAAAAGCTAAAGCTTATAAAGATTTAAAAGAAAATGAAATCCTTTTGACTTCGGATACGATTGTCGCTTTGGAAAACGAAATCCTTTTAAAACCAAAAAATGCAGATGAAGCATTTGATATGTTAAAAAAACTATCGGGCAAAACGCACCAAGTTTACACTTCAATTTGTATTAAAACGCTTGATAATTTAATAACAGAAACCGATTGCGCCGATGTGACGATGCAAATTATCTCAGATGACGAGATTAATTATTATATCGAAAAATACAAACCTTTTGACAAAGCTGGTAGTTACGGCATACAAGAATGGTTGGGGATGAGCAAAATCGAAAACATCAATGGGAGCTATTATAGCATTATGGGACTTCCAACACATTTGGTGTATAAATATTTATCAAAATACTTTCCTGTTGAAGGATTCTCGATATAAATTCGTTTTTAAAAAGAAAAAGATTATTTTTACAAAAATTAATGTCTTAAATAATAAATTGCCTTTTAGCAAGTTATCTACTTAAATGAGAAAATTCGCCTTTATTATACTTTCTATATTTGTTGTTGTTGGATGTACACCTCGTAAGAAAAAAACGAAGAGTGGCCCGATGAATCGCTTTTCTACCTATTATAACACGATGTTTAATAGTAAAGAAGCCTTCAATACAGAAATGCAAAACCGTACTAAAAGTTTTAAAGACAACTTTTACGAAGCTTATATTCCAATACTTACTACTGAAGATGTCGCAACGGAAGTTTCTAACTTTGGTGCAGGAAATCCGATGACCAACATGAGCGGCAACAAAGGTCCTGCTTCGCCTAATGCAAATTCTACAATGGGAGGAGGTCCATCGCGACCTAGTACTTCTGGAAAAGGAGCTTCAATTTTACAAATTGCAGAAGCCAAAGCATTAAAAACGATTTCTAAAAACTCAGTTCTTGTTAACGGTGTAGAGAAAAATTCGTATATGTTTGACGCTTATATGTTATTGGCAAAATCACGAATGTACCAAGGCAAAAATCACGAAGCTTTGGATGCTTTGAATTATATTTTCAATAATATGCCAAAACATAAACGCATTAATACTGCAAGAATTTATCAAGCCGAAATCTATGCTAAACTAAAAGACTATCAAAAGGCAGATCGCCTTTTCGTTGAGCTTAAAGATGAAAAACTTAACAAAGAAGAAAAACGAACTTTAAGTATTTTCTACTCGGAAATGTTATTAAAATGGGGCAAAAAAAATGATGCTGTAACCGAGTTAGAAGAAGCGTTTGAGTATAATAAAGTTAGAAAAACAAGAAGTAGAATTGCTTATCTACGTGGACAAATCTTAGCAGAATTGGGTAAAAAGCAAGAAGCTAGAGAGTCTTTCACAACGGCTTACAAATACGCTTATGATTTCGAATTCGAGGTTAAAACGCAAATCCAAATTGCTAAAACCTTTGATAATACCAACGACAATTATGACGAGGCTTTAGCTTATCTAGAAAAGATAGCTAAAAAAGGAACTTACGCTTCTCGTAAAAACGAATTGTATTATGCCATGGGACTTTTGGCGCTAAATGCAAAACAAGATAAAGATGCAGATTCTTTGTTTAGAAAATCGATTTCGGCAAAAGTGTCGGATCCACAAATCAGAGGTTTAGCGTTTTCAGAAATTGGAAAAAAATATTTTGCGCAGGACGATTACTTAACAGCTGGCGCTTACTACGATAGTGCTTTGGCGGTTATGACTTACGCACCAGAAAAAGCACGTCTCACAGAGCTTACAACCAATATTAAAAAACTTTCGAAAAACTATTATTTAATAAAGAAAAATGATAGTATTCTTGCGCTTACAAAAATGTCTAAAGAGCAACAAGAAGCCTATTTTGCAAAACATATTGACAAGTTGAAAGCTAAAGAAGCCGCAGAAGAAATTGAAAGAAAAAGAGTTGAGCGATCTAAAGGTTTTGACACTGGCGATTATAACGCTAACTCGATGTTCGCCAACTCTGGCGCTGGAACTTTCGGAGACATCAATATGGCTGGTGATAACAAGAGTACATTCTACTTCGCAAATACCAACAATATCCCGCGTGGAGAAACTAACTTTAAGCAGATCTGGGGCAACAGAACATTAGCTGACAACTGGCGTTACTCCGCAAAATCTCAAACGATAGAAGATCTTAAAAACGAAGCTTTAGGTGTAACTACTGCGCCCGATCCTCGTCGTTTTGAACCAAGTTTCTATACAGAAAAAATACCGAGCAATTCTTCGGATATTGCAAAGCTTAAAAAAGATAGAGATACCGCAAGTCTTGGTTTAGGAATTATGTTTGAGAACTTCTTTAGCAATTCTAAATTGGCGACCAAAACACTTTATGACCTTGTAGATGGGCAACCTGACGAAGACACAGAACTGAAAGCACTTTATCAAGCATTTGTTATTAATTATGAAAAAAATCCTGGTGCTGAAGAACGTGCAAAAACTATGATTTTAGAGAAATATCCGTACACTTCGTATGCAGAGTTTGTAAAAAATCCTCGTGATAAAAACTTCAACAAGTCGTCGGAAGATGTTCAGAAAAAATATGAAGAAGCTTACAAACTTTATGATGAAGGAAAATACCAAGCCTCTTCAGAATTAATTCTTAAAACCATTGACGAGAACAAGAAAGACGCCCTAGTTCCGAAGTTATATTTATTAAATGCTTATAACGCTGGAAAATCTGCTGGTAAAGAAATCATGATTCTTCAGCTTGAGCAGATTGTTCTTAACTATGCCAATACTATGGAAGGCGACAAAGCAAAGCAACTTCTTAAGTATTTGAAAAGTGATATTAAACTTGAAATGACAGACGGCGAAGGTAAAAAGATTGCCCCAACCGAACCTCAGAAAGTCAATAATGCACCAAATCCTGACGAGGAAAAATCTATCAAAATGAGAAGTATAGAAGCTACTCCAAGACCAGGACGACCAGGAATAAATCAAACAGAAGGCCCACCAAAGCCTAAAATGCAAGCGATTTCTCCTGATGCTGCAGACGCTTCTATTCAACAATTAAAAAGTGAAAAATAAAAAAAACCGACACTCAGCTGAGTGTCGGTTTTTTTTTACTATGTTTAAGCTTTATCTAGCTTCACAGTAAAGTGTCTTAAAATCGCTGGTTCTTTCACGATTTTGTAACCTTTGGTGATCTCGTTTCTACGCTCATAGACATTTCTAACAGCCGCTGCGATATAATCCATGTGATTGTTAGTATAAGTCCTTCTCGGAATTGCTAAACGAAGAAGCTCTAGTTTTGGGTAACGATTTTCACGTGTGTCTGGATCACGATCGGCTAATAAAGTTCCGATTTCTACACCACGAATGCCAGCTTCAATATAAAGTTCAAGACCTAAAGTTTGCGCAGGAAATTCTTCACGAGAAATATTTGGTAAGAAACTTAGCGCGTCAACAAAAACTGCATGTCCACCAATTGGCTTTTGTACAGGTACACCGTATTCTATTAATTTATTTCCAAGATATTCAACTTGTGAAATTCTACTTTCAAGATAAGCACTTACTGTCGCCTCGTCCAGACCAACTGCCAAAGCAGCCATATCTCTTCCCGCCATTCCACCATAAGTAATGAAGCCTTCGTAGATAATCGTGAAATTAGAAGCTTTTTCAAAAACTTCTTGGTTGTTAAGTGCGATAAATCCACCAATATTAACCAAACCATCTTTCTTTGATGACATCGTCATACCGTCGCCGTAAGAGAACATTTCTTTACAAATTTCTTTAATGCTTCTCTCCTTTTCACCCTCTTCTCTTTGTTGAATAAAATAAGCGTTTTCTGCAAATCTCGCTGAGTCAAAATAAACTGGAATTCCATATTTATTCGACAATTCTCGAACCGCTTTTATATTTTCTAAAGATACAGGTTGACCGCCAGAAGAGTTACAAGTCACAGTAACTAAACAAAACGGAATGTTTTCTTTTGGATGAGATTTATAAACTTCTTCAAGTTTGTTAAGATCGATATTTCCTTTGAAAGGATAAAGATCATTAATATCAAAAGCTTCATCAATTGTACAATCGATAGCGTGCGCTTTACGGAATTCGATGTGACCTTTAGTGGTATCAAAATGCGAATTACCTGGTACAACATCGCCTTCTTTGACTAAAACTGAAAACAATACATTTTCCGCTGCACGACCTTGATGCGTTGGCAATAGATAAGGAAATCCTGTGATTCTTTCAACGGTAGATTGCAATTCTTGGAACGAGCGAGAACCTGCATAACTTTCGTCACCAGTCATCAACGCTGCCCATTGTTGGTCAGACATTGCGCCAGTTCCGCTATCAGTTAATAGGTCAATAAATACTTGTGATGATTTTAAATTGAATAAATTGTAGTCAGCCTCTTTCAGCCATTGTTCTCTTTGCTCTCGTGTAGACTGTTGGATATTTTCAACCATTTTAATTCTAAATGGCTCAGCATAAGGTAATTCCATATAAATAATGTTTTGTAGATTTTTAAAAATTGATTTTGTCTAAGTCAAATGTGTTTTTAACCTAAAGTGTTTTTCATATTTAAAAATCAAACATCATTCTGGCGCTTTGAAAACGTTATCATCGCTATGGAATCCAGCAACACCGCCACTTACCGCAAACTTCATGGCTTCGGCAGCGCTCATGCCATCAACCTCTTTTATATTATTAAATTTAGTCACAATTACCCAGCCCGAAACGGCGTAAGAATGCGGAAGATAAACCGCAATCATCCCATCCATTTTAACGGCTGACATATCATTTTGAGTTAAAAACCCGATGCGCCAAACTTCTGGATTTTCATTGGTTTTAACCCAAACAGGAACATTGAATTTCTTTTTATCACCGACAAAAGACCCCATCACATCTTTAAGAGACGTGTAGATAAATTTGATGCCCGGCGTATGTTCGAGGATGTAGTCAACACTATCAACAATAATTCGACCGATGATAAATTTGTTTCCAAAATAACCGATAAGCGTCGTCGCAGCAATAACCACAACAAAAACCAATCCTGGAAACTTCTCGGATACAGACGGGATAATGTTATCGATACTAAATACAATGTACCAAATGATCCACGCCGTAACCGCCAAAGGTCCGATAATAACAAGTCCTTGTAAAAAATTTCGGAACGCTAATCCTATATAGTCGTTGAATCCTCTCTTCATATTATCCGTGGATGGTTTCTTTATTTCCGTACGAACGGATAATTTGGGACTCGTAGTCTAGCCACTCTTCCCAGCGTTGGTTTACTTTTTCTGGATCGCCCAATTGACGCGCAAATCCAATGAAAGTTGTATAATGATTCGCTTCCGAAACCATCAACTCGTGATAGAATTTTTTTAGCTTTTCATCTTTAATATTTTCTGTTAAAACTTTGAAACGTTCGCAACTTCTAGCTTCAATCATCGCTGCAAAAAGCATTTTGTCAACAATTAAATCTTCGCGACTTCCTTGCACAATAAATTTGATTAAATCATTTACATAATCGTCTTTTCTTGATCGTCCCAAAACGCCGCCACGTTCTTTGATAATCTCGTGAACTTGGTTGAAGTGATCCAACTCTTCTTGTGCAATCGCCAAAAGTTCGGTAACAATTTCGGGATATTCTGGCAGCATCGTAATCAATCCAATCGCGTTAGTGGCTGCTTTTTGTTCGCACCAAGCGTGGTCAGTTAATATTTCTTCCAAATTGCCTTCTGCAATATTTGCCCAACGGGGATCCGTAAGTAGCTTTAACCTAAACATTTCAATTTTTTTCGTAAAAATAAGAATTTTAAGCGCATTTCCTTTATTTTTAATACAAATTCAGGAATGATGAAAATTTTTAAATTAATAATTCTAAGTCTTGTCGTAATTGCTTGTAATAAACAAGAAAAAATTATAGAAAAACCTACACTCAATTCTCCAGAACTTAAAACTGAAAACATCACATTAATCAATCCAAAAGCCAATATTTTAAAAGATAGACTTCTTCCGATTTCTGATTTTAAAAGAGTGGAAACGCCAGCAAATTCTTGGGAAAATTTTCTACAAAATCTAAAACTGCAGGGTTTTGGAAAACCAATTCTTAAATATGATGGCTCCGAAATATCGGACCAAAAGCATCATGTTGGGATTTTGACTTATGACATAGGGACAACCGATTTGCAACAATGCGCTGATGCGTTGATAAGACTTCGCGCTGAGTATCTATTTAAAAATGAAAAATATAGCGACATCCATTTTCGATTTACAAGTGGTGATAATTACGCTTGGGAATCTTATGCGAAAGGTATTCGCCCAATTATCAATGGAAATTCGGTGAGGTTTTCGCAATCAGCAAGCACAAATCAGCTGAATAATTACCAAGAATTTAGAAAATATTTAGACATAATTTACACTTATGCAGGGACAATTTCTTTGGCTCGAGATCTAAAAGAAGACCGCAACAAAAAAGAATTTGAAATCGGCGATTTGATTATTACGCCAGGAAGTCCAGGCCACGTGGTGATGGTTGTTGACAAAATCGACAACGGCGACCAAAAACGTTATGCTTTGATCGAAGGTTATACGCCAGCACAATCGATACATATTCTTTCTGAAAGCGCAAATCCTTGGTTTGATCTAAAAATTAGCGACAATGTCCCAACACCACGATATTATTTTAAAAACGCAGTTATCAAACATTTTTAAAATTTAAGTTTGTAAAAAACAAGCAATACATTTATGAACCAAATATAATTTTGGTATAATAATTGTGAATTTGAAAAACATTTAACACTATATACCAACATAAAAAAATCAAAATTATGGAAAGCAACTTATCAACAAGACTTAAAAGCGTTCTGATTATGCTTTTATGTTTCTTCAGCACAGGGCTTATCTTTGCTCAAGACAAAGGCGCAGATTTAACTGTTGACATTAACACCAACAAAGGTGGTGGCGCAGGCGAATGGTACACCAACCCAACTTATCTCATTATTGGCGGCGTTGTTCTTATCATTATTATCGCACTTATTATGCGAGGTAGCGGAAGCAAAAACTAAATATTAACACAAAAAAAATAACCGTTTCTTTATTTAGAAGCGGTTTTTTTGCGTAAAATATTTAAAATTTTCCAGCCAAAAGCATCTACTTTTTTAAGAGCTTCTGCAATGATAACCGCAAGCACAACATTGATAATATAAACTGGAATTAAAAGCAAAATCCAATTAACATCATCTTGGAAAGGCACAACAATAAAGTAAATTAAAGAAGAACTAATCCCTTGCGAAAAGTAAAAGAAAATCGCGTTATTTCCGATATATGTCAAGAAGTTTTTCTTGTTAATTTTCAAACGATTATAACCAACAAACAAGGTGACAACTGCAAAAAGCGTCCAAATAATATATGGTAATTTCGGCGGGAATTTATTTTTATTAAGCTTGTAAAAAATTTCTGTTCCATAATTCCAAAACATTCCGAGCAAAGCTATCGCAACAAGTCCATACAAAACAGGAATCATCTTGGTCGGGATTTTTTTCCCACGCATCTGATGCGCAATTAAAAACACAGCAAAGTAAAACGCAACATAACCAACTTGTCCATTTGGATAATATTGTGGAAACAAATTGAATATCAAGGTTAAAGCAATACAAAGCCCAATAAACCAGTTGATATGTTTAGGGAAAAATTTTAAAACTAAAACACCAAATACCGTCAAAATATAATAAACCTTAAGATACCAAAAACTTCCCATCACAACTGGAAACGTGTCAGCATTAGAATATTGATGAAGATACCAATTTCCTAGATTTTGCCATTGTGGTTCCACTGAAATATTCTGTGGAACATACTTCCCGCCAAAGGTCGAATAGAAAGATTTAAGCCAATCCATCGAGAAAAATGTCAAGCCAAAAACTTTGAATAAATAATCTAAAACAAAAAGAAAAGTCACAAAAATCATATACGTGACCTGCAATTTCAACAATCGATAAAAAGTCTTTTCGATGTTATTCCCAGAAGTTATCCCGCTAAGGGCGTAAAACAAAATCACATCAAAAAACAAAGACATCACACGCACTTCCGTCGGTACATAGAATTGCCCTGACCAAAAAACAGTGTGGATAAAAATTACAGAAAGCGTTGCAAAACCTTTTGCAAAATCAATATATAAATCTCTTTTCATTCAGATTATCAAATAATTAAAGGATAAAATTTTACTAAAATTTTGACAACAATATACAACAGAATTAGCTTTTATTAAGACATTTTCACAAACATTTAATTTTTGAGCCTCGATACTTATCCGTATTTTTGCGGGTTAATAAGAAATATGTCAGATATTATACAACTTTTACCCGATCACGTTGCCAACCAAATTGCTGCTGGAGAAGTTGTCCAACGTCCTGCATCCATTGTTAAAGAATTGATGGAAAATGCAATAGACGCTGGCGCTAGCAAGGTAGAACTAATAGTTCGTAATGCTGGAAAAAATCTGATTCAGGTTGTTGATAACGGCGTTGGTATGTCCGACACCGATGCAAGATTGGCGTTCGAACGTCATGCGACTTCCAAAATTAAAAGCACCGAAGATATTTTTAAAATCGCAACCAAAGGTTTTCGCGGCGAAGCTTTAGCCTCGATTGCTGCCGTTGCACAAGTGGAGTTAAAAACTAAAAAAGCCGAAGCTTCTGTTGGGACTAACATCTACATCGAAGGTGGCGAATTGCAGTTTCAGGAACCTGTGCAAACTTTGGAAGGTTCTAACTTTTTAATTAAAAATTTGTTTTTCAATGTGCCTGCGCGACGCAAGTTTTTGAAAAACGACAATATAGAATTTCGTCACATCATCGACGAATTCCAGCGTGTGGCTTTAGCTCACGAAAATGTTGAGTTCGAAATGTTCCACAACGACGAACCTATTTTCCGACTGAGAAAAGGCGGACAAATGCAACGCATTGTGGAAGTTTTCGGCAGAAAAATCCAACCGCTTTTAATCCCTATTAAAGAAGATTTGGGTTGGGTAACACTTAACGGATTTGTTGCAAAACCAGAAGGCGCCAAAAAAACCCGAGGCGAACAATTTTTCTTCGTTAATGGAAGATATTTCCGCAGTCCTTATTTGAGTAAAGCTGTGCAAGAGGCGTTTGAAGGACTTTTGCAGCCAGGCTATATTCCTAGTTTTTTCTTGTATTTGGAACTTGATCCAGAGAAAATCGACGTTAATATTCATCCTCAAAAAACGGAAGTAAAATTCGAGGACGAAGCTTTAATTTTTGCACTTCTTCGTTCAACAATTAAAAAAGCATTAGGAATTTACAACATTGCTCCAAGTTTGGATTTTGATAGAGATCCTGCGATGGATGCTTTCTTCCAACCACAACCGAGCAAAGCTAACACTGAAACTAGCATTAGTGGTGGATCTTCATTTTCGAAAGCGGTGAAAGTTGATCGCAGTTTTAATCCATTTACTTCTGAGAAACCTTCTGCCATCGAAAGCTTTAATCTGTCTGAAATGTACAATGCAGATGTGCCAACTGCGGAACCTTCGAAAATTAATCTTTTTGAGGACGACGACGATTTGGAAGAAGATCTTTTCCGACTTCCAAATGGCTATTGGCTATTTAACAAAGATGGAAAAACCTTGATGCTGGATTTGGGAAGAATTCATCGTGTGATTTTGCAATCGCAGCAGAAAGAGTTTAAGCCAAATAAAAACGGGCAACATCTTCTCTTTTCGATTGAATATCACCTCAACGAAATTGAAAAAAACAAATACAAATCGATTAAAAAATATTTGCCATCACTGGGATTTGACATGGTTATTGCACACGATAATGTGCTACGAATCAACGCAGTGCCAGAAGGTCTTAATGAATCTGCAGTTGCCGGATTTTTAGAAAAAATATTTGAGATTTTGGATTACAGAACAGAAGATGAGTTCATAAGTTTTTATCAAGATCAATGGTTAAAAGTGCATAGCAAATCTAAATTCGATTTTATTTATAAAACTGAAGTAGAACAACTTATAAAAGATTTTATCGACTTGGGCTTTCCACAATACACCGCTTATGGCAAGAAGTGTTTCGAGGAAATACCTTTCGATGATTTTAAAAATAAATTTTAAAATATGTTTCAAAATATGTTTCAAAATATTACGCCAATTACAAAGAACATTATCATTATCAATGTTATTGTTTTTGTAGCTACATTACTTTTAGAAAACTACGGAATATTTGTAACACAGTGGCTTGCTGGGTTTTTTCCGCTGTCGCCTAATTTCCACTCTTGGCAAATTATCACACACATGTTTATGCATGGTGGCTATATGCATATTGCATTTAACATGTTAACTTTATTAAGTTTTGGACCTGTTTTAGAACAAGTTTTAGGAGGTAAAAAATTTACAATTTTATACTTTTTAGCGGGTCTAGGTGGGTTTGCACTATATAATTTATTAAATTTTTATCAAGCTTATCAATTTACAAACATTTTAAATGAGCAAAATTTTAACATACACGACATTTACAAGATATCAGCCTATGGTTATCGTGAAGGCGTTGTTTTTTCAAACAATCCAATAATTCAAGAATATGCTAACGGTTTATATAGAATTTTAGGAACGCCAATGGTAGGTGCCTCGGGCGCCATTTTTGGAGTTGTTGCGGCATTCTCGACATTATTCCCAAATGCGAAATTGATGTTCATGTTTATCCCAGCGCCAATCAAAGCAAAATATCTTTTACCAATTATTATTTTGATTTCTGTATTCTTAGGTGTAGGACAATTTAGTTGGGATAATGTAGCGCATTTTGCACATATTGGTGGCGCATTAGTTGGCTATCTCTACATCAGAAATTGGAAAAAACACAATAACATTATTGGTGGATAATGAAGGTTTTTAATTTCATTTTAACGATAGGACATTTAGTTATTGCAAGCTTGCTAATGGCGATGTTGCTTAATAATTGGATATCGCCAAGCCAAATTTCATTATTAAACTTGTTGTCTTTAGGTTTTCCTATCTTAATGATTTTGAATGTTTTACTTTGTATCTATTGGATCATTTTATTTAAAAAAAGAGCGATTTTATTTTTAGTAATTTCGATTTTATTTATTACGCCAACACGTCGGTGGATTAATTATTCGCCAGAGAAAAAAGACAAAGCTGATTTCACGTTGATGAGCTTTAATGTAAGAAATGGCACGATGGGTAAAGAAGAAATTGAAAACTACATTTCTGAAAAAGATCCTGATATTGTTCTCCTACAAGAAGCGTCAATTGAATTTAATCTTACAAAATATCCACATAAACTTCAACAATTTCCGCATATTCAATGTTATTCAAAATTTCCTATTGAAAAATTTGAAGACATAAAAACGCAAGTTGATATAGGCAATAGTTTTTATACTGATATTAATATTAAAGGAAAAACGATACGTTTCGTTAACATCTACATGGAGCCTTTTCAGATTGATAAACAAATGGTTAGACCAGCCAACTCCATGGACGAAAACGAAGCGAAAGCAAAAGGTTTAGTCAAGAAAATGCTTCCTATTTTTAAGGAACATCAAATCCAAATGCAAAACACGATGACAGCGGTTGACAAATCACCTTATCCTGTTATTTTTGCTGGTGACTTTAACGCGGTTCCTAATTCTTACGAATATTATTTGGCTTCAAAAAACCTAAAAGATGCTTTTGTGGAAGCAGGAAGCGGAAGCGGAACAAGCTTTCATGAATTTAAATTTCCAATAAAAATTGACCATATTTTCACGTCAGAATCGATAAAAGCTTTAAATTATCGTGTTGACAGAAGTGTTCACATTTCGGATCATTTTCCAGTTTTAGCAAGTTTTAAAATCCAATAAAACGATGACAAAATATCTAATTATCCTAGGCGCAATTGTTTTAACATCATGTTCAAAAAAAACAGATGCTAACGCCAGTGTAGAAATTCCTGAGAAGTTAGATTATGACACCATTGCGATTGATTCTTTCGCACCTGGAGCAACGCCAGCTAATATGGCACCAAAAGTAATTGTCGTTAAAGATAGCGCTGCTGAGGCCAAAAAGAAAGAATTGGAAACCCAAATTAAAGAACTCGAAAAAAAGAAAAAGGAGGAAGAAAAAAAGAAAGCCGACGAAAAGGAGAAAGCAAAAAAGACTGAAACCGAAAAAGCTAAAGAAAAGTACAAAGAAGAATCTTCACAAACTCTAACGCCTCCGCCACCAATTGCTAATTAACTCAAAAATCGCGGAAGTTATCTAATTTCCTAAATAAATGTCCTTTAAAGCTCCGGTCATTGTTTTAGAAATATTATCTCCAATGTAATATAATTTAGAGTCGAATTTTCTTTGATAAAGATTTACTTTTTGATCGACTTTAACTTCGACAGCTTGTGTTCTATAAGCTTCAGTCAATGTTTTAAAGATTTTATTAACCTCTTTTTCAGTTAATGATTTAGTCGTTTTATTTTGATAAGCATTAAGCGATTCTTGTAAACTAATATTTGGTTTTTTAAAACTAAACGTATAATAGACTTCTGCAATTTTATCACCTTTAATAAAAGGATTGTCCACTAATTTTACTTCCTTTATTTTATATGATGAATCCCAAAGATTCTGAAACATCGCCATAAAAAATTCTACTACCGAAGCTTTCACAGATTCCGAAATATCTTTAGAAAAATTAGCATCTATAAACTTATCAGTACTAGCTTTAACTTCTTCAACAACAGCTTTTTTACTTAGATTACCATAGACATCGCTTCCTTTGCTTGTTGGTCGTAGATAATCGTTAAGTTCTGCGATGGCACCATCATTCATATTCATCATTGCACGAAAATACAAGCCGAAAACCTCATCTGGCTTTTTAACTTCTTCTTGAGCAAAAATCACTTGTGCAGAAAACAGAGCAACGAGAATAAACGAAATTTTAAAATACTTCATAATGTGTTTTTTCAAGCATTAAATTAAAAATAAAATTCCAATTAAAACCAAAAAAGCTCCGAACGATTTGTCCAGAGCTTTATATAATTTAAAAGAAAATGATTACATCCCTTCTTCTTCGCCTTTCATTTTCTCAGCGTTTTCAGCCATGATAACCGCATCAATCATTTCACCAATATCGCCATTCATGTACGAATCAAGATTATAAATCGACTTATTAATTCTGTGATCCGTCACACGACCTTGCGGATAATTGTAAGTTTTGATCTTTGCAGAACGGTCACCAGTTGACACCATCGACTTTCTTTGTGCCGCGATATCACCTTGCACTTTTTGCAATTCGATGTCATACAGTTTTGTACGAAGCATTTCCATTGCCAATTCGCGGTTAGCTAGCTGAGAACGTGCTTGTTGACAAACAACAACCAATCCAGACGGCTTGTGCGTTAACTGAACTTTCGTTTCTACCTTGTTGACATTTTGTCCTCCAGCACCTCCCGAACGAGACGTTTGCATTTCGATGTCAGCAGGATTTAGTTCAAAATCAACTTCTTCGGCTTCTGGTAAAACCGCAATCGTAATCGCTGATGTATGCACACGACCCTGAGATTCAGTTTCAGGAACACGTTGTACGCGGTGGACACCAGACTCGAATTTCATCACACCATACACGCCATCGCCTTCAACCTTCATAATCAATTCTTTGTAGCCTTTCGCAGCTTCGTTAGAATCGGTAACTTCGTGTCTCCAACCTTTGGTTTTAAAATACATCGTGTACATTCTGTAGATATCTTCCACAAAAATCGCTGCTTCGTCACCACCAGTTCCGGCACGTAATTCTACGATAACGTTTTTGTCATCAGCAGGATCTTTGGGGATTAACAGAACTTTCAACTCTTCTTCCAACGCAGGAATTTTGTCGATAGCCTCTTGTTTTTCCATTTTTGCTAAATCCACCAAATCTTTGTCAGACCCATCAGCAATGATTTCGTCAGACTCTTCAATAGCATCCAAAGCGCCTTTATATTGGTCATAGACTACAACAATTTTTCCCAAATCGCTGTATTCTTTGTTAAGAGTAGAATATCTTTTTTGGTCGTTGATAACATCCGGTTGGATGATCAGATCAGCAACTTCGTTATATCGTTGTTTTATCGCTTCCAGTTTTGGAATAAGAGATTTTGACATCGTGTAATTTTAAGAATGCAAAAATACGAATTTTCAGCGAATTATTTTTTTGGCTGTGTCCCTTTTGTTTTGCCGACTCTAAAACCTTACAAAAACAAACGGGTCGGTCTACGCGCAGTCGCTTTTCTTGTGGCGCCCAAGCTTAGTCGAACCCACCACAATAAAGAGCTCCAACAATGCGCTTCTCCCTCACAGGCACTACTAACCGCAAATAATTCTACTTCAAAATAAAATCTATTTTTAGACGAGTATATGTCTTCATTTTAATAAAAACAAAAAAGCTTGGCATCGAAATCCTTTAAAAAAAAATATTTCTTATCCTTCCCCATTCTCCCCAAATGCGTATTCTGGAAACTATCTTCATATTTTAATCCATAACCAACAATTCTATCAAAAGCAGAATGTTCCAACAAATTTCACAATAAAGCAAAAAAGCTTTTCGGATTTATCCGAAAAGCTTTTCAATATATGTTGTTTCGCTTTGAGTGCAATTCCCAAAACAGAAATTGCCAACTATTAGTGATGACCGTGCGCCACAGGCTTCTCACCAGCAGGTCTTTGGTAGATAACCTCTACACCTTCTTGCTCGTATAGTTTTTGGTAACGTACTTTTTCTGGATCAAAGTTTTTGTTGATTTTTCCAAAATACTCAGCAACACCCTCTGTTAACCAAAGTGGTACAATATAAGTTGCGAACATAAAAATACACCAAAATCCAGCTAAAAACATTGTGAAGAAATAAATAGTCCACAAAAACTGGTAAAACGGCCAAAATGCTGATAACATCATGTCTATAATATTTTATTAGGCAAAAATAGAACTTTTTCTTTTTCTAGCAAAGGTTTTATGCATGTTTTTTAATTTAGAATTTTTCAATATAAAAACTGTTGAATAATTAACATGATAATAAACATTAGATTTTAATGAAAGTACAAATGATATTTTGTTGACTTTTTACGCTTATTTCTTGTTGACTTAGATTTTCTATCACCAATAA
This sequence comes from Soonwooa sp., assembly GCF_032062245.1. Taxonomy (NCBI): domain Bacteria; kingdom Pseudomonadati; phylum Bacteroidota; class Flavobacteriia; order Flavobacteriales; family Weeksellaceae; genus Soonwooa; species Soonwooa sp. The sequence goes on from NZ_DAMBQF010000001.1 coordinate 279,519, forward strand.
ATCGTCTTTTTTTAATGTTATTTTTCGATTATTTAATTGAATTTCGGTTTCTACTTTTGCAAAAACAAAGATAAAATCCGCAATAGAATTACTAAATTCGGTTAAGATGTCGACGGCTGAAAACGTGATAGATTTCGAAACCATTACATTAAAATCTTTACCCAAACTGTGCGAAATAATCTCATCGTTAGAGTCGAATACAAAAACATCTTGTTGGGAATAATGCTCTATTTTATCGTTTCTTCTGATCTTTAAATCATTGTCTAACATCACCAAAAAACGTTGAAAATTTTCAAAACGAGTGAAAATTGAAGGTTCTTTTTCTATAGAAGCAGCACTTATTCGAAACAAAAAATCTTTATTTGCATACTTTGTTTCGTGTGGGTAAATAAAATACTCGAAAGTTTTTCCGCCATCCCAAATCGAAGGAGAAATATGATGTTTTGAGATTTTAGTGTATTTCATTGGAGAATGTTTAGATTTAATTATAAAAATTGTAACAATGATAGTTCTCGATACGCATTTTCTTCATTTTATTTCGAAAACACTACTCGAACTGACGGAGGTTATTATTCTTCTTCAAATAGTATTAAACCCTCGTCACTTCGAGTAAAGCAGCGGAGCGAAGTGCATAGAGAAGTTTATAAGACAAGTTCTCTATACGATTTTTGCAAAATCTACTCGAAGGGACGTTAGTTTTCTTATCCCGAACTCAAGTTAAATTAAGGATATTTTCACATTTTTAATTAAAAAAACGGTTGCAAAATTCTTATTTACAACCGTTTTATCTTTAATGTATGTTAAAACTTAAATAAAGTTTCTTCTTAATTTTAATGCGCCAAATTTGCGAAGAAATCATTGCCCTTGTCATCCGTAATGATGAACGCAGGGAAATTAACCACTTCAATTTTACGCACAGCTTCCATTCCTAATTCTGGGAAATCAACCACTTCAACAGACTTGATGTTGTCTTTCGCCAAAATCGCGGCTGGACCTCCGATAGAGCCTAAATAAAATCCACCATATTTTCCGCAAGCGTTGGTTACATCTTTACTTCTGTTTCCTTTCGCAAGCATCACCATACTTCCGCCGTTGGCTTGGAATTCGTCCACATAAACGTCCATTCTTCCCGCTGTTGTTGGTCCAAAACTTCCTGAAGGCATTCCTTCTGGCGTTTTTGCTGGCCCAGCGTAATAAATTGGATGATTTTTGAAATATTCTGGCATTGGTTTTCCTGCATCCAACAATGCTTTAATTTTTGCGTGAGCAATATCTCTTGCAACGATTAAAGTTCCGTTCAGTTTCAAACGGGTTTTGATGGGATATTTAGACAATTCAGCCAAGATTTCTGGCATTGGTCTGTTCAAATCAATCGTTACAGGCTCTTCCAAATGCGGAGGCGTTGCAGGTAAGAATTTCTCTGGATTGGTTTCCAACTGCTCCAAGAAAATACCGTCTTTGGTGATTTTTCCTTTGATATTTCGATCGGCAGAACAAGAAACGCCCATTCCAACCGGACAAGAAGCCGCGTGACGAGGCAAACGAATCACACGAACATCGTGCGTTAAATATTTTCCGCCAAACTGCGCTCCAATCGCACTTTCTTGACAAATTTTCTGAACTCTTTTCTCCCACTCCAAATCGCGGAAAGCCTGACCGCCCATGTTTCCTTCAGTCGGAAGATTATCGTAATAGCCAGCACTTGCTTTTTTAACCGCAGCCAAATTCGCTTCTGCAGAAGTTCCGCCAATCACCAAAGCCAAGTGATAAGGAGGACATGCTGCAGTTCCTAAATCCATAATTCTTTCTCTCACAAAAGCGTCTAAAGAAGCTTCATTCAACAAAGATTTTGTTTTTTGATATAAGAACGTTTTGTTTGCAGAACCGCCACCTTTTGCTAAGAATAAAAATTTGTAAGCATCACCTTCTTCGGCATAAATGTCGATTTGTGCAGGCAAATTAGAACCCGAATTTTTCTCATCAAACATCGTCAAAGGAACGATTTGAGAATATCTTAAATTCTGCTCTTGGTACGTATTGTAAATTCCTTTCGAAATCCATTCTGCGTCGTTTGCGCCTGTGTAAACGTTTTCACCTTTTTTGGCAACGCAAATCGCCGTTCCCGTATCTTGACAAGAAGGCAACGCACCTTGAACCGCAACTGCTGCGTTTTGAAGTAAGTTATAAGCAACAAATCTGTCGTTATCTGTAGCTTCTGGGTCGTCGATAATGTTTTTTAGTTTCTGTAAATGAGCCGAACGAAGCATGAAAGAAACGTCTTTCAAAGCGTTTTCAGCAAGGAGTTCCAAAGCTTTTGGGTCAACTGTTAAGATTTCTCTGTCGCCCAATTTCTCAACTTTTACAAAGTCAGAAGAAAGCTTTTTGTATTGTGTATCGTCTTTTAAAATAGGAAATGGTTCCTGATAAGAAAATTCCATAATTTGATTGATTTCTGAAATAAAAATAATTCCCGTAAAATTAAGCATTGCAAAATGCTCTACTTGAACAAAATGAGTAAAATCAGTAAAGCATATTGATATTTATAATGATTATAAATTGGCTCTGAAAATTATTATTCCTAATTTTAAACAACAAAAGTTTGGAATGAAAAAAATTGGAATTATCGGTTGCGGTTGGTTGGGTTTTAGAATGGCAAAACATTTTGCTCCAACAAATGATATTTTTGCAACGACAACTTCTTATGATAAAGTGAAAATGCTTTCTGAACAGGGTTTCAAAACATTTAAAATTGATTTTGATGCAGATGAATTTTTAAAACCTAATGAAATTTGGAATAATTTAGATGTTGTCATTATCACGATTCCTTTTTCTAAATCTGCGGATTTTGAAGATTTAAAGAAGAGATTCGAAAATTTAAGTTCATTTCTTAAAGATTTTGAAAAACAGATTTTTTTGATGAGTTCTATTGGAATTTATCCTCAAATTGAGCAAGAAATTACAGAAAACAATTTGGATGAAAATTTATTAAATCCAAACATTTTCGGAATTGAAAATTTAATGAAAAAGAATTTTTCTCAAATTAATATTCTACGATTAGGCGGATTGATGGGCGATGACCGGTATTTGAATAAATATAAAATCAAAGAACCACAACAAATCGTGAATCACATTCATTTTGAAGATATTTCCAGAGTTGTTGAAAAAATGATTGACGAGAATTTACAATCGAAAACTTACAATTTTGTCGCGCCTTTGCATCCTACAAAGCAACAGGTTTTGGATTTTCAAACCAAAAATATCGAAACAAAAATTGGAGAAAGCTTTGGACGAAAAATTATTTCTACACATTTAGAAAATGATTTGAAGTACGAATTTCTTCATCCCAATCCGAGAAAATTTAAATAAATAAAAATATGGATTACAGAATAGAACACGACACAATGGGCGAAGTAAAAGTGCCTGCTGATAAATATTGGGGAGCACAAACCGAACGTTCTCGCAACAATTTCAAAATCGGTCCAGAAAGTTCGATGCCGCACGAAATTATCGAAGCTTTCGCCTATTTGAAAAAAGCGGCAGCGCTTGCTAATGCAGATTTAGGCGTGCTTCCGAAAGAAAAAAGTGACATGATTGGAAAAGTCGCAGATGAAATTTTAGCTGGAAAACTTAATGACCAATTTCCTTTGGTAATTTGGCAAACCGGTTCTGGAACACAATCTAACATGAATGTGAACGAAGTAATTTCTAACCGAGCTCATGTTTTGAATGGCGGAAAGTTGGGCGAGAAATCTGAAATTCACCCGAATGATGATGTCAACAAATCTCAGTCGTCAAATGATACGTATCCAACAGCAATGCACATCGCAGCTTATGTAAAAGTGGTTGATGTGGTAATCCCCGCTGTTGAGAAACTAAAAATTACGTTGAAGGAAAAATCCGAAGCTTTTAAAGATATTGTAAAGATCGGTCGAACGCATTTGATGGACGCAACGCCGTTGACTTTAGGTCAAGAATTTTCAGGTTACGCTGCACAATTGGAATATGGATTGCGAGCATTGAAAAATACACTTCCGCATCTTTCGGAACTCGCTTTGGGCGGAACAGCAGTGGGAACAGGGTTGAACACGCCAAAAGGTTACGACGTAAAAGTGGCAGAATATATTTCGAAATTAACGGGACATCCTTTCATCACGGCGGAAAATAAATTTGAAGCTTTGGCGGCGCATGATGCGATTGTTGAATCTCATGGTGCTTTGAAGCAATTGGCAGTTTCATTATTTAAAATTGCACAAGATATCCGAATGTTGGCTTCTGGACCACGTTCCGGAATTGGCGAAATCCACATTCCTGAAAATGAGCCTGGTTCTTCCATCATGCCTGGAAAAGTAAATCCGACTCAAAATGAAGCATTGACAATGGTTTGTGCACAAGTTTTAGGAAACGACACTACGATTTCTTTTGCAGGAACGCAAGGGAATTATGAGTTGAATGTTTTCAAACCTGTGATGGCGTACAACTTCTTACAATCAGCTCAATTGATTGCAGATGCTTGTATCTCGTTTAATGATCATTGTGCGGTGGGAATTGAGCCAAACTTACCACGAATTAAAGAATTGGTAGATAAATCATTGATGTTGGTAACGGCTTTAAACACCCATATCGGCTACGAAAATGCCGCAAAAATTGCAAAAATGGCGCACAAAAACGGAACAACTTTAAAAGAAGAAGCGGTAAATCTCGGTTTGGTAACGCCTGAACAATTTGATGCTTGGGTAAAGCCTGAGGATATGGTGGGAAGTTTGAAATAGAGGAAAGAAGAAAGAGAAAGGATCAAAGACTTGAAGTTTTCTTAAATTTAAACCTCATAGATTTTGAAAACCTATGAGGTTTCTTGTGTAATGAAACCTAGAATTTGTAAAGGATAATTTTTAAAGAAATGTTGAACCCTGAAAGGCTTTGAAAGCCTTTCAGGTTTTTTTTGAATAACCAACCTTGATAGCATTTGATTGTTGCGCCTCGATTGATTCAGACTTGTTTTTGCTTTTTGATAAGGCAGCAGATTGTTGCGCCCTCGATTGATTCTGATATATTTATTTGCTTAAGGAATCATCGAAACTCGTTCCTCGTTTTGAAGCGGTTACCCCACAGCGAGCTGAAAGCGAGCGAGGAGTAAAAGCGGATAGCGGGAAAAGGCGCCCAAATAAAAACAAAAAAACTCCGAGCCAGAACTCGGAGTTTTATATTTAAACTAAAAATTTCGGTTTACTTGAAATCTGCGTCTTTAGCCTTGTTTAATTCGTACTTGCTTACAACGAAATCAAGGTTTTGCCCCATCATAGATTGCGATATTTTGTAAGGAAACTTAACACCATCCACCGCTTTGTAATCGCCGTATGTTGTTGGGATTGTAACCTCTTGACCATTTATCTTTTGAGTTTTTGTTTCACCAGTTTTAAGACCTGATGCTACGCTGTAATAATAAACCGTCGATCCATCTTTGATGGCGTAAGAATCTTCGCCGTTAATCTTCTCGATACCTGATACTTTAAGATCCGCTTTTTTCGCAAAAGCAACTTCTGGGAACAACTCTTTATCGTTTGCAAACTCAGCTTTCATCTCTGCAGGAAGATCCATCGTTTGACCTTGCGCAGTCATTTTACCATTAACACCGTCGAATACTACTTTTTGCATGCTGTTGCCCATCACCTTCATGTCCATCAACATTTTGCCTCCTTTAGCTTTTACCATTGTCATATCCAAATTCATACCCTGAACCGAAGCAGCAGCCGTTGTAGCAATAGATGTCACCTTATCCAAAGCAGCCTTACCACCAATTGCAGTAATGTATTTGTCCGCAACTTGTGCCGCTGTAACATCTATTTTTTGAACTATCGGTTTTGAAATCTTGTTGGCGTCTTTGTCATAATAGTTAACTGTGAAACCTAATTTTTCCAAACCATCAGAAACTTCCGACGACTTACCAGCTACAAAAATTCTACTTTGGTTAGGAAGAATATTAGCTTTGGCTGCGTTTTGAACATCTTCAACGGTTACATTGTCGATCGCCTTAAGATAGTTAGCATAGAAATCTTTTGGAAGGTTATAAATCTCTGAATTAACAGCAAATTTCGCCATAGTTTCTGGCTTTTCCATTGAACGGATAAAGTCACCTTTTAACTTCGCTTTTGCATTAGCCAATTCTTCTGGTTTGATCGTCGCAATTCCTTTTAATTCATTTAAAAATTCAGTAACTGCTTTGTCTGTCACTTCGTTTCTTACACTAGATTCCGCACTGAATCCTGGTGAATATTTACTGGTTGATAAACTTGAATAAGCGCCATAAGTAAAGGCATTTTTCTCACGAAGATTCATGAAAAGACGCGCTTCGCCTCCACCACCAAGAATGTAATTCGCGATTGTTGCAGCGAAAAACTGAGGGTCTTTCATCTGAAGCGTTGTGATATTCCCAACCGAAATTACAGATTGTACCGCCGATGGCACATCGATCATTTCTATTTCTGTTTTAGCAACATTTTTAGCTGGTTCAACCGCAGGAATCGTAGTTGAAGATTTTTTCCAAGCATTAAATTTGCTCTCAACAAGTTTTTTAACATCTTTAAATTTAACGTCACCAACAACTACCAGATAAGCGTTGTTTGGCGCAAAATATTTAGAATAAACATCTTGAACATCATTCAACTGAATTGCATTGATTGAAGCTTCGGTTTCGAACTCACCTCTTGCAGTATTTTTACCGTAGATAACAGCATTAGAAACTTTAGAAGCGATGGACTGTGCACTTTTTTCGTCAAGTTTTAAAGCTTCGATGCTTCTTTCTTTAGATTTCTGAATTTCGTTAGCAGAGAATTTTGGATTAATCGCCGCATCTGCCATCAAACCAAGGATTTCTGGAAAATATTTTGACAAGGTATTTGCAAAAGCACCATTCGAACTAAAATTAATTGTCGAACCTAAAAAGTCAACTCTTTTGTTGAAATCATCTTTTGACATTGTTGTCGTTCCGTTTCCTAATTGATCTGCCATAATGCTGTTAACGCCAACAATTTTGCCTTCATATACAGGCGGACGATCCATAGAAAGTGTTACGTTAACTCTCGGAAGTTTGTGGTTTTCTACAACCATAACCGTCAAACCATTGCTAAGTTTGAAAGTCTGAGGCGTCGCAATATTGATGCTAGGTGTTGGACCAGCTTTCGGCATTGCGTTGATATCTATTTTTTGAGCCATCGTCATTCCTGAAATCAGAAAACTTGCGGCTATATATGTAAGTTGCTTTTTCATTTGATTATTTTTTTTCAGGTAGATAATTGATGATTACTCTTTGGTTAGGATTAAGATACTTCTTCGCTGCGTTTCTTAGATCCTCTTTAGTTACAGAACGATAGATATCAATTTGTTTGTTGATCAAATTAGTATCGCCATATAACACATTGTATGTTGCCAAAGAACTTGCAATCCCCTGAATGCTCGAGTTTGCGTTTACAAACTGATTCTCAACAATGTTTTGAAGTTTTTGATAATCCTCATCAGAGATAAGGTTAGTTTGTAATTTTACGATTTCGGCATCAATATCTTTTTGTAAAACATCTTTGCTTGTAGATCCCATCGGAATTGCAAAAAATGCGAAAATACCATAATCTTCTAGACCCAAGTTAATCGCTTGTACTTCCAAAGCTTTCTTCTCTTGGTCCACTAATTTTTTATAAAGAACAGATGATTTTCCGTTTGATAAATAAGTCGAAAGCATGCTCAAAGCATAAGATTCTTTATCACGACTTCCTGGCACTCTGTAAGAAAATAAATAAGCTGGAAGTTGAATGTTAGGATCATTCCAAGTTACTTCTTTAGCTTGTGTAATTGGATCTTCCTTTATTGTTGTTCTTTTAACTTCTGGACCTTTTGGAATAGAACCGTAATACTCTTCGATCCATTTTTTCGTTTCATCTTTTTTGAAATCACCCGCTACAACTAATGTTGCATTGTTCGGCGAATAATATTTTTTGAAGAAATCCTGAAACTCTTCCAATTTCGCACTATTAAGATCTTCCATCGTACCAATCGTTGTCCAACGGTAAGGATGTTTTGCGAAAAGGTTGGTTTGTAAAGCTGTCAAAAGGTTTCCGTAAGGTTGGTTGTCCATACGCAATCTTTTTTCTTCCTTTACAACTTCGCGTTGTGTATCAACACCAATTTGGTTGATAATCGGCTGGCGCAATCTGTCAGCTTCCATCCAAAGACCTAATTGTAGATTGTTGCTCGGGAAAGTTTCGTAGTAGTAAGTTCTATCATTAGTCGTATTGGCATTGTTAGTTCCACCGTTTGATGATACTATTTTGAACCAATCTCCTCTCTTAATATTTTTTGTCCCTTCGAATAAAAGGTGTTCAAAAAAGTGTGCAAAACCACTTCTCCCAACTTCTTCATCTTTAGCACCAACATGGTACATAACGCCCGTTGTTACAACAGGAGCCGAGTTGTCTTGATGCAAAATAACGTGCATCCCGTTAGGAAGGTTATACTCCTCGAATTTGATTTCTTGCGCGTTCATCAGCATTCCTGTCAATGCTAAAGCCGCCGTAGATAAAAATTTTAATTTCATTTTTGACTATGGTTAATCTCCTCAATAGGTAACAAAAAATTCGATGTTGTTACAGTTTCATTAATATTTTTCTAAATTTTAAACAAAATTAAAGACCTTCTGCAAAAAAAGCTTCCAACTCTTGAAGCGTTTCTGGAGAGGTTTGAATATCGCGAACCAATTCTCCTTTGTTGAGAACAACTATTCTCTCCGAAATTTCGGTAGTATGCGCCAAATCGTGACTCGAAATCAAAAATGTTGATTCCGAATTTTGCGACCAATTTCTAACTAAATTTTTAAGTTTAATTTGTGTCGTTGGATCGAGATTCGCAAAAGGCTCATCCAAAACAATAATTTCTGGTTTACCAATCAAAGCGCCAACAATGCCAACTTTTTTCATATTTCCTTTAGAAAGATCACGAATATATTTTTTTGAGTTTAAAATTTCACCATTAAAAAAATCATCAAATTGCTTAAGAAACTCATCAACACTCGCTTTGTTCTGTCCACGTAATTCGCCCAAGAAATAAAAATATTCTTCTGGCGTCAAATAGCCAATCAAAAAACTTTCGTCAATAAAAGCCGACACTTTATTTTTCCAATTTTCGGAGGTGTTGACTTTTTCGTCATCGATTGCTACAAATCCAGTTGTGGCTTCTATTAAATCCAAAAGCAAACTAAACAAAGTTGTCTTCCCAGCACCGTTATTACCCACTAAGCCAATCGTTTGACCTTTCGGGAATTCGAGGTTTTCAATTTTTAAAACCGTTCTGTCACCGTATGTTTTTGATAAATTATTTATAGATATCATGATTTTCTTTTTTTAAGTTGTTTTTTTGAAAGCGGTTAAAGTGTCGTATTTTTCCTTTTTGTAAAGTCGAACGATATAATCGAATATTTTTTCACGAATCAAAAATCCAATAACGCCCACAACTGCAATTGCTACAACCGCCGCAACTGTCCCGAAAAATGTAATTGTTACACCATAGATTAACATTGGCAATGCCATTTTCGGAATCGCTAACAATATATTTTTAAAACTAAAATTATTCTGTTGTCCCATCGATTTTTTTGCGGCATTAAGATCGATAGGATTTTTGTTAAACGCACCCGAAAGTAGCGTCACTTGGGAGTTAACTCCGATATTATAAAGTCCAGCAGCAAAGAAGGTGAAATAAACTTCCCAACCAAAAAACGCATAAAATAAAGCGAAAATCATCGACACAAAAGTTACAATATTTACGAGCCACCATTTGGCTTTAAGATAATCTTTGTAAGGGACATTTAGCGTCATCATCAACGGATAATATGAGCTATCGAAAGACGGCACTTTTTGTCCAAACAACATCTGGAAACCGCCAGTCACAAAAATCCCTAGAAACATCATCATTGTAGGCGTTTCGTAAGTTGGACTTGCAAACATCAATAATCCGTAAAATAGAAATAAAAATCCGCCCATCGCCACAGATTTTGCTGCTTTACTACGTTTCAACATTCGGATATCGTTGTTAAGAAAAGTTCCTAAAATCCCAAATCTATTCAAGAATTGAATATTCTCGGTTTTACCTTCTTCTTTTTTTAATTCAAGTCCTTTATCAAGATAAAAATTAGATTTAATTTGTTTAAAAACCAAAAATAATAAAGGAATAAATATCAAAACTGGAACAATACAAAGCCAAGGTTTTGTGTAAAACGAGTAAAATAATTGTCCAGAAAAATATCGAAAATTGATAATTCCATAATAATCTAAAGCCGCCAAAACCAACAAAGATCCTCCAATAATGTAAGCAACAATGTCTTTTCCATTCATCAAAATATTAATGAGGTTACTAATAAAGTACAGACACATAATAGCAAACAACCACGCCAAACTTCCTATAATACTGTAGCCATTTATCAATAACAAAACAACAAATGGTACATACAGAAAAGCATTCCCCCAAGTAAAAAATGACAAAAATGTTTTCGAAATCAAATATTTAACGACCGTATTTTTAGGAATATTCATGGTTAAAAAAGCCTTGATATTCTGCGTCGGCATCTGCTGCATAAAATATCTCAAAAACACATCCGCCAAAAAAGCATACAACAAAAACTGTCCAACAAAATACAAAGGATCTGTCAGAAGTTTTTCTTTCGGATAATAAAAAACCGCAACGCTAACCCCAACAAATGCTATCAGAAAATACACGATCAGCATCGCTTGCAAAATCTTCATTATAAGATTGGAAGCAAAACTGCTGGATCGCATAAAGTTCCTGAATTCTAAAACTGCAAAACGTTTGATCATATCTGTAAGATTTAAAATAAAAACTCGTATATAAATTTAGTTGAATTAAATACAACATTGTTACAGTTTCGGAACTAAATCTTGATTAAAATTTAAGTTATCAACATCAAAAACTCCTTTAACAAAAGAATTTTATCACTTTTACAATTTTTTGTGAAGAACTTGATTTTACACAATTTTTAAAAGCTCTATCTTTGTACAATGGCTCAGAAAGAAACCTTATCGTCGCTTACACAGGGCAATTTTGCTAAAGAATTATCGATTTCTGATGGCAAAATGCCACCTAATGCTGTTGATTTTGAAAAACTTGTAATCGGTACTTTTTTAATTGATAGAAAAGGGCTTGACCACTCTATCGACTTATTAACGCCCGAAGTTTTCTACGATCCTAGGCATCAGACGATATTTTCTGCCATTTTAAAACTTTACGAAAGCAACTCGCCGATCGATATGATGACGGTTATTCAGGAGTTAAAAAGAACTGAAAAACTAAATCTGGCAGGTGGCGACCATTATATCATCGACTTGACTTTGGGTGTCAGCTCGTCTGCACACATCGAATATCACGTTCGTGTGATTTTGGAGAAATATATTTTGCGTTCGTTAATTAATGTTTCGGCTAACGTTATCGATAGTTCTTACAAAGAATCTACGGACGTCTTCGAACTTCTTGACAAAGCAGAGCAATCCTTTTTCGAAATTACCAACGGAACGATCAAAAAAGGATTCGATACCGCAAACTCTTTGGTAAAAGAAGCGATTGACAAAATTAAATCGCTTAAAGATAAAGAAGGTCTTTCTGGTGTACCATCAGGATTTACAGCTTTGGATAAAGAAACGGGAGGTTGGCAAAACTCCGACCTTATCATTATTGCAGCACGTCCTGCGATGGGTAAAACTGCGTTTATTCTTTCGATGGCGAGAAATATCACGGTGGATAACAATATTCCACTTGCGCTTTTCTCTTTGGAGATGGCGTCTGTACAGTTGATTACAAGGATGATCGCTTCGGAAACTGGCATTTCATCAGAAAACTTAAGAAAAGGAACTTTGTCCGATCAAGAATGGAGTAGTCTTTTCACCAATGTCTCGGCTTTGGAAAATGCGCCTCTTTTCATTGATGAAACGCCGTCGCTTTCGATTTTTGACTTCCGTGCAAAATGCCGACGCCTTGTCATGCAACATGGCGTTAGGATTATCATGGTCGATTATCTTCAGCTGATGACAGCAAGTTCTGGAAAAGGCAGCGGAAATCGTGAACAAGAAATCGCAATGATTTCGCGATCTTTAAAAGCCATTGCAAAAGAACTTAACGTCCCAGTAATTGCACTTTCGCAGTTATCAAGAACTGTAGAAACGCGTCCAGGAAAGCGTCCAATGCTTTCGGATCTTAGAGAATCGGGAGCGATTGAGCAGGATGCCGATATCGTATCTTTTATTTTCCGTCCCGAGTATTATAAAATTGCTGTTTGGGATAATGACGAAGAAGGTGCAGAAACACAAACCGAAAACCAAGCCGAGATTATCATCGCAAAACACCGTAACGGTGCAACAGCCGATGTTAGATTGGCGTTCCATAAACATATTGGTAAGTTTGCAGATTTGGAAACTTTAGGCAATTCTTATTATGGTGGATTTGGTGGTGAAGCACCATCGCCTAGCGGTGGAGGATTTAGCGGTGGCGCTTTTGAGGCTCCAGATTTTGCTAAAATTACTGTAACTGGTGATCCTAATTTTGTTTTTGGACCACCGACACCTTCTAGCGGCCAAGTTTCTGGCTCAGCCATGAATGATGACGATGATGACGAAATGCCTTTCTAAAATTTAGAGTTTGAAAATCGAAATTTTTACTGACGGTGCATGTAGTGGCAATCCCGGAAAAGGCGGATTTGGAATTCTGATGCGCGTCCCCGAGAAACAATATCAAAAACATTTTTCGGCCGGCTTCCGATTAACAACCAATAACCGTATGGAATTGATGGCTGTTGTTGTGGCGCTTTCCAAAATAAAAGATGAAGGACACGACATCCATATCTTTACTGATAGCAAATATGTATCCGATGCGATTAACCAAAACTGGATTGCTGGTTGGGTAAAACGTGGTTGGAAAAATGTTAAAAACCCAGACCTTTGGCAAGCTTTAATTCCTTTTCTTAAAACACATTCTCCGAAGTTCCATTGGATAAAAGGTCACGCTGGACATCCTGAAAATGAATTGGTCGATCAACTTGCTGTTAAAGCTTCCCAAGGCGCTAATCTGCAAACTGACGATTTTTTTGAAAATCAAAACAAAGGCGGAATATTCTAAATTCTGCTCCTAAATTTTCTTTGGAAACCTAATCTCCTAGCCCAGATTGAACGGCATGTTGGATCTCATCTTGTATTATGCAGAGGCAAAAGCATGGTGAAATACAAGATAGCGACTAGTGAAAGCTGGAATTGCTCCTAATTAACAAAACTTTAGAATTAATTTTGAAGATGGTTGATTATCTTTGTTACATGAATTATCTAGAGGCTTTGGCTTGGCGCTATTCTGTAAAGAAATTTAGTGGTGAAAAAATCGATTCGCAATCCTTGCAAAATATTTTGGAAGCGGGGCGACTATCTGTAAGTTCTTTGGGTTTGCAACCTTACAAATTGATTGTTATCGAATCTGACGCGCAAAAAGAAAAGATAATACCAGCTTTTTATAACAAATCGCAAGTAAGCACGTGCTCTCATGTTGTTGCGATTGTTTCGAAAACGAAAATCGACTCTGAGTACGTGGATGGTTACTTTTCGCATATTTCGAAAGAGAGAAATATCGATTTGGAAATACTTGCAGCTTTTAGAAAAAACATCGAACAATACACTTCGAGCCATACTGAAAGTGACCTAAGACACTGGTCTGAAAAACAAGCTTATATACTTCTCGGAACCATGATTGTCGCAGCCGCAGAAGAAGGTGTTGACACTTGCCCCATGGAAGGTTTTAGTCAAGATGTTTTGTCTGAAATTTTGGAATTAAATATGGAAGAAGAACGCGTTGCGGTGGTTTTGACTTTAGGAAAAAGAGCTGATGATGATGGATTTCAGCATTTGAAAAAAGTTAGAAAACCTGTCGAAAAATTTATTAAATTTATTTGAAACTAGCACAAAACAATATGATAAAAACGGATGTTTTAGTAATAGGATCGGGCATTTCTGGATTGTCCTACGCTATAAAAATTTCGGAGAAGTTGCCAAACACCAAAATAATGATTGTCACTAAGGCAGACGAAGATGAAAGTAATACAAAATATGCACAGGGAGGACTCGCGGTAGTCACTGATTTTCAGAATGATAACTTCCAAAAACATATTGACGATACGATACGTGCTGGTGATGGCGAAAACGATCCCGACGTTGTAAAAATGGTGGTGGAAGAAGCGCCAAAACGCTTTAACGAAATCGTTGAATGGGGCGCAAAATTTGATCAAGAAAACGGAAAATTCGCTCTTGGACGCGAAGGCGGTCATACTGAAAATAGAATTGTCCATCACAAAGACATCACCGGTTTTGAAATCGAACGTGCTCTTTTGGAAACGGCGCGTAATTCTCCAAATATCGAAATCCTGCCTTACCATTATGTGATCGACTTGTTGACGCAACATCACGTTCCAGGAAAAGAGTTAGATCCAGAAAACATCCATTGCTACGGCGCATATATCTTGGACGAAAAGCAAAAACAAATCAAAAAAATCACAGCAAAAATAACTTTGGTGGCGACTGGCGGCGCTGGCCACGTTTATAAAAATACGACTAATCCAATTATCGCAACTGGCGACGGAATTGCCTTTGTAGCAAGAGCTTACGGCAAAGTTAGCAATATGCAATATTATCAATTCCATCCAACAGCGCTGTATTCGAAGCTTGACGGAATGTTATTTCTGATTTCGGAAGCTGTTCGAGGTGATGGCGCAAAACTTCGCACCAAGAACGGAAAAGCTTTTATGCAAAAATACGATCCGCGTGAAGAATTGGCTTCTCGTGACATCGTTGCACGTGCGATTGACAACGAAATGAAAACTTCTGGTGACGAATATGTTGGTCTTGATTGTCGCGAAATGGACAAGGAAAAATTCATGAAACATTTCCCAAACATCTATAATAAATGTCTGAGTGAAGGCATTGATCCCTTTAAACAACTGATTCCGGTAGTTCCTGCTGCACATTATTTGATGGGCGGTATTAACATTGATAAAGATGGACAATCGTCTATCAGAAATCTATTTGCTGTTGGAGAATGTACCAACTCTGGACTTCACGGCGCTAATAGATTAGCATCCAATTCGTTACTAGAAGGTTTAGTTTTCGGACATAATGCCGCTTTGAAATCCATGACTTTGCTTGAAGAGAATAATTTCAACTTTGATGATCTAAAAGCCATCCCCGAATGGAATGAAGACGGCATGAAAATAATGGATGAAATGGTTTTGGTAACTTATCTGAGAAAACAACTTCAAGAGATGATGAGCGATTTGGTAAGTATTGTTAGAAGCAACGAACGTCTTAAGATTGCAAAGAAAAAACATCAAGATATTTCCGAAGCGGTAAGCGAATTGTACAACTACTCTATTCTTTCGCCACAACTATCGGAGCTTAGAAATCTAGTTAGCGTTTCGGGACTTATCATCGATCAATCTTTAGAAATGAAACAAAACAAAGGCGCATTTTACAATAAAGAGCTTGCATAGACCTGTTAAAGTTAAACTTTAATTATTTAAAATAAATAATATATTTTCAAATATTTATCATGAAAAAACCATCATACGTAACCAACAAAGCATTACAGACTTTTATAAAAGCTGCGATACAAGAAGATATCAACACTGGTGACCACTCAACCTTAGCGACTATTCCCAAAGAACTTGAGCAACAAGCCAAGCTTTTGGTTAAGGAAAATTGTATCCTCGCAGGCGTTGATATGGCTTTAGAGATTTTCAAATATGTCGATAAAGATTTGAATGTTGAAGTTTTTATTAATGATGGTGAACAAGCAAAAGTTGGTGAAATTGCATTTTTAGTATCAGGAAAAGCACAATCTATCCTAACAGCCGAACGTTTGGTTCTCAATTGTATGCAACGTATGAGTGGCATCGCAACCTTAACGCACGAATGGGATCAAAGATTGGTTGGCACTAAAACAAAACTACTTGATACTCGTAAGACGACTCCTAATTTTAGAATCTGCGAAAAATGGGCTGTTGCTATCGGCGGCGGCACTAATCATAGATATGGATTATATGATATGATTATGTTAAAAGACAATCATATTGACTATAACGGAAGTATTACAAATGCAGTTAATATGGCAAAAGATTATATTCAAAAGAATAAATTGAAGCTAAAAATTGAAGTCGAAACTCGAAATCTAAAAGAAGTTTCTGAAGCCATCGATGCCAAAGTAGACCGAATAATGCTCGACAATATGGATGTAAAAACCATGAAAGAAGCTGTCGAATTAATCGATGGAAAATGTGAAAGTGAGGCTTCTGGAGGTATCACTAGAGATCAACTTAAAGAGATTGCTGCGACTGGTGTCACTTATATTTCGGCTGGAGCCTTAACACACTCTGCGGACAATATCGACCTGAGTCTCAAGGCTGTTAAGTAGCATTTGTTAATTGTTATTTAACATAATGTTAACTGAATATTAAATTTCTTGCAAACTGACAAATGTTAATTGTTTGTTAAAACGTCGTTCATTTATATTTCTGAAATTTGCAGAGTCAAATAAATATAGTAATTCATATCAAATGAAAAGCAACTTCGGAAGACGATCATTATCAATCGTTTTAACACTATCAACAGCGAGCATCTATTTTGCTCAGCAAAAACCGATCGACACACTAAAATCGAATGATATCGATGAAGTGGTTATCACAAAGGGGGTAACAGACATCGCTAAAGACAGAAAAACACCTGTAGCTGTTTCAACAATTAAGGCTGCACAGATTGTAGAAAGATTAGGTAACAAAGAATTGGTTGAAATCTTAAATACAACACCTTCAGTTTACGCTACAAAAGGTGGTGGTGGATTTGGAGATTCAGGTATTACAATGCGTGGTTTCGAAAGTAAGAATATCGCTGTTATGGTTAACGGTATGCCTGTTAACGATATGGAAGGAGGTTCTGTATACATGTCAAACTGGACAGGTCTTGCTGATGTAACTAGTACAATGCAAGTACAAAGAGGTTTAGGTTCTTCTAAACTAGCTATCGCTTCAGTTGGTGGTACGCTAAACTTCGTAACTAGATCTGCTGACATGAAACAAGGTGGTGTCGTAAGATTGGGTATTGGTAACAATGACTTCTTAAAAACATCTTTTGCTTATAATACTGGTAAATCAGAAAAGGGTTGGTCTTCATCATTCTTAATGGCTAGACAATCTGGTTCAACATACATTGAGAATACAGATTATGAAGCTTATACTTACTTCTTTGCTTTAGGTTTTCAACCTAGCAAAAAACATAACTTGCAGTTTATGATCACTTCATCGCCACAATGGCATGATCAAAGATCTTATGCGCCAACAATTTCTAATTACATTAAATACAATCCAGATAAAGATGGTACGCCATACAGACAGTACAATTCAGATTTTGGATATTTAACTCAACCAAATGGTAAAAGAGTTGGAATTGCTAACGCAATGAACTATTATGCAAAACCAGTACTGATGCTAAACTGGGATTGGAATATTAGTGATAAATCTACTTTAAGTACAGTTGCTTACATGTCTAACGGACGTGGTGGTGGAGCAAGAAATGCTGGAAAAGTTGGAGGAAAAGGAATGCAAGATTTTGTAGATAACGAAGGGCACTACAATTTTGATCAAATCTTTGCAGCAAATGCAGCAGTAACACCAACAGTTGGTGTACAAGGTAATACATTGGTTAGAACATCAAGTGTTAACTCACACAACTGGTATGGTATCTTAATGAATTTCCAACATAAAATTAATGATAATTGGAATTTCTCAATTGGTACAGATGATAGATATTACTATGGTTATCATTACCAAGTTTTATCGAATCTTTATGGAGCTTCTGGATATACAGATGCGACTAACAAAAATCTGCCAACAAATAACTTGATTAGAAAAACTTACGACTACAAAAAATTATCATGGAATCCTTTCGGTGGAGCTAATGCACCAATGGAAGACAGAATGGTATTTAGTAATGACGGAGAAGTGTTATGGTACAGTGGATTTGGACAAGTTGAATATTCAACAGAAAAAGTATCTGCATTCTTACAAGGATCAGTATCTAACCAGGCTTACCAAAGAATTGATGATTTCGTAAAACCAGGGACTTTACAACAAGGTCAAGCTGTAGTAAGAAAAACAGGTTTCAAAAACATCTTTGGTTATAATATCAAAGGGGGGGCCAACTATAATATCGATGAACAAAACAACGTTTTTGCTAACATCGGTTACTATAGCAAACAACCATTTATGTCAGCAGTATATCCAAGTAATCAACAAGTGCTTAACCCGAATTTAACTAATGAAAAAATCTTCTCTGCAGAATTAGGTTACGGATTCAGAGCGCACAATTTTAACGCAAAAGTTAACTTGTACAGAACTGAATGGAAAGACAGATTTTTTAGAAAAACTGGGATTAAAGATATCGACGGTCTAGGAAATAATGGTTACTCTGAGATCAGTGGAATTACTCAAATACATATGGGTGCTGAGTTTGAAGGAAACTACAAAGTAAACAAATATCTAGAATTCAACGGGATGTTCTCTTATGGCGATTACCAATATAAAGGTAATGCACAAGGATCTAATTTCCTAGATGACAACACGCCAGTTGCAATTAACGGATCTAATCAAACAACCCTTTACTTAGATAAAGTAAAAGTTGGTGGTTCTGGTAGCAACAGTATTCCACAGATGACAGCATCTTTAGGAGCAACAATTTCTCCAGTAACAGACCTTAAAATCTATGGAGATTGGCAGTATGTTGGCAAAATTTATTCTTCTTTAAATGTTGCTGAATTTGATAAACAAGGTAAAACAGCTCTTGAATTGCCTAACTTTAACTTACTTAATATTGGTGCTTCTTATAAGATTAAATTGAACGACAAATCACAGTTCTTCACAATTGGAGTTAATGTTAACAATTTATTGGATACTACTTACATCCAAGATGGTTCAACTAACATTAAAGTTAAAACTGTTGCTGACTTTACTGATAAAACTGTTGGGGGAGTTACAACAACTGCACAACAACAATTTGACACATACATCAACAATCCTAATAACTTCTATAAAGGATTGGATGCTTCAAACAGAGTTTATTTCGGATTTGGAAGAACTTGGTCAACAAGTTTATCATTCAATTTCTAAGAAATTTAATATTAATACATCTCAAATCCCGGCCTTTGGTCGGGATTTTTGCTATCTTTGTTAACCTAAAATAAAAGACTATGGAATTTTACAACATTTTAATTAACGCACACAAAGGATTCGCTTATCTTGAGCTTTTGTTAGTTGCCTTATTCTTAGTAGCCTTATTAATGACGATGTTCGGTTACAGTGGCAAAGTCAATAACTTTTTAAAGAAAACAACATTGTTTACAATGATTTTCTTCCACATTCAATTACTAATTGGTGTTATCATGTTAGCTGTAACTTTCTCAAAAGGCTTAGACATGGGCGCTGTAATGAAAAACGCAGATTTAAGATTCCAATATGTCGAGCATCCTTTCTCGATGTTAATTGGTGTAATCTTAATGACGATTATCAACAAAAAAGTTAAAACTGCCGAAACAATCAACTTAAAAGTGGTTATCATGGGTGTTTTAGCGATTGCATTATTTGCATTTGCATTCCCTTGGGCAAAAGTTTTCGGAGCTTAAAATAGTTTTGAATTATGAATTATAAGTTACTAAGGTTAAACTTATAATTTTTTACTCATTAAATATTAAACCTTAAAAACCTTTATTTAAATCAATGAAAATAGCAGTAGTTGGCGCTACCGGAATGGTAGGACAAGTGATGTTGAAAGTTCTTGAGGAAAGAAATTTCCCTATAACCGAGCTAATCCCCGTAGCTTCTGAAAAATCTATCGGTAGCAAGGTCAAATACAAAGGGAATGACTACGAAGTGGTATCCATGCAAACTGCTATTGACAAAAAGCCTGAAATAGCAATCTTCTCTGCTGGCGGAGGTACGTCTCTAGATTGGGCGCCAAAGTTTGCAGAAGCTGGTATTTTTGTGATTGATAATTCTTCTGCTTGGAGAATGAACCCTACTAAAAAATTGGTGGTTCCAGAAATCAATGCAGATGTTTTAGAAAAAGAAGATAAAATTATTGCAAATCCTAACTGCTCAACCATTCAGTTGGTAATGGTTCTTCATCCATTAAATAAAAAATACGATATCAAACGTGTTGTCGTTTCGACTTATCAATCGGTTACTGGTACTGGAAAAGCTGCTGTCGATCAATTGAACGCCGAGATCGAAGGTAAAGATGCAGACAAAGTTTATCCTTATCAAATTTTCAAAAATGCGTTGCCACATTGCGACGTATTTGATGATAACGACTACACCAAAGAGGAAATTAAATTAATGAAAGAACCTAAAAAGATTTTAGGTGATGACAGTTTTAATTTGACGGCGACTGCGGTTAGAGTTCCTGTACAAGGCGGACATTCTGAAAGTGTTAACATTGAATTCGAAAACGAATTTGATCTTGATGAAGTTAAAAAAATCCTTTCTGAAACTCCAGGGGTTACCGTTTTGGATGATGTTAAAAACAACCAATATCCAATGCCGTTAATGGCGGAAGGTAAAGACGATGTTTTTGTTGGAAGAATTCGTAGAGATATTTCGCAACCAAAAACACTTAACTGTTGGATTGTCGCAGACAACCTCCGAAAAGGCGCTGCAACCAACGCAGTACAAATCGCTGAATATCTTCTAGCTAAGAAATTAGTATAAACCAAATGCTCACCAAAAAGTGGGCATTTTTTTATTATTAGATTAACCGAACAAAAGACAAATCTATTTTCAAACTTATGAATTCTAGCGATCAAAATATCAGCAAAAATAATTTTCGATTCCAGCGAAATGTTGCCATCATCGGGATTGTATTATTTGTTGCAAAGCTCATTGCTTGGCGCTTAACAAATTCTGATGCTGTATTCTCCGACGCTATGGAAAGCATCGTCAACATCATTGCTGCCTTCATGGGACTTTACTCGCTTTATGTTGCAGCGAAACCAAAAGACGAAGATCATCCTTATGGCCACGGAAAAGTCGAGTTTATAACTTCTGGTGTCGAAGGCACACTAATTATATTTGCTGGTGTTGTCATCATCGTACAGGCGGTTAATTCTCTTTTAAGCAACAACATTCCAGGTAAATTGGATTGGGGAATGCTGATCGTTGCTATTACTGCAATTATAAATTATGTGATGGGTTATATTTCTTTACAGAAAGGTTTAAGAGAGAAATCATTAGTTCTGCAAAGTTCGGGCAAGCATTTGATGAGTGACACCATTACAACTGGTGGTGTAGTTCTGAGTTTAATCATAGTTTATTTTACAAAAATCTATTGGTTAGACGCTGTAGTAGCTTTGGTTTTTGGTATTTACATCATCTTTATTGGTTATAAAATCGTCCGTAAATCACTCAGCGGCATTATGGATGAACAAGACATACAACTGGTCGAAAAAGTGGCTGATGTACTTGAAAAAAATCGTGAGGAAGATTGGATTGATGTCCATAATATGAAAATTCAACAATTTGGGGCAAATCTTCACATTGATGCGCACATCACACTTCCCTACTATTACTCTCTGCGAGAAGCCCATCAAGAGATGGAAAAAGTGATTTTAGTTCTAGCTAAAAATGCAAAACGGCAAATAGAATTCAATTTCCACATGGATGACTGCAAGCCAAAATCTTGCGAAATATGTCAACTTAAAAACTGTCCTGTACGTGAAAAAGAATTTTTAAAAAAAATAACTTGGACCGCACAAAATATTACACAACACGACAAGCATGACAGAAATAACTAAGCCGATTTCGTCAACAAATGCTTTCTGTAATAAAATATCGGTACAACTAGCAACAAAGTCATCGGTTGAATAACGAATCTTCGGATGTAGAATGCGAACAGATTTCCGATTTCGAAATTGGTATAGATACAGTAAAGGTAGATCGGAAAGACAATTACAAAGACCAGAAGCATTAAAACAACCGCTTGTTTGGTCCAAATTTTATTTCGGAATAAATTCTGGATAATAATTGTTGACAAGATCAAATTAAGAAAAAACCTCAGCAAATAACTAAAAATAAGTTTTGTATCGTCAAATTTCGGAAAAGCTTTAGCTTTTAATTCATCTTTAAAATAAGCTAAAAACGGATCAAAAAATAACTTATCCTCCAAAAATCTCACAGCGATTAATCCTGCCAGTCCAAGAATAACGAAAAGAATATTAAGCGCTTTCATCTTCCTTTTTTAAAGCAAAAAACTTGATCCAAACAATCCATAAAACAATCACCGTTCCGTAAATAATCGCAGGAAAAACATAATCATGAAACATCTTCCCATACTGTGGAAAATCTGACATCACCATATTAAGACAAGCGATTCGGACGAAATTCATCACATGCAGCGCAACCAAGCCAAGAATAACAAATACAATGGTTTTTGCACCTTTATAAAACGCAAAGATGAATGCTACAAACATAATCATCACCGAAATCGCATTGCAACCTTCCACCATTCTGGTCAAATATTCGCCTTGAATAATAAACCGAATTCCCTCCTTCCCGACGCCATCCTGCAAGCATGATGTAAAACCGCAAGTATTTTGAAACCAATTTGCCTGTCCAGCTACCCAACGAGAGAACGGATCGATAACTGCGTTGTCGAACCGATTGAGATACAATTGGTACAATAAAAGTAAAACCAAATAAATCCCCACAAATCGTAGAAGAATTTTCAAAACTGGTTTTAGATCTTTTAGCATAAAACAAAACTACATAATTATTTGCTTCTTTCAATAATATCGACATTCTTAAAGTCTAAATAATTAAATTTGCTGTTATGGAATCACATATCAAAGAATTCTTTAACAACTTTTGTCACAGCGAAAACACCAATATTGTTGCACTGCCGCAAAGCGGATCTTCGCGCAAAAATTATATCGCAAGATTTGATGATAAAAAGTACGTTATCACAGACAACGACAATCTGCGAGAAAATGAAGTGTTCTTTTACTTCACAGAGGTTTTTTCAAAATTAAATCTTAATACACCTAAGATTTTTAAAATCTCAGAAAATCGTCAAGTTTACATCCAAGAATATTTAGGAGAACATACGCTTTCCGAAATTATTTCTACCGAATTTGATGAAACAAGAATTAAATCGCTTGCACGAAAAACACTAAAGCAACTATTTGATTTACAGCAAAAAAACATCAACAGAATCGATTACACAAAGACTTTCGATTACGAAGAATATGACGAGCTTGCCATTCTTCACGATTTATATTATTTCAAGAATTTTTTAGTGGATGTTTTAGAAATCAATTATCACAAATCGAAACTTCTAAAAGAATTTCAGACAATCACAAAAATAGTTTCAGAATTGGAACCAAAAGGCTTGATGATTCGCGATTTTCAAGCTAGGAATATTATGGTAGATGATAATGACGATGTTTTTTTTATCGATTATCAAGGTGCAATGTTTGGACCGCTGATATACGATGTAATCTCGTTTTTGTATCAAGCAAAGGCCAATTTTTCTACTGAATTTAAGCAAGAGATGTTAGATTATTATATTTCTCTATTCTCTGAAAAAAAAGAGCGAGAAATGCTTAAAAATTCTATTAAGCCAATTATTATGATGCGCTATCTTCAAGTATTGGGTGCGTATGGTTTCCGGGGTTTAATTCAAAGGAAAAAACATTTCATCAATAGTCTCGACCAAGGCATTAAAAATATTGTTGAATTATCTGCAACTTGGCCTGATCTACAAGCTTATCCCGAACTTCTAAATGTTATACAACAACTAGAAACGACGGATACGAAACTTAAAATCGAAAATATTCTACAATAATAATCAAAAAAAAACTTCAAATTACTTTGAAGTTTTTCTTTATTATTTAATCTTAATTTATTTGACTTTTAGTAGAGGTTTGATTAAGAACCAAGCTATTCTCTTTTAAAATCCTCTTTGCAAAACGATATCTCGGTCCCCAATATTTGTCATTAAGTGAAGATACCATCACACCTCTTGATGTTGCAGAATGTATAAATTTAACTTCCCCCTTCTCATCAACTTCTTCAACAATACCTACGTGAGAAATACGACCTCTACCATGAGAGAAGAATACTAAGTCTCCTTTTTTAAGGTCTGACTTATCAACAGAGTCTCCTTCTTGCGATTGTGCGGCAGCAACTCGTGGAAGGTTAACACCAGCGGCAGCGCCAAAAACTGAAAGTACAAAGGCAGAACAGTCGATTCCATTTCTAGTTGTACCTCCGTATCTGTAAGGCGTTCCTAGATAAGTACTTGCTTCGTCTAATATGCTGTCGATTGTTTTTTCGTGCTTGATAGCTTCTGCAATCATCGATGCTTTGATCGAGTTAGAAGCGTTATTAAGAGATGCCAACATTCTTTTTGCTTGAATGTTATCTGATGTTTCAGCTTTAACAACTACTGGAGTTACTTTGGCATCGGTTTTGTATATATTTGGTTGTGATACAACATAGTTTGATACACATGATTGTAGGGAGAATGTTGTAATGGTCGCTACTAAATAAAACAGAACTCTTTTCTTCATATATATTTATTTAAACGTGTTAAATAGGTTTCTTTTTGTTCAAATGCATGGCAAATTTAGAGAATACCGATAGAAGAGCTTTTCATATTGAATTATCAGAAGCTCGTTTTAACACATTTTAACATTTTTAATTAGAATGTTAATCAAAAACGAATCGCAAAGCACCATTTTAGGGACTTTGCGATTTTATTTTGTTTAAGATTCTTTAACAATTATCATAGACATCTATTTAGATTTTAGAAATCATCTATTTAGTTACAGTTTTATATTTTATAAAACACTAGCTTGTTCCAACGCCTTGATATTGTTCATAGTTTTCGATAACTTGATAGCCACACTTCTTGCACAAAGCAATTGCTTCCGGCTGATTAACGCCTGTTGCTAAGATTAAGTTTTCGAAATCTAGATACTTTGCCCAAGTTTCTAATCTTTTTAAAAGTTGATAAGAGAAACCTTGTCCGCGTTCGGACTCCAGAACGAACATTCTTTTTAACATCAGCAGCGCTGTAATCGTAAAATTTAATAACACCACCACCAACTGCTTTTTCATTTTTTAATAAAAGCAAACAATGTCTCAAAGTATCAATCCCATAAAACGGATGATAAAAGTCGTGATCGTCACCATCACGAATGACCAAGTCCTCATCCAAAAGCCTTACAAGCGATTGGAAATCTAGATTTGTACAATCTGTTTTCTTTATTTCAATCCTATACATATATATAAGATATAATTCTTTGATTTAAATGAAATTATTTCGGACGCCTAAAACTTCTATTTAAGTTCTCGATGCATTGCGCTGTCAGAATTATTGATATGTATAAAAACAATCTGTTAGTAGTCATTAGCCCCGATAAAAACGGCATCCTTTTGTGGTGGAGCGAGGCGACGGAGCGCAGCGGAGCGTCCGAGCGACACTACAAAAGATATAGTGGATAGCGGGAAAAAGCTCTCCATAAAAAATAATAAAATCTTTTCGACCTAGTCAAAAAGCTCAAAAAAAAAGACCTACGATTGTAGGCCTTCTTACTTTATCTTGTGAACAAAAGTTCTCTGTATTTGGTCATCGGCCAAAGCTCGTCGTCAACCATCATCTCCAAAGCGTCCGATCCTTCGCGAATCACATCAAATAAAGGCTTCACCTTGTTACAATAAGCGTCTGCTTGTTTGTGGCTGTCTTTCGTGTTCTTCGCAGTTTCTTTTTCTTTAAGAAGTTCGTCAACACCTAATTTGATTTTAGAAACGTTTTCAGAAATCTGAGTAATCAAGCTGATTTGCTCTTTTCCTAAAACCTTAAATTCTTTGTCACCAAAGATTTCTTTAAGACCTTTTACGTTTTCAATTAATCTATTTTGATAATTAAGCGCAGCTGGAATAATGTGGTTTCTTGCGATATCCGCCAAAACTCTAGCTTCGATATCAATTACGGTTGAATATTTTTCGAATTTAATTTCGTTTCTAGCTTCGAATTCTCTGTGAGAATAGATTTTTAATTCTTCAAAAAGCTCTGAAAATTTCGGATTTAATTCTTGTTTAAGCGCTTCTGGCGTCGTTTTATGATTGTTAAGACCTCTTTTTTTAGCTTCTTTTGCCCAATCATCAGAATAACCATCACCTTCAAACAAAATTGTTTTCGATTGTTTGATGTATTCTCTCAACACATTGAAAATCGCTTCGTCTTTCTTAAGTCCACCGTCGATTAGTGCATCAACTTCTGTTTTGAAAACTCGAAGCTGTTTTGCAACAATAGCGTTCATCACCGTCATTACTTCCGCACAGTTTGCAGAAGAACCAACCGCACGAATTTCAAATTTATTTCCTGTAAAAGCGAAAGGCGACGTTCTGTTTCTGTCTGTGTTATCCAAAAGGATTTCAGGAATTTTACCAACAACGTTCAGTTTTAATTCCGTTTTTTCTTCTGGAGATAGTTTTCCGTCGGTTACTTTTTCAAGTTCTTCCAAAACGCTAAACAATTGGCTTCCGATAAATGCGGAGATAATTGCTGGCGGCGCTTCGTTAGCTCCCAAACGATGGTCATTACTTGCCGACGCGATGCTTGCTCTCAACAAATCCGCATAATCATGAACTGCTTTCAATGAATTCACGAAGAATGTTAAGAATTGTAGGTTTTTCTTTGGATTTTTTCCTGGACTTAAAAGGTTTTCACCTGTATCTGTCGCCAAACTCCAGTTGTTGTGCTTTCCACTTCCGTTAACGCCTGCGAATGGTTTTTCATGGAACAAAATATGGAAATGATGTTTGTGTGCAATTCTCGCCATAATATCCATCAACAAAGAGTTGTGGTCAACCGCTACGTTACATTCTTCAAACATCGGCGCCAATTCGAACTGATTCGGAGCAACTTCGTTGTGACGTGTTGTAACTGGAATTCCCAACTTCATACATTCGATTTCCAATTCTTTCATGAAGTTCATCACTCTTGTAGGAATCGATCCGAAATAATGATCATCTAATTGTTGTCCTTTCGCTGGTGAATGCCCAAGTAAAGTTTTACCCGTTAACACTAAGTCTGGACGAGAAATATATAGGGCAGAATCTACCAAGAAATATTCTTGCTCCCAACCTAAAGTTGGCGTTACTTTGGTTACGTTCTTGTCGAAATAAGCCTTACAAACGTCTGTTGCAGCGTCGTCAACTGCGTTTAAAGCACGTAGTAAAGGTGTTTTGTAATCTAAAGTTTCTCCCGTATACGAAATGAAAATCGATGGAATACAAAGCGTCGTTCCCATGATAAACGCTGGTGACGTTGGATCCCAAGCCGTGTAACCTCTTGCTTCGAATGTGTTTCTGATTCCACCATTCGGGAAAGAAGAAGCGTCTGGCTCTTGTTGAATCAACATTCCTCCGTTGAAACGCTCGATTGCTCTATCGCCTTCAATTGGAGTAAAGAATGAATCGTGCTTTTCAGCAGTTGTTCCTGTTAAAGGTTGAAACCAGTGCGTGTAGTGTGTCACACCTTTGGACATCGCCCAATCCTTCATCGCAACTGCAACCTGATCCGCAATATGTCTTTGGATTTGAGTTCCTTTTTTAATCGCATCCATAATAGAATTGAATGCTTCTTTTGTTAAATACTCTCTCATGGTGTATTCTGAAAACACGTTGTTGCAGAATAATTCTGAAAGTTTTACGGGAACATCCACGAAATTGTCTTTTCTGTAATCTCTAAATGGAAGTTCTGCTAAGGCTTTAAATCTTAATGTTGACATCAGCTTATATTTTGATAGGGCAAAGTTAATAAAAAACTAAAAACAAAATCACATACCCCTAAAATTTTAATGTTAAATTAAAAAAAAATATAAATTCAGTAAACAACCCCTATAAATAAATGGCGTTTTAGACTTTAACTAACAAAATTTATATCCAATATTAATGCATTATGAATTTTTTGAAAACACAATCAAATATCATATTTAATACACACAAAATGCTTTTGATTAACAGTATCTTTACATAGAATTAGCTTTATATAATTAAATTTCGTAACTTTGCCCACTTTTCTAAAAACAAAAACATTATGGTAAATTCTAGAGCAAGAGAGACCACAGAAGCGATCGAAAGATTATATGTTTCTATGAGACACTTATTTTATAGAGGATTTTTTAAACCTTCTGGCGTTTCTGGTGAATCATTGAGAAAACTTCTTATGATTATCCAACCCGAAATCTATGGAAGCATGGGCAATCCACATAAAATAGAACTCAGCGGTCTACTTTATGTTTTGGATCGTTTGCCCGAAGGTATCGAAGAATGCGCTTTTATACATTTGACTTCTGATGAAGGATTTGAAAAAGGTAGCTTCGAGCCAATCGTTCCGAAAAAACGTCGTAGAAACTGTTACAGAATCGACGAACACCAAATGAACATTGAAGTTCTACTAGGTCGTTCCGAAATTTATGATATCCTTACCCACTTAACATTCTTATATCTAGAAGCAGACAAAATCAGAAATATTGGTTTTGATATGCAAGATGGCGGAAGACCAAGACGCGTTTGGAAAATCATCGAAGAGGTTGCTATTGGCGAGAAAAAATACAGTCGCAAAGAAAAAGAAGTTGCATTAATACATCTTTCGTCTTTATTAGGAAGAACTTTTGATGAGACTTTGGATGCTTACAACGACTTTGGTGACGATGCAAATCCTGATAGATTATTTAAGATTATTTATTGGTTAGGGCAAGTCAGTTTAGAAGATTGGAAGGAAGTTAGAAATCGTGAAATCTATTTTTCATCAATTCTTCAAGAACGTGTTGGCCATCACCTTTTCGGAGAAAGATGGGCAAACAAAATAAAGTCTGTTCTTTACGAAAACAACCTACACATGCGTCCGTTACACATCATTAGTGCTAACATGCATAGTGTGAAAAACATGTTGTATGCCAATGACGCACTTGGTAAAAAGGCGAAAAAAGAAATCGATTACAAACTTTTTGAAGAGATATCTAACAACAAAGCTTTACAAGACAAGATTCTTCATACATCGCAAGAGCAAGGTCTTATCTATATTAAAGACACAAGTGGAAGTAACATCGATGTACAAATAATTGATGTTTCTAAAACGAATCTTAAAAACACCGCTTTCGCAGATTCTGCACCGACAGGTGATGAAGTTATTTTGGTTTTCGATTATGCTTTTGGTGAGCAAGCTTACGAAGTTATGGACGAATTATTAAGACCATACGATGCAAACGGCGAAATCTACACTATGAAAGTAAAATCTATTTCAATCATGGGTAAAGCCGGAATTTTGGAAGGTAAAAAAGGGGACATTATGATTCCAACGTCTCACATTTTTGAAGGAACAGCGGACAACTATCCTTTCGTGAATGCTTTGGATTTGGAGGATTTCCAAGATGATGAATTAAAAGCTTTTGAAGGACCAATGATTACTGTATTAGGAACATCACTTCAGAATAAAGATATTCTTTCGTATTTTATGAACACTTCTTGGAAAGCTATCGGACTAGAAATGGAAGGTGCGCATTATCAAAAAGCCATCCAAGTTGCTAGCAAAATCCGTCACCACATTAGCGAAGATCTTTTCGTTTGTTATGCTTATTACGCATCGGATAATCCGTTAGAAACTGGTAGCACATTATCTTCTGGAGGTCTTGGACTAACAGGTGTAAAACCAACTTATCTTATTACTTTAAGAATCCTTGAAAAGATTTTTGGTAAAGTATAAGTCTAAAAATTAAACTTAAATTTTTCAATAAAAAAATCCCAATTCTGAGTAAGAATTGGGATTTTTGTTTTTAAGCTTTCAGTTTCTTAAAGCCCTACAACAAAACCAACACTTGGCATCAAACTACTAGAAAAAATACTTTTGTTTTCATTCCAAAGGACATTGTACATTAACCCGATTTGGAAGTAAGCGCCATTTCCGATTTGCGTCATATAACCGCCACCAAGATACAAAGCAGATTCGTCCGTACTAAATTTATAACCGTTGTCTTGTTTTATGTTGTAATTCACAAAATATTGTTGAAATGTACTTCCTAAATAAAAGTTACGTGCAAAATAATAGTTAGCAAAAGGACCAATACCAAACATTGTCGAATTGTAATAATTGCTGGTTTGGTAAGTGAAATTCCCCATAAGTCCTGCTTCGAAATCTTCGGTTACGCGATAACCAACTCTCGGCGAAATACCAATATTAAAAGAACTATTGCTTCCAAATCCTACACCAAGACCACCTCCATAAGTCCAACGGTTAGAACTAGCAGTTTGCGAAACGCCTATCTGCGAGAATGCAAACATATTTGCAAAGACTAAACAAAAAATAATAATTTTTCTCATATTATCGATTTTTTCAATGTGTAAAATTAAAGCTTTTTTAGCGATTATATTCGTCGTATTTTTGCATCGTGAAATTGGGCGCGAGCGAAGCGAGCGTCAAAGCAGTATGTTGATTGTCTTATTATTACAAAACTTCAACATAGCCCCGATGGAAGCGGCATCCTTTTTTTGGTGGCTGAGCGGAGCTGAAGCGACCAAAAAAAGATATAGCGGACAGCGGGCGAGGATTTTCCTAACGAAGAGAAAATCGTCCTGCTCCTAAAATTAGAAGACATTATGAAAGTAGTAGTTGGTTTGTCCGGAGGCGTAGATTCGAGCGTGACGGCGTATCTTTTGCAACAGCAAGGACATGAGGTTATCGCCCTATTTATGCGTAATTGGAATGATGCTTCGGTGACTTTGGAGGACGAATGTCCTTGGGTTGAAGATAGTAATGACGCGCTGATGGTGGCGCAAAAATTGGGAATTCCGTTTCAGGTGATTGATATGAGCGAACTTTATAAGGAGCGCATCGTCGATTATATGTTTGATGAGTATCAGAAAGGTCGTACACCAAATCCTGACGTGCTTTGTAACCGCGAAGTAAAGTTTGACGTGTTTATGAAAACCGCAATGTCTTTGGGTGCTGACAAAGTTGCGACAGGACATTATGCACGCGTGGATTCTACAATTGATGAAAACGGAAAAGAGGTTTTCCATCTTTTGGCGGGGAAAGATAACAACAAAGATCAGTCGTATTTCTTGTGTCAATTGAGTCAAGATCAGTTGTCGAAAGCGCTTTTCCCGATCGGTGAATTGACAAAGCCTGAAGTTAGAGAAATTGCTAAAGAAATTGGTCTGGTTACCGCTGATAAAAAGGATTCGCAAGGTCTATGTTTTATCGGAAAGGTAAGTCTTCCGACTTTCTTGCAACAACAATTGGTTCCGAAAGAAGGCGAAATCGTGGAAATTTTTAAAGACTTTAAGGGCTTTGGAGAAGAAGCACCGAATTTTGACAACAAAGAAGAAGAATTAAAATATCTGTCTCGCAACATAAAATACGAAAAGGCAGATGGTAAAGTAATTGGCAAGCATCAAGGTGCGCAATTCTACACGACCGGACAAAGTAAAGGTCTTGGCATCGGCGGTCACAAAGAAAGTTGTTTCGTGATTTCTCGTGATATGGAGAACAATATTATCTTCGTTGGCGAAAGTCACAGTTTCCCAGGACTGCATAAAAAAGCTTTGAAAATTGACAACTCGGAAGTGCATTGGGTTCGTGAAGATCTTCGTTTGAAAGCTGGCGAAAGCATGCGCGTTTTGGCGAGATATAGATATCGTCAAGATTTGCAGGAAGCGACAATTTTTCAGTTCGAAGATGCTTTCTATGTAGAATTTGACAAGCCTCAATCTGCAATTGCGGAAGGTCAATTTGCGGCTTGGTATTTGGACGATGAATTAATTGGAAGTGGCGTGATTTCTTAGGTTTAGAAATTGTTTTAAACATAAAATAGAAAAAGCTTTCTCATTTTCTGAGAAAGCTTTTTTTATTATAAATGAATTTTAGCTTGATAACCAATCTTTAAAATCTTTAACACGATCGCGACTTACAGTGATTTCTTCATCTGGTTGATAATCTAATTCGACTTTGCAGGTTGGCGACGTGTGAATGTTTTTTATAAATTTAGAATGAATAACGTATTGGCGATTAACTCGGAAAAAATCCTTTTCGTCCAAAACATTTTCTAATTCATCTAAAGTAAAATCGGTTGGAAAACTTCGTTCTGCTGTTTGTAGATATACGATTTTGTTTTGACTGAAAAAACAACTGATTTCGTTAGTTTGGACAATCTTGAGATTATAACCAATTTTAACCAAAACTCGAGAAAGTGTAGACTTATATTTCTTTAATATCTGTTTGATTTCCTGCGAATTAACAAATCCATCTTCTGGTAAAAATGACTTAAACTTTTCAATAGCTTTTGTTAAATCTTCTTCCATAATTGGTTTTAAAAGATAATCGATGCTATTTAATTTAAAAGCTTTAAGTGTATATTGATCGAAAGCGGTTGTATATATGATAAAAGCTTTAGTTGCTACCTTTTCGAAAATATCAAATGACAATCCATCTCCCAAAACGATATCAGAAAAAATTAATTGCGGATGTTCATTTTCGCTAAACCAAGCTATGGATTCTTCCACAGAATTTATCGTTGCAACCAATTCTAAATCAGCATAATTAGCTAACATTCTTTCCAACTTTCTAGCTGCCGGTTTTTCATCTTCGATGATGATTGTTTTAATGCTCATATTTTAATTTAGGATATTTAATTCGAGAAGTAATTTTCTTTAAATACAAACGATTTGCAAAAATAAGTCTTAATAATTTTCTTTCATCATCAACTCTCGAATTTTACGTTCTTCCCAATTTTTAGAAAAAATAAAACTCGGTACAAAAACAGTCATTGCATGGGTAAGAATACCAAGTCCCCACAATATTGGCGTAACCCAAATTTGCCATGACCAAAAGCTTTTCCCTACAGGAAGCTGATTGTAATTCATCACTAAAAGAAGAATGTTAACTACAAGATATACAAACAGATGCGTATAAAAACCTTTCAAATCTTTGACGCGCTTCGCTGCCATTTGGTATTTGATGATTTGCCTAGCGTTGGTATCCATCGTTTTAATCTTTTTTAAGTTCTTTATTTAACATATCCTTTTCCCAGTCAGAATTTAGAAGAAATAATTTAATAGCTCGTACAGCAAGTATAATTGCCAAAACAATGATAATAAATGATCTTCCTAAATTAACTTCGAAATTTCCTGTTTTTTGAAAATGCCAAAATACGATTGCCATTGACACGACTATAAAAATTGCTAGACTAGAATAAAATTTCTTAATGGCTTTAACGCGCTCTGAAGCAATTTCGAAGGCTAATTTTTCTTTAATATTTTCCATGATTATTTTTGATTTTCTTTTTCCATAAATTCTTTAATCTTGCGTTCTTCCCAGTTTTTCCCGATGGCAAAAACGTTCATTCCGTGGGCAACCAAGCCAATTCCCCAGCCCAACATCGGCCAATAAAACCAAATATGCTCCGGACGTGTCATTAGGTTGATGATGACTAAAAACGGAATTACAATACAATACGAAATTAGATTTCCGTAGAAGCCTTTTAGTTCTTTTACTCTTCTAGCCGCTTTTTCGTAGGCCAGACTTTCATTAGATGGGTTTATAATATTCATTGTGTTAATTTTTTGAGGTTCGGTTAACATTGGTATTTTGACTTTAAAATAGTCTTCTGATTTTTCAATAAAAACATTTTCTTTTGTTAAAAGCGAGTAACGCTGAACAATATTGGATAAGCCGATGCCGTCTCGATCTTTTGGAAGTTCTCGGGTTTGTAAATTATTTTCAATGCACAAAAATCCATTTTCGGTATAGATTTTCATAACCAAAGGTTTAGAAGATGTCGCAAAATTATGTTTGATACAATTTTCTAAAAGTAGCTGCAAAGACAATGGCACAACCTTTAATTGACACTCATGCTTCGGAACATTGAATTGGAACTCCACACTATCTTCAAACCTTGTTTTAAGCAATTCAGCGTATGTTTTTGCAAACTCCAATTCGTCTTCGACACTCACCAATTCTTTATCTTTTTGATCTAAAACGTAACGATAAATTTTAGACATTGACAAAGTAAATTTCTGCGCCTGGTCTTGGTTTTCGTCAATTAACGCGCTTAATACATTTAAAGAATTAAACAAAAAATGTGGATCCAGTTGGTTTTTAAGACTTTCAAATTGGGCATTGGCAGATTTAGCGATAATCTTTTGCTCGACAACTTCTTTACGCGTCACTTTTCTAAGTTCCTCCATAAAGCTTTTGGCGTGAAGAAAAGCCGAAATCATCAGCGCAAAATTGATCATAAACCAATTCGCATAATTATATTCTCCTGAAAAGAAAATATCCCAAGTCGTTACTTTTTGGATTAAAACGAAATTAATTCCGTTACATAAATAAGTCAAAAAAATATTAAGAACGATAGTCGCAATAACGCCAACAATCGTACGACGTTTTGTCTGGTTAACCCACGAGAATCTATTATTAAGATAGTTGTTAAGCGATCCATTGGGCACAGCCATCAAAAATGTGTACATCGTAGCAATCGATAAACTTATCAAAAAAGAATTCAGGCTTTTATCACTTGAGAAAAAAATGAAAAAAAACAACCCCGAAAAAAAGGAAATTGAAATATAAGTTTTAAACGATTTGCGAGTCATTATCTTGATTTATGAGACAAATTTATACGAAGCTTTTATAAATTCTAAAAAAAACTTACCGAATTGTCAAATTTGTCCTCCGAACCGTTTTATAGTTTTAATAAACATTAACAGTTGTTAGTTTTTATTATGTCTAAAAAGGAATAAAATTTGTATATTAACCTTCAAATAACATCTTATGAATAAAAATGTAGAAGTATTACTAGCAGGCGCTTTAGGACTATTCGCGATTGTTGGCGCAATTGCAGTAAGAAAGGTTTTAAAAGAAAAATCTTATATCGCAGACTATACAGATACACACAAATTATTTTCGAAAAAGTACAAAAATCAATTCACGGAACACGGAGATGGCATCGAAATTAATGCATTAATGTAAAGAATGACACTATATATTTGACCGAGCCAGCTTCGCAAGAGCTGGTTTTTTTGTGGAAAACTTTAAGTTAAAAGTCATTTTTATTTCGAAAATCTCTAATATTTTTACAATAGTTCTTGTTCAAAAAAAGAATTGATTTTCATTTAAATTAAATCCAAACTCAACAAAATGTCATCCCAAGCTCCCAAAGGTCAAGGCGCGCAACGCAACGTCAACAACAGATTCGACCGTTATACCTACGAGCCGGAAGAGGAAGATTTGGAAACGATGAAGACGCAGATTATTGAGGTTTTCCCAAAGACGATTCTTAATGTTGTCAAAAGTCCGGATCTTCCTTTGGACTATTCGATGAATCCTTACCAAGGTTGCGAGCACGGCTGTTCTTATTGTTTTGCTCGACCAACCCACGAATATTGGGGTTACAGCGCAGGAATCGATTTTGAACGAAAAATTATGGTAAAAAAAAAATGCAGCAGAACTTTTGGAGAAAACATTTCAGAAAAGAAATTATGTTCCAAAAACCATAATGCTTTCAGGGAATACCGATTGCTATCAACCTATTGAACGGCAATTCGAAATTACAAGAAGACTTTTGGAAGTCTGCCGCGACTATCGTCATCCAGTTGGTATCATTACAAAAAATGCTTTGGTGCTGCGCGATTTAGACATTCTAAAAGATATGTCGGAGAAAAATCTAGTTTCGGTGTCGTTGAGTATTCCAACACTTAATGAAAAGCTACGTCGTGTTATGGAACCAAGAACTTCGTCTGCTCAAAATAAATTAAAAGCCATCGAAATCCTTTCCCAAAACGGAATTCCCGTTAATATCATGGTTGCGCCGATTATTCCAGCATTGACAAGTGATGAGACTTTATCTATTCTAAAATCTGTTTCGGATGCTGGCGCAACAAGTGTTGGTTATACTTTGGTAAGGCTAAACGATACGGTTGAGCCTGTATTTGTGGATTGGTTGACAACGCATTTCCCAGATAGAAAGGACAAAGTCCTTAATCTTATTAAAAATATGCATGGTGGAAAATTGGGCGAAAAACGTTATTTCGAACGCTACAAAGGCGAAGGCAATATCGCCGAAATGATTCATAAAACTTTTGAAATTGGAAAAAAGAAATTCTTTGCAGGTAAAGAACGCGCCATACTTTCAACCGAAAACTTTACGGGCAGCCGAACGCAGCAACTTCGATTGTTTTAAACTAAATCCTTAACTTTAAGCAAGAATTTTAATTATGTCAAAACTTAAAATTGTTGGTCTTAACCTCGACATTGTTTGGAAAAATAAAACCGAAAATTACAAAAACATTGAACTTGCTTTAGCTAATGTTGAAGCCGATATTTTTCTTTTGCCAGAAATGTTTTCTACAGGTTTTTGTATGGATGCAGAAGAAATAGCAGACCGCAACAACGAAACACTTTATTGGATGCAAAGCTTTGGAAAACAACGAAATACAGCAGTTGCAGGAAGTGTTTCTATAAGCGAAAATGATAAATTCTATAATAGATTTTACTTTGTAAAACCTGATGGAAGTTTTGAGTTTTACGACAAAAAGCATTTGTTTTCTTATTCTGGAGAAGATAAAATTTATACTTCAGGTGATCAACGAAAAGTTATTGAATACAAAGGTTTTAAAATTCTATTGCAAGTTTGTTATGATTTGAGATTCCCTGTTTTTCAAAGAAATTTGGGCGATTATGACCTTATGTTAAATTTGGCGAATTGGCCAAACACTCGCGTCGAAGCTTGGAAAACTTTATTAAAAGCGCGTGCTATCGAAAATCAAGCTTTTGTTTTTGGTTTAAATAGAATCGGAACGGATGGCAACAATCTTAATTATGAAGAAAGTACTTTGGCTTTGTTTGCTGATGGCACCGAGATCTCGACAAGACAAAACAATCTAGTTATCGCCGAATTTGATTTGGACGAATTACAACAATTTCGAGACAGATATCCGTTCTTAAAAGATGCAGATAAGTTTGAATTAAAATAAAAAAATCCGGAAGCATGATCCGGATTTTTTGTTTATTGAAACTGCTTTAGAAGTGCCGTTAATCTGTTAACATCGTGGACGCCACTTTCTTTGTACAGCATTTCTCCTTTTTTGAAAATTGCTAAAGTCGGCACACCACGAACACCGTATTGATTAGCCAAAGCTGGATATTGATCCACGTCGACTTTTATAATTCTGGCACCCTCACCAATATTTTCTTTTACTGTTGTCAACACCGAAGATTGCACTTTACAAGGTTGACACCAAGTCGCAAAAAAATCGATAAGAACAGGTCTTTCAGAATCAATAATTTCTTGAAATTTTTGAGACATTTTATTTATAATTAATTGTTAATAAATTATTTAGCTTTACTTTCTTCTTGTATCGCTTTAACATTCTTCCAACTCGTCCCAGAATACACATTTTTAATTCCGTGTTTGTTAAGAAGTTCTTTTGCGGAAGCTGCTTGTTTTCCAGTATTACAGAAAACAACAATTTTATCTTTAGATTTTAAATCCTCAACTTGAGATTCTAAATCTTTTAAAGGAATATTAATCGCATCTTTTGCTGTTCCTTCCGAATATTGCTCCGGAATTCTAACGTCGATTAAAGTTGTTTGTGGGTCATTAACCAAAGATCTCATATCCACTTTTTGTTCAGACACATTTGCATTAGATACTGTTTGGCAAGATGTTAAACTTAATCCAACCAGCATCGACATCATCATATATTTCTTCATATTACAAAGTTTTAGACTGACAAACAAAATCTGTTGTCGCTACTTTTTCTGTTTTTTTAATTCCATTAAAACCTCCTTCAACTTCGGTAAAGTTTCTGATGCCTCGAGCATTGAAAATACTTGCAGCAATCATACTTCTATAACCGCCAGCACAATGTAAAAAGAAATGTTCTGTATCGTCAATGCTATCAACCCATTCGCTGATTTCGGCAAGCGGTCTGTGGTAGGCATCATTAATATGTTCTGCAGAATACTCTCCTATTTTTCTAACGTCAATAACTTTATCTTCTGGTTTGAAAGCTTCAGCAAATTCTTGCGGAGAAATTCTTTTAACCTCATCAATTTCTTTACCTGCATTTTTCCAAGCTTCGAAACTTCCGTCCAAATAACCCAAAACATTGTCAAATCCAACGCGACTCAATCTCGTAATAACTTCCTCTTCTGTCCCTGCATCACTAACCAAAATAATCGGTTGTTTAACATCAACAATCATCGCTCCTACCCAAGGCGCAAAATCGCCTTTCACACCAATATTAATAGAGTTTGGAATAAAACCTTTATGGAAATCTGCTGCACCACGTGTGTCCAAAATCAAAGCATCCGTATTTTCTGCAATCGTTTCAAAATCTTCAACAGACAATGGATTCTTTCCTTTTTTCATAACATCGTCAAAAGAAGCGTAACCGCCTTTATTCATCGCGACATTCATCCCAAAATATTTTGGCGGCGCCGAAAGTCCATCCAAAACTTCTGTGATAAAACTTTCTTTATCTGGTTGATTAAGTGCGTAGTTTGTTCGTTTTTGATTGCCTAAAGTATCAACGGTCTCCTTTTGCATATTCTTCCCACAAGCCGAACCTGCACCATGCGCTGGATATACTGTGATATCATCTGCAAGCGGCATAATTTTCTTTTGTAAACTGTCGTATAACAAACCAGCCAACTCTTCTTGCGTCATACTCGCAGATTTTTGAGCTAAATCTGGGCGACCTACATCACCTAAAAACAAAGTGTCTCCTGAGAAAATCGCTGTTTCTTTTCCGTTTTCGTCAATCAAAAGATAAGTTGTACTTTCCATGGTGTGACCTGGCGTATGAAGTGCTTTTATTTTCACTTTTCCGATTTCGAAAATTTGCTCATCGCCAGCAATAATAGCATCGAATTCTGGATTTGCTGTTGGTCCGTAAACAATTGGCGCACCCGTTTTTTGACTTAAATCCAAATGTCCAGATACAAAATCTGCATGGAAATGCGTTTCAAAAATATATTTTAGTTTTACTTTATCTTTTTCTAAACGTGCTATATAAGGCGATACCTCGCGAAGAGGATCAATAATTGCAGCTTCGTTTTCCGAAACTATATAATAAGCGCCTTGTGCTAAGCAACCGGTATAAATTTGTTCTACCTTCATATTTTCAGTTGTAAAATTTCTGTTTGTAGTGTTGCAAAAATCGTTCTTTAAACTTTAAAAATGTTAAAAATCAGGAATTGCAACAATCGATGTTGTCTATTTGGAATTAAAAAGAAGCTCTTACAGAATTTCTTTAATAGTATAAGACTGATTACCAAGATCTATCCTATCTCCAATTTTATGATTTTCTAAACTCTTAAATGCTGGAGCCTCTGTAGAAAAACTAATGACAGATTGGTTTTCAAACTCAAATTTTGGGACAGAAAGTCCGACAAAAACAATTACACCATCCAGCACGACCAAACTACCTTTCTCAATTTCATTGTGCGACAAATCTCTTTCAACCACCAAAAAGCTCATTTCGTCTTGGGCTTTATTTAGCAGCTGCTCAAAGCGAAGTTGCATATCTTTAGCTTGTACTTGTTGAGACAAGTCATCAGGATCAATCGTGTTGTCTTCTTCCAAATTTGAAGCCGTCACATATCTGTTAACTGAATATTCTAGATTATCAACTACTTTTTGTTGTTCATTGATAATGGCATCCATTATTGCTATTCTGTTCATCTTTAATTTTTTGGTATTTAACAAATTTAATAAAATAAAGCTAGATTAATATTGATTTACATCAAGCAAGCATTTTATTTATCCTTGCGTTTTTCAAATGAAATTATTTACCTTTATCTTTTTATTTAAATCCAAACAAATGGCGGACAAAGCAAAATTTATTGAAGAACTTAATTCCAGATATAGCCCAAAAGGCGAACATATTATTTTAGGAAAAGCCATGTTAGATGGTGAAGTGTTACCTGAAGTTAAT
Source organism: Soonwooa sp. (assembly GCF_032062245.1). Classification (NCBI taxonomy): domain Bacteria; kingdom Pseudomonadati; phylum Bacteroidota; class Flavobacteriia; order Flavobacteriales; family Weeksellaceae; genus Soonwooa; species Soonwooa sp. Next base: position 319,636 of record NZ_DAMBQF010000001.1, read on the forward strand.
GTAACTATCCCTCTGAAAACCATTAACAGACATGGTCTAATTGCTGGTGCAACGGGAACTGGTAAAACTAAAACGCTTCAAGTTTTTGCTGAACAATTGTCACATGCTGGTGTTCCGTCTTTGGTGCTCGATATTAAAGGCGATTTCTCAGGAATTGCAGAAGCAGGAACTCGAAATGCCATTATCGACGAACGTTATAACAAAACACAATTGCCCTACGAACCACAGGCTTTTCCAGTAGAATTGATGACAATCTCAGGCGAAAAAGGTGTTAAACTTCGTGCAACGGTAACAGAGTTTGGGCCGATTTTGTTAAGTAAAATTTTAGGATTAAATGACACGCAGCAAAGTATCATGTCCATCGTTTTTAAATATTGTGATGACAAAGGTTTGCCATTAATTGATTTGGATGATCTTAAAAAAGTTCTTCAATACGTCACTGACAATAAAGACGGCAAAGCGGAGTTAGCAGCGAGCTACGGATCGATTGCGCCAGCTTCTTTGGGAGCAATTTTGCGTTCTATTGTTGCTTTGGAACAACAAGGTGCAACTGCATTTTTTGGAGAACCAAGTTTTGACGTCCATGATTTGTTACAAACAAGAGATGGAAAAGGCGTCGTAAATATCTTAAGAGTAGCAAATATTCAAAATCAACCTCAGTTGTTTTCCACATTTATGCTTTCGCTTTTTGCTGAAATCTATATGACTTTCCCTGAAGAAGGCGACAGTGGGAAACCAAAATTGGTTTTATTTATTGATGAAGCGCATTTAATTTTTAATGAAGCTTCCAAAACGCTTTTATCGCAAATTGAAACGATGGTAAAATTAATCCGATCCAAAGGTGTTGGGATTTATTTTATCACACAAATTCCGGGTGATGTTCCAGAAAATGTATTGTCACAATTGGGTTTAAAAATTCAACATGCGTTAAGAGGTTTCACTGCAAAAGACAAAAAAGAGATTACAAAAGCGGTTGAAAACTATCCAACAACCGAATACTATAACGCTGCTAATCTGATTCAGAATTTAGGAATTGGTGAAGCTTTTGTAACCGCGTTGGACGAAAAAGGTATTCCGACGCCGTTGGTGCAGACTTATTTAATTTCCCCAGAATCGAGAATGGATGTCCTTAATGATGCCGAAGTTTCGGAACTGACAAGCAAATCTGCAATGGTTGCAAAATATGAGCAAAGCATTAATAAAGAATCTGCTTTTGAAATTTTGAGTCAAAGGATGAACCAAGCTGTTGAAGCTGCTACACCAACCCAAAAAACAAAACCGATAAAAGAAGAACCTGGCATGTTCGAATCTGTGATGAAATCGAGTGCGGGAAGAACCTTCACCAATACCTTGATGCGAGAAGGCGCAAAAGCGATCCTTGGGATGTTAGGCCTCGGTGGAAGAAGAAGATAAAACCCGTTTTTGGAAACGAAGAACTAGAATGTAGATGTATTCCGTAATAGATATAGAAAGTAATGGCGGGCCGTACCGCAAAGAAAACATCATAGAAATTGCAATTTACCGATATGATGGTCACGAGATTGTTGACCAGTTTATCTCTTTGGTTAATCCCGAAGCAGACATCACGTCTTTTGTGCAAAAACTGACCGGAATTACGCCAAATATGGTGAAAACTGCACCAAAATTTCATGAAATTGCGAAACGAATTGTAGAAATCACTAAAGATTCAACTTTGGTTGGACATAATATTGAGTTCGATTATCGAATGTTGCGTCAATCATTCAAAAGACTTGGTTACGATTTCAAAATCAACACTTTAGACACAATTCCTTTAGCGAAAAAATTAATTCCAAATGAAATAAGTTATTCATTAAGTAAACTTTGCAAATCGATTGGTATTCCGTTGTCGGAAGCGCATCGAGCAAGTGGTGATGCTAGAGCAACTTTAGACTTACTTAAATTACTGATTACCAAAGATAAAGATCACGAAATAATCGAGTCACAGTTTGAGGAAAGTAAAGCACAAAATTACGTCAACAAAATAAAAGAGCTAACTGAAGATTTGCCAGCAGATCGCGGTATTATTTATTTTCAAAACAAAGACGGGAAAATTATTTTCTACGATCTGGTAGACAACATTTATAAAGCAGCGAAAAAAGTGTTTAATTCTAATGCTAAAAAATTAAAAAGCATACAATCCGAAGTTGAGCAAATTCATTACGAATTAACTGGTAATGAAGTGATTGCACAACTCATTATGAAGACCAAAAATCTTAGTAAAGTTCAAAAACTAAGTTTTGGATTGTTTTTTAAAAACGGAAAATACAGCGTTGAAAAATTTAATAAAGAAACAGAACCGAAACCTTTTTTAAAATTCAAAAGTTATACGCAAGGGCTCAAAGCTTTGAGTTTTATTAAAAACCAACAAGAGCTTCATGATGTTATTAATCTTACAAAAAAAATCAATCTAAAATCACGCAACGAAGTTTGGACTTCACAAGGCAGACAACTTGGCGAGCGTGTTTTTATCGTTTTTGAAAAGGGAAAACTAAAAGGTTTTGGATTCTACGAACTTTATCATCAAATCCAAACTTTGGACAAAATCAACAAGTTGATTATTCCGATTTCTAGCGTTTCACCATATTTAAAAAACGAATTACAATTATCACTTCTGCGTGGTGACTTCGACATACAAGCACTTCCACAAGACTGATTTCAGGTTTAGTTTATATATTTCAAGTTTGTTTTGGTGTTTTTATCTAAAAATTACCGAAATTTGCACGTTTATTTTTTCAAAAAAATTTAGTTTAATCCAATGACCAATCAAGATTTATTAAAAATTGCTGACGAGTTCGGTACACCTGTGTATGTGTACGATGTAGAATCGATAAAAGTGCAGTACGAAAAGTTGACTGGTTCTTTCTCGAAGAACACACGATTTTTCTACGCTGCCAAGGCTTTGACCAACATTAATATCTTGAAATACGTTGAGAAACAGGGTGCTAATCTCGATTGTGTTTCGATCAACGAGGTCAAGCTTGGATTAAAAGCTGGTTTTTCATCAGACAGAATTCTCTTCACGCCAAATTGTATTGACATTACAGAAATCGAGGAAGCGATGGCCTTTAACGTCCATATCAACATCGATAACATTTCGATTTTGGAGCAATTCGGTAACAAACACGGTGGCAACTACCCTATTTTTATAAGAATTAATCCGCACATTTTTGCTGGCGGAAATTATAAAATTTCGACAGGACATATCGATAGCAAATTCGGAATTTCGATCCATCAAATGCGCCACATTGAGCGTATTGTAAAGTCAACAAACATCAATGTAGAAGGACTTCACATGCACACGGGTAGCGAGATTAAAGATCCAGATGTGTTTTTGCAAGGTTTAGAAATTATGTTCGAATTGGCTGATCATTTCCCAAATTTAAAATACATCGATATGGGAAGCGGTTTCAAAGTGCCTTTCCAAGATGGTGATCTAGAAACGGATGTTAAATCTTTAGGAAAAAAGGTTGACAAAGCGATGAAAGATTACACCAAAGAAACTGGAAAAGAATTCCAACTTTGGTTTGAACCAGGGAAATATTTAGTAAGTCAAAGTGGACATTTTTTAGTAAAATCAAATGTTATTAAACAAACAACAGCAACAGTTTTTGTTGGTGTTAACTCTGGTTTCAATCATTTGATTCGTCCAATGTTCTACGATGCTTATCACAAAATCGAAAATCTTTCTAACCCAAAAGGTCCAGAAAGAATCTACACAGTTGTCGGAAATATCTGTGAGACAGACACTTTCGCATGGGATAGAAAGCTGCACGAGGTTAGAGAAGGCGATGTCTTAGTGTTTAGAAATGCTGGTGCTTATGGTTTTGAAATGAGTTCAAATTTTAATTCAAGATTAAAACCAGCCGAAGTGATGTTCTTGGACGGAAAAGCAACTTTGATAAGAAAACGTGAAGAATTTGAAGATTTATTAAAAAATCAAATCGAAGTTTTGTAAATTAGAATTATGAAAAAAATAGCTTTAGTTTTTAGTTTGATTTCGGCTTTCTCTTTTGCGCAAACCGATGTTGAAGACCAAGCACCAGAAAGTATGGTAAGCTTGCAAACGGCACAAAATGTTATGACTTACGACCTGCGTGGTATTTATCAAATTGCTGATAAAACATGCGCTGTTGACCAAGGTCATACTTTTAATTCTGTAAAATATTCTGAGGGCGAACAACAATTAAGTACGGACCTTAAGAAAAGAATCAATCAATATCTTAATTCGGATGCTTATGCAGCAGACGGACATTTTTATATTGATTTAACCATCAGTAAATCTGGTGACATTAAGCAAATTAACGTTGGTCCAGATGTTCCTAATACACGTTATTTTTATGAAGATCTAAAATCTGCCGTAAAAAAACTAAAAGGAAAATGGATACCAGCAAGTTGCGACACAACGCCGATAGAATCTAAAGTGCGAGTTAAGCTACTTTTCGATTCTTTAGTTATTGACAACAATGCTAATTAATATAAAAGCTCGGTTAATCCGAGCTTTATTTTTTTAGTTCTACTAAATATTGATAATGATTATCTTCGAAAAGGACTTTCATTTCCCAGCCCAATTCTTCTGCAACTTCTCGCAATTTATCTTGGTCAATATATAACCATTTAAAGAAATCTGTTTTAAGATTTTTATAGGAATAAGCGCATTCTACTTCACCATAATAGCGTTCTGGCAAAATATCATGTTCGTACATATAGATCGTATCTGACGAGTCAAAAACCAATCTTCCATCTTCGTTAAGAAGTTCTTCCGCCTTTTTTAAAAACGTTTTTAGATTTTCAATTGTTCCGCAAAGTCCAATACCATTCATCAAAAGTAAAATCGTATCGTATTTTTCCTCTGAATTAAACTTAAAAAAATCGGCACAAATTACATGTTTTACGCCACGAGATTCCATAACTCCACAAGCCGAGGGCGAAATTTCTAATGCTGAAACGTCGAATCCTTTCACTTGCAAAGCCAAAGCGTGAGACCCTGCGCCTGCGCCAACATCAAGAACGCGACCTTCACAATTTTCTAACGCAATATCCTCCAATTCTGGCATTTCGACCTCATTGCGGAAATACATCGAAATCGGCATTTCTACTTTCGGACCAAATTGATCATGAACATAAAGTTTTGATTTTAATTTTTTTTCGTAAAAATCTTTGATGGCCAAGCCTGGAAGATCTGTCATAAACTGAATTTGAAAGTGTAAAAATACTCAAATCAACTGAAATTATCTATCGAAAAACAAAGCTTAAAACTCAAAAATGAAATAGCTTTGCAAAGAAATTTAATCTAAATGAAAACAACTCTCATAACCGGCGCAACGTCAGGAATTGGTAAAGCAACCGCTTATCTTTTAGCACAACAAAAGCATCAACTTATCCTTTGTGGACGAAACGAAGCTGCTTTAGAAACGATAAAAAACGAACTTTCTCAACTAACCGAAGTTTGCACCTTAACATTTGATGTTCGTGATCGCAATCAGGTTGAAAATGCTTTTAAAAACATTCCTGATCATTTTAAAAACATTGATATTCTCATCAACAACGCTGGAAATGCGAATGGTTTGGACTCTTTAGAAAACGGAGATTTGGACGATTGGGATGCGATGATAGATGGTAATGTGAAAGGTTTGCTTTATGTTTCAAAACAAGTTATTCCGCAGATGAAAACTAGAAACTCTGGACATATCGTGAACATTTCGTCTGTTGCAGCAAGACAAACTTACGCAAACGGCGTTGTCTATTGTGCGAGCAAAAAAGCAGTTGATACCATTTCCGAAGGCATGCGAATCGAGCTGACAGAATTCGGGATTAAAGTGACCAATATTCAGCCAGGTGCTGTGGCTACAGATTTTTCTAAAATTCGTTTCAAAGGCGATGAGGAAAGAGCTGCAACGGTCTACGCAGGTTACGAAGCTTTGAAAGCCGAAGATATTGCAGATGCCATTTCTTATTGTATTAATGCTCCTGATCGTGTTTCGATTGCAGAACTTTGCATTTATCCAAAAGCGCAAGCAGAACCAAGAACGATTTACAAAAAGTAATGATTTACAAATATTTAAGCTTATTTATTTTAGTATTTAGTTTAAGTCTATTTTCGGCACAAACTTTAGATAGAACTTTAGAAATTCAAGTCAGAACTTTGGACAGTTTGATGCAAACTAACAATCCTAATATTCTTAATTTGCTTGCTGAAGATGTTAGTTTTGGACATTCTAATGGTTGGATACAAAATATTCACGATTTTAAAAAAGATGTTATTTCTAAAAAAGTCGATTACAAATCTGTAAGCCAAATCGCATTAAAAGATTTTAAAACTTATAAAAAAACCGCTTCTATTCGCAGAATTGTTCATGTCGTCGGAACTTACAAAAGCTATGATTTTGCAATGGATTTGTCGGTTTTAGAAATTTGGATTAAAAAAGCTGGCGACTGGAAGTTGTGGTCACGACAAAGTGTGGAAATAAAAAACTAATTTTGACAAAGAATTTTACAAGATGACATTCGAACAAGATTTTAAGGACGCACTCGCCAATATTCCGGACAAGGAAAAGGATAAATTGATTTTAAGACTTTTAAAGAAGGATATTATTCTTGCTAAACGTCTTCAATACGAACTTTTGAGCGAAGAATCGGTTGAGGACAAACGCAACCAACTGCAAGAGATTCTTGACAAAAAAATTGAAAGCGCTATCAAACATTTTAAATCGCCAGGCTATCTGTCGATGGATGTTCGTTATATGAGCGGGATGATTACCGAACATGTCAAAATAACAAAAGACAAATTCGGTGATATTTGGCTTAACCTTTATATGTTGACGAAACTTGTCCCAAATCTGGAAGAACAACTCGCTTATTTCTCGAGAAGACAAGGCGAAAAATTCTACATTCCGGCTTTGGCAAGAATTTTTAAAATATTAATGGCGATTGTAAAACTGCATGAAGATGATCAATATGAGTTTAGAGAAAATTTACAAATTCTCGGGAACAGCATTGGCGACAACGACCACTTTATGATGACCGCGATGCATCACGGTCTAGACGTCAATTGGTTGACAAAAAACAACATTCCTGAAGATATTGCTGACATCCATAAAGAGATTAAAAACAATGGCTTTCTAAAGCTAAGTTAAACGATCAATTATTTACAAAAAAAATGAAAATTTTACATATCGAAACTTCTTCTAAAAACTGTTCTGTCGCTATTTCTGATGGTGATAAGTTACTTTGTCTTTGTGAGGAGGTTTCCGAAAATTATAAACAATCCGAAAGCCTACATACCTTTGTAGAATGGGCAATGGAAGGTGCCGAAATTGAGTTAAAAGATCTCAACGCTGTGTGCCTTGGGAAAGGTCCCGGATCTTACACAGGATTAAGAATTGGTGCAGCTTCTGCAAAGGGATTTTGTTTTGGATTAAACCTTCCTCTGCTATCAATTAATTCTTTAGATAGCATGGTTGAAAAATTTGTCAATCAAGGATTTGACAAAATAATTCCGTTGATTGATGCGCGAAGAATGGAAGTCTACACCGCAGCTTATGACGGAAAGACTGGCAACGAAATTTCGGCAACCGAAGCTTTGGTTTTGGATGAAAATTCTTTCCAAGATTTAAAAGAAGAAAAAGTTTTATTTGTTGGTGATGGCGTGACAAAAGCACAAGACATTCTTAATCTTCCCAATGCTAGTTTTGATGCTACAATTTATCCATCAGCTCAATATTTAATTAAAAAAGCGGTGGAAAAATTTAATAATAAAGATTTTGAAGATGTTGCTTATTTTGAACCATTTTATCTAAAAGATTTTCATGGTGTCAAAAGAGCCGATCGCATAAAAAAATCCTGAGCCACAACTCAGGATTTTGTTTTTATTTTTTAGAAATTTTATAAAGTTTTCCGCTGTCCGTAATGGCGTAAAGCGATCCATCTTTTGCATCCAAGACATCTCGAAAACGTTCGCCATCATCTTCTAATAGGCGTTCTTCTCCAACAACTTTATTATCTTTAATGACGATTCTGTCGATATGTTCGCCGCTGAGACAAGCGATAAACAGATTGTTTTTCCATTCGTCAATAGAGCCTGTGTAAAACGTAATTCCGCTCGGAGAAATCACTGGATCCCAATAATAAACGGGCTGCTCCATACCTTCTTTCTGAGAAATATGTTTTCCGATATTATCACCGCTATATTCGATGCCATAGGTAATTGTTGGCCAGCCGTAATTTTTTGCGGGTTTTATTAAATTAATTTCGTCGCCACCGCGTGGTCCAAATTCGGAGTTCCAAAGTTCTCCTGTCGAAGGATCGATCGCCAAACCTTGTACATTGCGATGTCCATAAGAATAGATTTCGGGTTTTGCATCTTTACTATGGAGGAAAGGATTTCCTGCAGCTGGTTTCCCGTCTTTTGTAATTCTAACAATTTTTCCGAGATAGGTTGTTAAATCTTGTGCCAAAGGTCGCGTAACTTTATCAGAACGCTCGCCTGTGCTCACAAAAAGATTTCCGTCTTTATCAAAAACGATACGACTTCCATAATGCAATTTGCCATCATAAGAAGGCGTTGCTCGAAAAATAACTTGGGGATTTTCAATTTTGGACTCGTCGGCAGAAAGTTTTCCTTTCGCAACTGATGTTAAATTTCCTTTCTCGAAAGGTTCGGAAAAAGTCCAAAAAATCATTTTATTATTTTGATAATCAGGATCGACTGCAACATCCAAAAGTCCGCCTTGCCCCGATGCATCAACTTTTGGAAAACCTTGAATTTTTTTGTTCGTTTTTCCATCAGCGCCAACCAAATTAACAAAGCCTGACTTTTCAGTTACCAAAAATCGTCCGTCAGGAAGTTGGGCTATTCCCCAAGGTTTTCCTAAAGAAGAATTGAGAACTTCGCTTTTATATTCGGTTTTGGATCTAACGGCAGGAATTCTTGTTTGTCCCGGAAATGCTGGCTCCAGATCCACAGAGTTTGGTTTCCCAGTTTCGACAGACTTTGTTGCGTTAGATTTATTTTGGGATTTGGAGTCGCAGGAACATAAAAAACTTAAGGCAACAACTGCAAATATTTTATAATTGATTTTCATAATTTTAAGTTTAAAATTTAACATTCAAAAAGCGTGATTCGTAAAGTTAGTTATTTTTTATTTTTTTGATTTAAACTTAAAAACAGTCTGAATTTCATTTAATAATAAAAACAAAAAAGCCCCGAAAAATCGAGGCTTATTGAGTTTAAAAATAAAAACTAAATTTTAATTTTTAATTACTTTAAGTGTTTGCGATTGTCCATCAGCAAGCTCAACTTTAAGAAGATAAGTTCCTGGCGCTAATTGTGACATATTAAGTTTCGCATCTTTAATCTGAGATTTTGAAGAAACGATTTGTCCCGCAATATTATAAACAACAACTTGTTTGATTTCTTTTTTAGTATTGAAATTAACAACATCTTTAACTGGGTTTGGATAGAATGTTAACCTTTCAGTTTTAACATCAGAAGTCGCTAATACCGAACATTCGATACCATAAATTAATTCTTGAGGAATTGTAATCCACATACCTGGCGCAGGGCTAATTGCCATACCAGCACCAATGTTACTAGGCCCTGTAATTTGCCATCCTCCAGTATTAGAATCTACAGACATCCAATAAGTTTTGTTAGCATCTAGAGTCATCGGCGTATCAAAACCTAAAACAAAATTATAAACATTACTACCTTCAGCATTTCCAACTAATGTTTTTCCCTTAATGCTTGCTGTTAAAGATTTTAGCTCAGTTCCAGGCACATTGTTACCTGCGTTGTCATATAACTTAACCGTGAAAGTTGGTGTCGCTGTAGCATCCGTTTCGTAAACGTTAATATTAACACCATAAGCGGTAAAACCTTGTGCACCAACTGGAATATCAAATGCTGATTTTGTTGATCCGAAAACCGCTGAACCGCCAAAATTATCTGCAGTTACTTTTTGCTCAGCACAAGAAAGAGAAGTTGGCAACTTAATCAAAAACGGAACATATTTGTTATTAGAATTTAGTCCGTTACCACTTATCATTTTACCATCACCAGAAATCCCTGTTGGGAAAGTAAGGTTAAGGCCATTTCTGTTCAGTCCTAAATTATCAACATACGTATTAAGAGATATACGACCTGTCGCTTGTGTCCAGATAAAGCCTTCATTAGGCAGTCCAACATTTTGAGTCGCACTTTGGTTACCTACAATCACGCTACCGTCATCACTAATTGCGTTTGCAAATCCAATGTAACCATCTTGTGCGTTAGGATGGGGGATAACAACAAGACCTGTTTCTTCGCTCCATTTCCAAGCATTATAGTTATAAGCTCCACCGATAATCCATTTACCGTTTGCAGAAATATCTAATGCTTCCCAAACTTTAGCACCTTGTTGATCTGTTATATAATGTTGTTGTCCATTTTTCCAATATACAGCATCCCAACTTCCGAAGTCGCTTTCTTGCCATCCAACAACAGTCGATCCATCTGCACTGATGCCATTGGCTCTTGTATTACGTTCTGCAATAGAACTTCCCAAATTAACCAAACCTGTAGCTGCAGTCCACTTGAAGGCGTTCATATTCATATTATTAATCCATCCGCCACCAACAATCGCAGTACCGTCCGCCGAAATAGCAAAAGGTGCAGTTGTATTGCCATCAATAGCTGCGCCCATTCCTCCAATAAAGTTATATTGTTTTGTTACGGGATTATAAGTTGCTGCTTCTACTTGATTATTCTGTGGATTGGTTGCTGCTAAAGCATAGACAGATCCATTGGCTGACAAAGAAGGATTACCAGGAATAAGGCTGTCATTCGATAAAGAATCTATCATTTTTAAACCTTGTTGCTCTGTCCACGTATAATTGGCTTTATTCGTTTTTAAAAGAACTAAGCCATCATTATTAACTTTTGATGCGTAAGTTACTGGTCCTGTGTCTCCTTTAGGGATTTCAAAAACTTGGGCATTCGCGATGCCACCTAGTAATGCAAAACTCAAAACTGAAAGTTTTACATTTCGTAAATAAAGGTATTTCATAAAAATTTTTTGTTGGCATAAAAGGTTATATTTTTAAGAATTTAGCATCAAAAAAAAATAATATTTTAACATACTATGACTAAATAACATTATATATAATTAAAATAACATACTTCTAATTATTACTAAACTAAACATAAGTAATCTTCATTCGCAATTAATATAAACATTCAACTGTATTTAACAGAATATTGTTTTTAAAAATCTGTGTGAAATTAATCACTTTTAAAACCAAGAAGAACTTAGCTAAAATAATTTTCAAAAGAAAAATTGCTTTTCGTAATTTTGATGTATGAATTTTAAACTTCAATCTGAATATCAACCGACTGGTGATCAACCACAAGCCATCGAAAAACTGGTAAAAGGCCTCCAAATTGGTGAAAAATATCAAACGCTACTCGGCGTAACGGGTTCTGGTAAAACCTTTACCATCGCAAATGTTGTCAACCAAATCCAACGGCCGACGATTGTCTTGGCGCATAATAAGACTTTGGCGGCACAGCTTTTTATGGAGTTTAAAGAGTTTTTTCCAGATAATGCGGTAGAATACTTTGTAAGTTACTACGACTATTATCAACCAGAAGCCTATATTGCAACGACTGGAACATACATCGAAAAAGACCTCAGCATCAACGAAGAAGTTGAAAAGCTTCGTCTATCGGCAACCGCTTCCCTACTTTCGGGACGTCGCGATGTGTTGATTGTCGCTTCTGTATCGTGTATTTATGGTATCGGAAATCCAACCGAATTTCATAAATCTTTGATTACAATTGAGAAAAATGAAAAAATATCAAGAACCAAACTTCTTCACTCGTTAGTTAACGCATTATATTCTAGAGCTTTAAATGATTTTCAGCGAGGAACTTTCCGAGTAAAAGGTGATGTTGTAGACATTTTTCCAGCTTATGCAGATAACGCAGTTAGAATTCAATTCTTCGGTGACGAAATTGAAAAAATCCAAAGCTTTGACCCTGTAAATGGAAATGTAGAAGCTAATTTTGAACAAATTAATATCTATCCTGCGAATCTGTTTGTTACTTCACCAGAAACCATGCAAGGTGCGATTCGAGATATACAGGATGACTTGGTTAAGCAAGTTGATTTTTTTAATTCGATCGAAAAACCTTTAGAAGCAAAACGTTTACAAGAGCGTACAGAATTAGATTTAGAAATGATAAAAGAACTTGGTTACTGTTCTGGTATCGAAAATTATTCTCGTTATATGGATGGCAGATTGCCTGGATCTCGACCTTTCTGTCTCCTGGACTACTTCCCGAAAGATTTTTTGATGGTTATTGATGAGAGCCATGTAACCATTCCTCAAGTTCATGCGATGTATGGCGGCGACCGAAGTCGCAAAGAATCTTTGGTTGAATATGGCTTCCGTTTGCCTGCAGCGATGGACAATCGTCCGTTGAAGTTTCCTGAGTTTGAACAAATGCAAAATCAGGTTATTTATGTATCAGCAACGCCAGCAGATTATGAATTAGAGAAAACTGGTGGTGAATATATCGAGCAAATTATCCGTCCGACTGGACTTTTAGACCCAATAATTGAAGTAAGACCAAGCCTTAATCAAATTGATGATTTAATTGAAGAAATACAAAAAAGATCAGAAGTTGATGAGCGAACTTTGGTAACAACTTTAACCAAAAAAATGGCGGAAGAGCTCACCAAATATTTCACAAAATTCGGAATAAGAACACGTTACATTCACTCTGATGTAGAAACACTTGAACGTATCCAGATTATGCAGGATTTGCGTTTAGGTCTTTTCGACGTGTTGATTGGTGTTAATTTATTAAGAGAAGGCTTGGATTTACCAGAAGTATCGTTGGTTGCGATTTTGGATGCAGATAAAGAAGGTATGTTAAGAAGTCGCCGATCGATGATACAAACTGTTGGTCGTGCAGCAAGAAATGTAAATGGTAAAGCGATTATGTATGCGGATAAAATAACAAAATCGATGCAAGCTACTATCGATGAAACCTTGTATCGACGCGAAAAACAAATCCGTTATAATGAAATAAACGGTCTGGTACCAACTGCCTTGAATAAAAAAATTAGTGAAAATCTTGTAGGTAGGAGCAAAGATTTCCCTGATGAAAAATATACTCAAAAATCTATATTACAAGAAGTTGCAGAAGTTAAAGCAACCTATGCGAATGAAGATATTCAGAAATTAATTGAGCAAAAACAAAAAGAAATGGAAGAAGCTGCCAAGAAATTAGACTTTATAGCAGCTGCCAAATTACGTGACGAAATCGCAGCTTTGAAAGCTTAATTGATTAAATTTACAATTTATAAACCCGAGGTTTAGAAGGAGCTTCGGGCTTTTTGTGCTCACGTATCGCTGTAAAGATATGATCTAAACCATTAAGTTTAACTTCATAAATCGTTGCTAACTGAGAACCTAATTTGTTTTGAGGAAAACCTTTGCGATTGAACCATTCTAGATAGGAAATTGGAAGATCAATAATCCACTCGTGTTTATACTTTCCAAATGGCATTTTTATCTTGCAAAGCTCTTGTAGAATTTCGGGCGTCATTTTATATAATTAATTCGACTTTTTGCTCAAGTTCTTCATTATCAGGTAATAAAATATCTTTCGGAGAATCGTCGTCATCGTCGGAAAATTCGTTGCGATAAACCTGAATTAATAAAACCGTCACAGACACCAAAATTGGCCCAAATATTAAACCTAAAAAACCAAAGATATTCATCCCTGCAATAATTCCGAAGACCGTATTTAGAGGGTGGATGTTTTCTAGTTTTTTTAATAATGTAAATCGAAGTAGATTGTCTGTTAAACCAACTACAACCAAACAATAAGCAGCTAATCCTAGCCCTGGACCTGTTTGGCCTTCCGCAATCATAAAAATACAAACCGGAACATAGACTAGTGCAGCTCCAACTATTGGGATCATACTTGCAACAAATGTCAAGGCAAATAAAAGGACTGGACTCGGTGCTCCAAAAATAAAATAACCGACTAATCCAACAATACCTTGTCCAAGTGCAACTACGGGAATTCCGATCGCATTTGCAATTACCATTTTTCGGATTTTTTCGCCTAATAAATTAATATTTGCTTTTTTGAAAGGTGCTGCATTTGTAAGTAATTTCTCAAACTTACGAGGATCAACCAGCATAAAATACAAGATAAAATACATCGAAAATATAATCGTGAATGTATTAAAAGTTGTACTAAGAGCCGATGTTGAAAACTTGCCAGCTGCAGCTTTTAGTTTGTCAAGATTTTCTTTGCTAAGAATATCAACATGTATTTGCGCATAGACATAATCATGCACTTTATCGATAAATGCATTGAATTTTCCCATATAAGCTTGGGCATTTCCCAACTTCTCAATGAGCATATCTACGATCCAATACACTGGTAGAATAAGAATTAGCAGCGTTGCAATTATTATAACTGTGGCAGCTAAAGATGGTTTCCAATTTTTAACTTCGAGAAGATACAAAAGATATTTTCGCGAGATGATATATAAAGTTAAAGCGCCTAGCAAAGAAGGTATAAATAAGGCGAGATTGTAGCAAATGAGCCCAACCAATATGACAATCAGTAAGATAAGGGCAATTTGTTTAATAACGTTTCCGCTAATTTGTTTTTCAGAGTTAGGCACTTTAATTGTTTTTATTTAATTAAGAATTGTAAGTAATTTGTTTTGGAAGTCCAACAAATGCAATATATAATGAATAAGCAGCAGTTAGATAAAATGGCGCTGTTGCCAAAAGTCCAATACCACAAAGGATAATACCAGCAAAACTAATAATCGCTGATAACACCGCAACACCTAAAAAGGTACCATAATTTTCTTTAGCGATGTTAAAAGCCTTTGTTATTGCATCAATTGCACTCGCTTTTTCGAAAATCAAAATTGGATAACCAATAAAAAATAATGGCATTAATAATAAACCAGGAATTAAACAAGCAGAGAATCCAATCGTTAAAATAATACCAGTTATTAAACTATAAACAATAATGTTAATTAAATTCTCTTTGTAAGCATAAAACAAATCTGAGAAAGAAACTTGTTGTTTAGTATTTACTTTATGAGAAATATAAATTAATCCCAAAAATAGTGGAGACAATAAAAGCCCAAAGAAAGACGAAATTGCATAATAAGTTTTAAGTCCTGGGATTGCTAAATAGTCAATCTGACCGCCACTTATCATAGCTTCTTCATAAATTGCTTGAGAGTTAAATCCAGAAATGGCTTGGATTATAAAAGAAATAATAAGGTAAAGAATCATCGTTACAATTGCGTAAAGCACTACACCTTTGTATGTCTCAAAAGCATGAGAAATAATGTCGCCCGTGTTCTTAGCTGGGACTTTTGCATGCGAATCAAATTCGTTAAATGTTTCCATATTTTATTTTTTGTTGTTCCAAATTACAATTTTTTCTAAAGATTTAGATTAATTATATAAAAATTTTAATTTTTCACAGTAAAAATCTGTCGAAAACACGAATAAATGATAGCATTCCAAAACGGAAAGGTCAATAATATTCCAAATCCAAACATCAAAATACCAGAATATGAAAATAAAATCGCAACAATTGTACAAACGAAAATAATGAAAAAGTTGTCACGAATCCCCTGAAAGCTCTTACCAATCGCCTGAAAACTATTAATGTTAGTAAAAAACATCAATGGACTAACAAAAAAAGTAACTAAAACCCAAACCAACAGCAAAGGCGCAAAAATAGAACATAGGTAATATACGCAACCCCAAAAAATCCCGTAGGTGAAATATTTGAAAAAACTAACGCCTTGGTAACCCGCCAACATATCGTTCAGACCAGGATTTTCGCCCATCTCCTTCATGGCATAGACTTTAAACATCCCAATATTAAGAGGGAAAACCAAAGCTTTTATCAAAACAATAACATACACAAAATTCGAATATTCTGGTGTCACCGCAAGTTCTCGAAGTTTTGCCATGAAAGCATCTGGATCCGACTGCATCAATGGTGCAAAGTCTTCAACCTTTTTATTAATTCCGAAATAATTAAACGCAAAAGATGCCAAAACTAAAAGTATCGCAAAATAAAAAATGCTAAAACTTATCTGGAACTTCATCGTATTGCTCCACAAAGCAAAAGCACGAGAAAGTACAATATTGATTTCAGAATTGTTGGGAGTATTCTCCATATTGGTTTATATTTGAGCTGCAAAAATAAAGCTTCAAAGCCTAATAAAAGAATGTTACAAGAAATTCATTTTGATTTCGCAGCTATTGACAAACTTTCTTTGTCAAAAATTCCGTTTGTGTTTTTTATTGATTTTCTAAAAGAAAAAATGATTCTTTTAACAGAAAGTGAACTTAAAAATTCGAATATTAAAATAGAATTTCCAAATATACAAAGTGCTAGTAAAGCAGTATTTAGTAATAAAAAATTCAATCTTAGCTTTAATGCTGAATCTTTAGAATCTTACCGAAAAGGATTTGATTTGGTTCAAGAAAATTTGAAGAAAGGCAACTCATATTTAGTAAATTATACCAGAAAAACACCGATCAAAATTAATTATACTTTAGAAGAAGTTTTTGCACATTCTAAAGCAAAATATAAAGCTTGCATTCCGAATAAATTTGTATTTTTTTCTCCCGAAACTTTTATTGAAATAAAAGACAATCAGATTGTTACACATCCAATGAAGGGTACAATAGATGCCGATATTCCTAATGCAAAAGAACTTCTGAAAGCCAACATTAAAGAAAAGGCTGAACATTATACCGTTGTAGATTTGCTGCGAAATGATCTAAGTATGGTCGCAAATGATGTTAAAGTGGATCAATTTCAACGGATTGATTATATCCAAACACAACAAAAAAATCTTTTTGCAATGAGTTCGGAAATTTCAGGAACATTAAAACCTAAATTTCAGAATAAAATCGGTAGCATTCTTAATCTTCTTTTGCCAGCTGGCTCCATTCTTGGCGCACCAAAAAAGAAAACTTTAGAAATAATTTTGGAAGCCGAAAATTATGATCGAGGTTTTTATTCTGGCATTTCTGGTTTTTTTGATGGCGAAAATTTAGATTCTTGCGTCATGATTCGTTTTATTGAAAAAGAAGGCGACAAGTTTGTTTTTAAAAGCGGCGGTGGCATTACGCATCAAAGCCAATTACTCGACGAATACGAAGAAGTGAAAAATAAAATTTATGCTCCAATTTATTGAAAGTATCAAAGTGGAAGATCAAAAAATCTTCCTTGCAGAATTGCATCAACAACGAATGATTGAGACTTTTTCGCACTTCGAAAAAGATTGTCGAATTGATGTTTTAGAAGTTTTTAAAAATTTGAATCATGACGAAGATGGCTTGTACAAATTCCGTTTAGTTTACGATTTAGAAAATAATTTTAAAACCCAAATGTTACCTTATTCTATCTCAGAAATTGAAGATTTCGAATTAGTTACTGATGATAATCTAAACTATCAATTTAAGTATATTGATAGAAAAAACTTAGATCTTTTAAAACAAAAATCGCACGCTAACGAAGTCATCATTCTACAAAACGGAAATGTAACTGATACCAGTTTTAGCAATTTGCTTTTCTTAAAAGATAAAACTTGGTACACGCCCGAAACTTATTTGTTAAATGGTGTACAAAGACAACATCTTTTAAAACAGAGACAAATAAAGTCAACAGCAATTTCGGTTGATAATATTTTGGAATTCTCTCATTTGCAAATCATTAATGCATTGAATGATTTTGATGAAAATTTCGTTTATCCTATTTCAAGAATTAAAAATCTACCTTCCAAAATTTTGGATATAGACGATTTATAAAGTTTGTGTTAAATTTTCAAAATAAGCTTTTAACTTATCTTCATTATGATGTCCTTTTGTCATCACTTCAAGGATTTTTGGCTTTTGACCAGGTTTAAAGAAAGACTCAATCACTCGATCTAGACTCAATTCGTCTTCCGCTTTTATGTAATCGAAACCGAAATGTTTTACTAAAAGTTCGGCACTTTTGTGATGTTGTGTGGCAATTAACTCATCGACCGCGTTGGTATCACTCGGTCCCGGAATAATTCTGAAAATGTTGCCTTCACCATTATTAAAAATCACAATTCGCGCAAACGGCGGAATGTATTGGTTCCAAAGTCCGTTGATGTCGTAGAAAAAGCTAATATCTCCAGTTATCAAAAGTGTTGGCTCATCAGTCATCATCGCAAATCCCATCGCAGTTGAGGTGCAACCATCGATGCCGCTTGTCCCGCGATTACAATAACAATCATATTTATTAAAATCAAAAAGTTGAGCATAACGAATAGCCGAACTGTTTGAAAAATGGACTTTATAATTGGCAGGAATAAAGTCCGAAAGCATGTTAAACAAGTAAAAATCTGAATAGCCAATTTTTGGAAGTGTAGCATCGTGACGCGCATCGGCTTTATCTCTCAAAACATCCCACAAATTGTAATATGGCGATGGTTCTAGATTGATATTATTCAACAATTTAGAGAAAAACACTTCTGGCTTTGCTTCAATATTTCGGTCTAAAACAAAGTAAGTGTCTGGTTGCCAGTTCTCATCAACATGCCAATGATGTTTTGGTTTTGCTTCACGTAAAAATTTCTTAACCTTCTTAGAAACAACATTTTGACCAACTGTAATCAACAAATCTGGCGCATAAGTTTTGAAATCTTCTTCATTAAAATTAAAAATATAACGATCAATATGTGAGAAGAATTTTTCGTTGTTTAAGTTCGAAGTTACTTCCGTTAAAACTACAACGCTATGATTTTTAACCAATTGCGACAATTGCATTTGCAACTCAGGATTTGGATCTTGACTTCCAACCAAAATCAAAATTCGTTTTGAAGTATTCCATTCTGCGGTCAAACTTGGTAAAAAATCGAATTTCTTTTTTTGAATCGTTGACTCAACACTTGGTAAAACAGGAAGTTCGTTGACTAGATTATAAAGAGGCTCACTTAACGGAATATTAATATGTACAGGTCCGCTTTTTTCAAAACATAATTCGACTGCTTTTTTCACAATATCAAGATTATAATCATAAGAACCTTCTTCTTTATCTTCTTTTAACTGAAAATCGCCGTAGGAATGTTGTTGATAAAGATGATTCTGGCGAATCGTTTGTCCATCAAAAATATCAACATAATTAGCAGGTCGATCTGCTGTTAAAATCAACAACGGGATATTTTGATAAAATGCTTCAACAATCGCAGGGTAATAATTAGTCGCTGCCGATCCACTGGTGCACGTTAATGCAACAGGTTTTTTAAGAGCTTTAGCCATCCCCATTCCTACAAAACCTGCAGAGCGCTCATCCACAATACTATAACATTGCATCTCGTCCATTTCGGAAAAATGAATTGCCAAAGGCGCGTTTCGAGAACCTGGTGATACAACAATCTTATCGATGCCATATTGTTGTAGAACATGTGCTAAAATCTGTACGCTTCGTATTGAGGAATATTGTTTCATTAGATATAATCTTAAGTTTGGCAAAATTAGTCAAAAAACATGGCATTTTTAGTTGCCATATATTTCAAAAATCGATAACAACAAGTTAAAAAGCTTATAAATATTGCAAAGATTTAATCCAATTAACATTAGAACAATTTAAAATAAACTATTATTTAAGAATCTAAAACACTTAATTATGACTATTTTAACACGATATTTTGTTATTTTTTATTAAAAAATTATGCGCTCCATAAATTCTTGGTCTTATTTTTGATTAGGACTTAAATAGAAGAAATAATATGAAGAAATTGATGTTAGCAGCTTTAGGTTGCTTTATGATGACAACAGCTTCGGCTCAGGCTTGGAATGGAAAAGGCGATCAAAAGGTACAAGCAGGTCTTAATTTTTATGGAAGTGAAGGTCTAGGTCTTAAAGGTAGTTACGATTATGGTATCGCAGATGCCATTTCGGTAGGAGCGGGATTAGGTCTCTATTTTGGAAAAAACGATTCTAAATCTGACTTTTCAATACATGGACGCTTTAATTATCACTTGCATGATTTACTTAATTTAGATAACAATTTGGATATTTATCCAGGTGTAACTCTAGGCGTTTTGGGCGATACTTTTGATTTTGGGGCACATGTTGGTGTTAGATACTTCTTCACAGAGAACTTTGGAGGTTTTGTAGAATTAGGAAACCGTGGCGGCTTAGGAGTCGTGGTTAATTTATAGAAAATCAGAATAAGAAATATTACACAAACTATTAAAATTTACAATAATGAAAAACTTAGTTAAATCAATCGCTTTATTAGGTGCATTAGCACTAGGGAGTCAATTTGCAAATGCGCAGTCATATAGAGACGCATTAGGTCTTGCAGTAGATTTAGGAGATGGTCCAACATTATTTGGTCCTCAATATAAGCACTCTTTCGATGGAAGAAATGCAGGTAACGTACAAGTATTGTTTGGAGATAACACTACTGTATTAGGTGCAGATTATACCTACAATCAAAAATTCAACGGTGCTGGTGGTCTTGGATGGTACATCGGTGTTGGTCCACAACTTACATTTTGGAAAGCTGGAGGAGATAGCGATACTTCGTTTGCTATTAGACCACAATTAGGTTTAGAATACAAAATCGCATCTGCTCCATTAGCAATGAGCTTTGACTGGAAGCCTTGGTGGAATCTTTCTAATGATTCTAACTTCGAAGCAGGACGCTTTACTTTAGGATTCAAATATGTTTTGAAATAAGAAATTATTTATAAAAATAGTTAAAAAAGACCTTATCTACGGATAGGGTCTTTTTCTTGTAAACAAATGTAACTCCAATTGCTTACCTTTGCATAATTTAATTTTAAACAAAATAAATGGCACCAGAACAGTTATTTCAATTTATACTGAGTATTTCTATCCTTGTTATTCTACATGAGCTTGGTCACTTTATCCCAGCAAAACTTTTTAAAACTAAAGTTGAGAAGTTCTATCTATTCTTTGATCCCTGGTTTTCGATTGCTAAAAAGAAAATCGGCGAAACCGAATATGGTATTGGTTGGCTTCCATTCGGTGGTTATGTGAAAATCGCAGGTATGGTTGATGAAAGTATGGACACCGATCAACTTAAAAAACCAGCAGAACCTTGGGAATTCCGTAGCAAGCCAGCTTGGCAACGTCTTATCATTATGTTAGGAGGTGTTACGGTTAACTTCTTTTTGGCGTGGCTAATTTATTCTTGTCTTTCTTATTTTAAAGGTGAAAAATATTACGACAATTCAAAGTTTGAAGCTGGAATCGCAGTCACTCCAGAAGGCGAAAAAATGGGTCTTAAAACTGGAGATAAAATTTTAAAAATAGATGGTAAGCCTGCAGAGCGCATGCAAACTTCTATTATGAATATGCTTTTTGCAAATAATGTAACTGTATTGCGTGATGGTAAGGAGGTGACTTTCCCTGTTAATGAAGATGGTGTTGCAGAAGTCTTGAAAGCAAATGAAGCAAAATTGTATTTCAGTAACCGTTTTCCAGCAGTTGTAGATAGCATTGCACCTAATCTTCCTGCAGCGGCAATGGGACTGAAAAAGGGTGACAAAATTATTGAGATTAATAATCAACCAACACAATATTACGATCAAGTGACTACAGCTTTATTACAAAATGCTGGAAAACCAATTACAGTAAAAGTTGATCGAAATAATCAAGTTGAAACTTTACAAACGACACTTGGTAAAGATGGTAAATTAGGTTTCGGTATTAATGGGGCTTTAGCGCAAAAAGAACTTGATAAAACGCAAGTTGTTAAAAGCTACACTTTCCTAGAGTCTATCCCAAGAGGCTTTGAAAGAACTATCGATGTATTGGTAATGCAGGTTAAGCAGTTCAAAATTATCTTTAACAGTAAAACTGAAGGCTACAAAAAAGTATCTGGACCAATTGGTATCATCAAACAAATGCCAGAGACTATTAATTGGGAGTTTTTCTGGAGCTTTACCGCTATGTTCTCTGTTTGGTTGGCATTCCTTAACCTTATTCCGATTCCGGGCTTAGATGGTGGTCATGTTGTTTTCACATTGTGGGAATTGATTACAGGAAAGCCTGTTCCGCAAAAAGTTTTAGAAAATGCACAAATGATAGGTGTTATTTTCTTACTTGGACTAATGGTGTTAATCTTTGGAAACGACATCGTTAAGTGGATAACAGGGAGGTTCTAAAAAATATTTTCAAAAAAAGTTCAAAATAAATTTGGTGCGAATATAAAATCGTTATATATTTGCACCACTTTAAACGAAGGACATTCCTCCTTAGCTCAGTTGGTTAGAGCATCTGACTGTTAATCAGAGGGTCGCTGGTTCGAGCCCAGCAGGAGGAGCTTCTTTACTAAAACACTTACTTTAATAGTAAGTGTTTTTTTGTATACTTAATTATGTATTTTATTTACATTATTTATTCAGAAACTGGCAATCTTTACTATGTTGGATATACTTCAAACATAGAATTAAGATTGCAACAGCATAACGAACAAAACTACTTTAATACTTTTACATCTAAACATCGACCTTGGAAGCTTGCAGCACTTTTCTCTTGCGGAGATCAAGAAAAAGATGCTATTTCGATGGAACGATTTATTAAAAAACAGCATAGTAGAAAGATTATAGAAAAGCTCGTCGATCCAGATTTTAGTCCAGACGGAACACTTAGTCAGTTGGTTAGAGTCCCGAAACTTCGGGATTAATCAGAGGGTCGCTGGT